>JAYTTT010000204.1:0-7883 GCA_043744895.1 Gemmatimonadota bacterium | reverse complement strand
CGGGGGCGTGTTCCTGGTGCTGGCGCTCGAACAGGATCCCGAACAGCGCCATAAACAGATACCGCAAACCGCGTTCGAACCATCCCATTGCGCCGCTCCCGATTCATGAGACGTCGCAAATATTCGGCTTTCGGTCACCGAGTACAAGTTAGGAAAAAACCTTGCCGGCCAAATCCTCGAGTGACGCCACCGATGCACACGGCAGCAACCCATCGACATACGGCAACGCGGTCCTCAACCCCTCGACCTCGGGTTTGAAACCCGCCTGGCTCGCCAGCGGATCGAGCCAGTAGAGCCGGTGACACGACCGCCGGAGTTTGGCCATCTCCGCACCGAGCACAGCCACATCCCCCCGCTCCCAGCCGTCCGACATCAGCAGCACCACCGACCCGCTCCGAATCGTCCGCCTTACCCATCGACGGTTGAGTTCGCGCAGGCTCTCGCCGATCCGGGTGCCGCCATTCCAATCCACCACGGTAGCACCAACCCGAGCCAGCGCCGAGTCGGGATCGCGAACCCGAAGCTCCCGGGTGATCCGGGTCAGCCGGGTCCCGAAGACAAACACCTCGACCGGCGCGCCCGACTGGCCGATCGCGTGCGCAAACCGAAGCATCAGCCGGCTGTACCGCTCCATTGAGCCGCTGATGTCGCAAATCATCACGATCGGCCGGGGGCGCTTGGGATGGGCGACCCAATCCCAGCGGATCGGTTCGCCGAACGTTCGGAGGGCGGCCCGGAGCATTCGCGCTCGGGCCGGACGCTGACCCCGGTGCCGTGAGGCCACCCACCGCCGCGACCGCCGGCGGGGCAGGGCCGGCCGGAGCGCCGCCAGCATCGCCAGCGCATCGCGGGCCTCGGCGGGCGTCAAGGAGGCGAAGTCGGCGTGCTTGAGCTTTTCGCTGGCGCTGGCCCAGGTTGGTTCGGCGGTGGCCGGCCCGTCGTCGATGCCGAATTCGCTCGGCGGGGCGGCGGCCGGAAAGGTCGGAGCCTTGTCCGGGTCCTGATTCATCCGGGGCAAGACGGGGGCGTCGTCGCCTAACGGTCCGTACCGGCGCCAGAACAGGCCGAAGGCCCGGTCGTAGGTCTCCCGGTCCTCCCGGCGGCGGACGTAAATGGAGCGGCCGGCCGCCTGGACCGCCGCTTTCCGGTCGAATCCCACGGTGTCGATCGCTTGGCCGAACAGCCGGGTGGAGTCGGGAGTCACGTGGAGCCCCGCCCGGCGCAGGAGCCGGCCGAAGGTCACCAGGTTCGCTCCGATCATCGACTACCGGCCCGCGTTGATCTCGGCCAAGAGCGACCGAGCCGCGTCGCCGCGGATCCGGCTCACGTCCTCCTGATACTTGAGCAGCACGCCGAGGCTTCGATCGATGTCTTCGGAGCCGAGCTGGCGAGCGCCTAACGACTCGAGCGCCGCGGCCCAGTCGATCGTCTCCGCCACACCCGGCAGTTTCGACAGGTCCGAGGTCCGGAGCCGCTGGACGAACGCCACCACCTCGGCGGCCAGCCGGTCGGGCAGGTCCGGCAGCCGGGCTTTCAGAATCGCCAACTCCCGGCCGGCCGACGGATAGTCGATCCAGTGATAGAAGCACCGCCGCTTCAGGGCGTCGTGCACTTCCCGGGTCCGGTTGCTGGTCAGGATCACGAACGGCTTGATCCGGGCTTTGATCGTGCCGAGTTCCGGGATCGTAATCGCGAAATCGGCCAGCAGTTCGAGGAGGAAGGCCTCGAACTCCTCGTCGGCCCGGTCGATTTCGTCGATCAGCAACACCGGCGGCACCGCACTCACCGATTCGATGGCCCGGAGCAACGGTCGGCGAACCAGGAACTCCGGCCCGAAGATGTTCTTGGTTTGGGCGTTGCCGGCCTCGCCGCGGGCTTCGAGCAACCGGATCTCGAGCATCTGGCGGGGGTAGTCCCATTCGTACAACGCCGTGGCGGCGTCGATGCCTTCGTAACACTGGAGCCGGATCAACTCGCCACCGGTGACGGCGGCCAGGGTCCGAGCCAGTTCGGTCTTCCCGACCCCTGCCTCGCCTTCCAGAAACAACGGCCGGCCGAGCTTCAAGGCCAGGAACAGGGCCGTCGCGAGGTCGACATCGGCCAGGTAGCCCTGGGCCGCAAAGCCCTGTTCGAGATCGGCGACTGTGCCGAACGGACTGGTCACGACGTCGCGGCCGACGCCGAGACCGCTTCGGCGAAGTCGTGCCAGAACTCGGCCGTCAGCTTTCTGGCGGTACCTTCAAGCAGCCGGGCCCCGACGCTGGCCACGGTGCCGCCGACTTCACTGTCGGCGGTCCAGTTGAGCGTGATCCCGCCGGGCCCGTCGTCCAACCGAAACGAGGTCGTGGCGTCGAGGGTCGACCCCGGCGCCTTACCCCGGACCCGCATCTTGGCGGTCTGTCCCTCGACGATATCGAACAGCTCGGCGGTCAGTTTGAACCGGAGCTTGAGTGAACCGACTCCGAGGGCGGCGATGACATTGAAATGGGTGGCGTCGATGGTTTCGACCGATTCGATGGCCGGCGCCGTGGCCGCCACGACGTTCGGGTTCATCAACGCGTGCCAGACTTGGGCGCGGCTGGCCCGAATCTCCGGGGCCCCGCCAAAACTCATTCGCATTCGGGGAATCTCACAAGCGCGGCGTCAATTGGCCATCACGGCGTAGTCCGGCGAGTGCTGCATCCGTTCGTCCGCCGTCACCAGCGTCAGCCCAAGAACCAGGGCCGTCGCGGCGAGGAACCGGTCGGCCGGATCCTGATGGGGCAACGTTAGGCGGCGGCTCGCCACCGCGATATCGTGGGTCAGGGACGCCTCGCGCCTTGGAATGGCCCGGACCATCTGCTCGATCCACTGCTCGAGCGGCGCGCTGAGCGACAGCCGTCCCCGTTCCGCGAGCAGCAGCGCCTCCCACACGCTGATCGGTGACAGCCACAACTCGCTGTCGGCCGATTCGAGCGCCGCTCGCACCGCGGGCGACAACCGCTCCGGCTCGAGGAGCGCCCAGAGCCAGATGTGGGTGTCGAGGAGGAGCCTCACGAACCGAGGGCTTCCCAGGCATCAGGACCGGCCGCGGGGGCCACCAGATCGCCGGCGATGACGGCCGTGCCGCGCATGGCGCCGAGCCACCCGGCACCCGCGCTTGCCGTGGTCGGAGGGATCACCTCCGCTATCGGCTCGCCTCGGCGAGTGACGATGATCGGCGTTCCGGTGCGATGGACCCGGTCGAGGACGGCGAGGCAGGTAGCCTTGAACTCAGAGATCGGCATGGTCTCCTTCAGCTTGTTTGTCATGTGTGATATTACCATAGTCACCGACCATGGTCAAGTCAATCACCTATTCTGACTTTCGACTGCAATAGTAGCGGGCGGGGGCAGGTCTCCAGTACCCAATCACCGAAGATTGGATCAATCCGACCGTTCTGATGTGGTAACCTGTTACAGGTTAGTGAGATCGGCCTTGGTATCGACATCGGGATTGTGACCGGGCAGGTCGACATATCGCCATTCCCGGCCCTGCTGCTTGACCACCGCATCGAGTCCGTGGTCGCCCTCGGTGGCGTCGAGCAACCCAAAATGGACCCGGCCCACTAAGACCGGGTGACCCGGCTCGTCCGGCGCGTCGGCGTACCGGGGCCGCACCAGCGCGGCCGGCGACCCCCCCGCTCGGCCGATCACCGCCCGGATCGCGTCGACCGTGATCTTCGGTTGGTCGCCTAACACCAGTAGCACGCCGCTGACGGCCCGGAGGTCATGCATGGCCGTCATCGTCACCATTCCGGCCTTGATGGTCTCCGAAATGGCCGGCCGCGACCGCGATACCAAAACGGCATCGAAGCCCGCCTCATGCGCCAGCGTGCCGATGGTCTGATACTCAGGCGGGTAGACCACGAATACTTCCGAGACGAGCCCTTCCTGCTGAGCCGACGCGAGCGTGGCGAGGACGTGCTCGATCAGCGGTCGTCCTCGCCACGGGGCCAAGAGCTTCGGGGTCTCGGCGCCGAACCTGGTTCCGGCGCCAGCTGCCAGGACAATCGCGTGGACCGTCAGCCGGCCCGGCCTAACGCGGTCTGAATGGCCCGCTTGGCCGCCACCCGCGCCAAGTGCGACCGATACTCCGCCGAGGCATGAATATCGGCGTTGACGTCGATCCCGTTCAGAATCCCGGCCACCGCCGCGTCCAACTCGGCGTCTTCACCATGAGTGCCGACCGCCGCCGAGGCGTCGGCCAGGAAGGCCTTGTCACCCACACCTGTGATGGCGAGCGTGACCCCGGTGATAGTCTTCCGGCTCTTGATGACCACGGCCGCGGCGGCCGCGATCGCGTACCCCGAGGCCTTCTGTTCGAAACTGACATACGCCGAGCCGGATTTCTTCGGCGGGGCGGGGACGATGATCTCGTAGAAGATCTCGTCGTCCTTCAAGTCGGTGGCGAAGGCGCCCTGGAAGAATTCTCGGGCCGGGACCGATCGCTTCCCGGCCTTGGACCGGAGATTGAAGGTGGCGTCCAAGGCCATCATCACGGCCGGCATGTCGCTGGCCGGGTCGGCGTGGGCCAACCCGCCGCCGATGGTGCCCCGGTTCCGCACCTGGGTATCGGCAATGGTATGGGTTGCCTCGGCCAAGAGCGGGGCCCGTTCCTTCACGGCGCCCGAGTCGAGGATGTCGCGGTAGGTGGTGGCGGCGCCGATCCGGAGCCCTTTGCCCTTCACGTCGATGCCCTTCAGCTCCTCGAGCCCGCCAATGTCGACCAGCTTGGCCGGCTGGGCCAACCGGAACCGCATCAACGGAATCAGGCTGTGTCCCCCGGCCAGCAGTTTGGCCTCGCCGGTGGACAGGGCGTTCAGCGCGTCGCGCACGGTTTTGGCGCGGACGTAGTCGAAAGCAACCGGAATCACTGGGCCCCTCCCTTCGCCTGCTGAATCGCGGCCCAGACGCGGGCCGGAGTCAGCGGTTTGTCGATGTGAGTAATGCCGAGCGGGCTCAAGGCGTCGACCACGGCGTTGACAATGCAGGGCACGGAGGCGATCGTGCCCGCCTCGCCGATGCCCTTCACGCCTAACGGGTTCACCGGCGACGGCGTGTAGGTGTAGTGGGACTCGACCCGGGGCATTTGGCTGGCCTTGGGCACCGCGTAGTCCATCATCGTGCCGGTCGCGAGCTGGCCGTCGTCGGTGTAGATGGCGATTTCCTGCATCGCTTCGCCGATCCCTTGGATCACCCCGCCGTGGACTTGGCCTTCGACGATCATCGGGTTGATGTGGGGGCCGCAGTCGTCGACGCAGACATAGCGGAGGATTTTGGTGTCTCCCGTCTCGATGTCCACTTCCACGGTGGAGACATGAGTCCCGTAGGGGAACACGAAGTTGGTCGGATCGAAGAAGGCGCTGGCTTCGAGGCCGGGCTCCATGCCCGCGGGCATGTTCCAGGCAACGTTGGCCATCAGGGCCAGCTCGCCGAACGATTTCGACTGGGCGGGCGAGCCTTTGACCTGGAACTTGCCCTCGTTCCATTCGAGGTCGTTCTCGTTGGCCTCGAGCAGGTGGGCGGCCAGTTTCTTGGCCTTTTCCTTGACCTTGACCGCGGCGTTCTTGAGGGCGGCCCCGCCGACGGCGGTGGTTCGGCTCCCGTAGGTGCCCCAGCCCTGGGCGGTATTGTCGGTGTCGCCCGCCACGATTTCGACGTTTTCGACCGGCACGCCGAACTCGTCGGCCACGATCTGGGCAAAGGTGGTCTCTTCGCCCTGGCCGTGGGGGCGGGTGCCGATGTAGGCCCGGACCATACCGGTCGGGTAGACCCTGACGATGGCCGACTCGTAGAGCCCGCCGCCGAACCCGATCTGGCCGGCCACTTGGCTTGGTCCGAGCCCGCAGATTTCGGTGTAGCTGGAGACCCCGATGCCCAAATACTTGCCGGCCTTCCGGGCCTTGGCTTGTTCCTCCCGGAAGCCCTGGTAGTCGATCAGGCCTAACGCCTTGTCGAACGCGGTGTGGTAGTCGCCGGAGTCGTAGGTGATGCCGGTCGCCACCGTGTACGGCATCTTTTCCTTCGGGATCAGGTTTTTCCGCCGGACCTCGACCGGGTCGAGCTTCAGTTCGCGGGCAAAGGTGTCGACCAGCCGTTCGATCAAGAAGGTGGCCTCGGGGCGGCCGGCACCGCGGTAGGCGTCGACCGGCGCGGTCGAGGTGTAGGCCCCGATGATGGTTCCGTGGATGTTCGGGATCATGTAGGCGCCCGAGTACATCAGCCCGTGGAGAATGGTCGGCACGCCCGGTGCCGCGGTCGAGGCGTAAGCGCCGAGCCCGGCGTAGACCTTGGTGCGGATGCCGGTGATGGTGCCGTCCTTGGTGCCGCACATCTCGACGTACTCGATGTGATCGCGGCCGTGGGTCGTCGCCTGGTAATTCTCGGAGCGGTCTTCGGTCCATTTGACCGAGCGGCCTAACGTCATGGCCGCGTAGCTCACCAGCGCCTCATCGGGGTACACCGGAATTT
Organism: Gemmatimonadota bacterium; assembly: GCA_043744895.1. GTDB lineage: Bacteria > Gemmatimonadota > Gemmatimonadetes > Gemmatimonadales > GWC2-71-9 > SHZU01. The sequence goes on along the minus strand of JAYTTT010000204.1, from coordinate 1,392 downwards.
TGCTGCCGAACCCGCCGCCGACATCGGGCGAGATGACCCGGATCTTGTGCTCGGGCAGGCCGAGCATCAGGGAGCAGAGGAACCGGTGAATGTGGGGGTTCTGGCTGGTGGTCCAGAGGGTCAACTGACCCATGGCCTTGTTGAACGTGGCCACCGCGGCGCGGGGCTCCATGGCGGTGGGCAGCAACCGTTGCTGGACGATCCGGAGCTTGACCTTGACCGGGGCGCTCGCAAACGCCGCCTCCGCGTCTCCGCCCGCCACCACCCAGGTCAACGCGACATTGTTCGGCACCTCGGCGTGGAGCTGCGGCGCGCCGGGTTGGGTGGCCTTTTCCGGGTCGACCGTGGCACCTAACGGTTCGTAGTCCACGTCCACCAGGTCGACCGCGTCCCGGGCCGCCGCGCGCGACTCGGCCACGATCAGGGCCACCCCGTCGCCGACGTAGCGGACCTTATCGACGGCCAGCATGTGGTGGGGTGGGGTGATCAGCCCGCAGCCGGGGACGTTGAAGGCGCAGGGCACCGTTCCGACCTTGCCGACGAGGTCTTTGCCGGTAATGACCGCAATGACCCCGGGTGCTTTCCGGGCCGCCTCGACGTCGATTTTGGTAATTGTGGCGTGGGCGTAGGGGCTTCGGACCACGGCCGCGTAGGCCAGGTCGGGGAGTTTGACGTCGTCGGTAAAGAGCCCGGTGCCGGAGAGGAACCGGGGGTCTTCGCGGCGTTTGATGCCGGAGCCGAATAGCGTTGGCATGGATGCCCCCTTAGCTCGCCGCGGCGGTTTTCACCGCCTCGACGATGTTCTGGTAGCCGGTACAGCGGCAGTAGTTGCCCTCGAGGGCGTGGCGGATTTCTGCTTCGGTCGGGCTTGGATTCGAGGCCAGGAGGTCGGCCGCGGTCATGATCATGCCGGGGGTGCAGAAGCCGCACTGGAGTCCGTGTTTTTCCCAGAAGGCGGCTTGGAGTTTGTGGAGGCCGGCGGCGGTGCTCATCCCTTCGATGGTGGTGATCTCGGCGCCGTCGGCTTGGACGGCCAGGACGGTACAGCTCTTGGCGGCGCGGCCGTTCAGGTGGACGGTGCAGGCGCCGCATTGGCTGGTGTCGCAGCCGACGTGGGTGCCGGTGAGGTTCAGGGTATCGCGGAGGACGTGGACGAGGAGGGCGCGGGGCTCCACGTCGACGGCGTGGGCGGTCCCGTTGACCTTGAGGGTGATCGAATGCTTCATGGCAGCTCCCCGAAAGGTTGGTGCGAGGGTGGGATTGGCTTGAGTCTACGTCTAGAAGGCGGTGCCAGCAAGCGACTTGGGGCGGTTCGGGGTGTTGAGTGCAACGATTGAGTGACGGGGTGGTGGGTGGGTGGTTTTTGGGGTGGGGGGAGGGTTAGGATTGCAG
>JAYTTT010000203.1:0-7906 GCA_043744895.1 Gemmatimonadota bacterium | reverse complement strand
GGTCATTCGGACCTACCTCGAGTGGATCGCCGAGTTGCCCTGGAGCAACCGGTCCGAAGAACACCTCGACTTGAAAGCAGCGGCCGATATTCTCGAGGCCGACCACTACGCCCTCGGTGACGTGAAAGACCGGGTCCTCGAGTTCCTGGCGGTCCGTCAGCTTAAGCAAGCCGAAGAGAAGACCGCGGCGGCCGCGGCCGCTGCCCGCGACGAGAAGCTCACCGGGGCCGAGTCGGGTGACATCACTGCAACCGGCGAGTTCGAGCCGGCCACGCTGGCCCCGAAAAAGTCGTCGGCCGGCAACCCGGACGACAAGGCTCGGGGTCCGATCCTGCTGTTCATTGGACCGCCGGGGGTCGGCAAGACCTCGGTCGCCAAGTCGATCGCCCGTTCGATGGGCCGCAAGTACGTTCGGATCTCCCTGGGCGGAGCCCGGGATGAAGCCGATATCCGGGGCCACCGGCGGACCTACGTCGGCGCCATGCCGGGCCGGATCATCCAGGGCCTGAAACAGGCCGGAACCAAGAATCCGGTCTTCCTGCTCGATGAAGTCGACAAGCTCGGCGTCTCCTTCCAGGGCGACCCGGCCTCCGCCTTGCTCGAGGTCCTCGATCCCGCCCAGAATGACAGCTTCGTCGACCACTATCTCGGCGTTCCGTTCGACCTCTCGGAGGTGCTCTTTATCTGCACCGCGAACGTCGTGCAGAACATTCCCGGCCCGTTGCTCGACCGAATGGAGAGCGTCGAGTTTTCGGGCTATACCGAGGGAGAAAAACGGGTCATTGCCCAGAAGTATTTGATTCCGCGCCAGCTCGAGGAAAACGGCCTCAAGGACAAGGGCATTGTCGTCGCCGATGAAGCGCTTATGGATGTCATCAGCGAATACACCCGAGAATCGGGCGTCCGCCAGCTGGAGCGGGAGATCGGCAAGCTGTCCCGGAAAGTGGCCCGAAGAATCGCGGCCGGCGAGGTGGTTGGCCCGGTGATCGTCACCAAGGAAATGGTTGATGATCTCCTCGGCCGGCCCAAGGTCCACCCTGAAAAGATGGCGGGTGACGACCAGGTCGGAGTGGCCACGGGCATGTACTACACGCCGGCAGGTGGCGACATCATGTTTGTCGAAGCCTCGACGATGCGCGGCAAAGGTGAGTTGGTGCTCACCGGGCAGCTCGGCGATGTCATGAAGGAATCCGCCCGGGCGGCGTGGACCTATTCGCGGTCCCATGCCGCCGGGCTTCGGATTCCTGACGACATGTTCGATCGCGACCTTCACATCCATGTCCCGGCTGGGGCCGTCCCCAAGGATGGTCCGTCGGCGGGGATCACGATGGCCACCGCATTGGTCTCGGCCCTCTCGGGGCGGCCGGCTCGTCACGATATCGCAATGACCGGTGAAATCACCCTCCGGGGCCGGGTCCTCCCGATCGGCGGACTCAAGGAAAAGATCCTCGGTGCTACCCGTGCCGGGATCTTTACCATCATCATTCCGAAGGACAATGAGGCCGATCTGGCGGACCTACCGGAGGAAGTTCGAAAGAAAGTCACCATCCATCCGGTCACAGAATTGGGCGAAGTGCTCGCGCTGACGTTGCGGGGGGCGTCGTACAAGGAGGGACGTCTGCTTTTCGGGGACGACAACCCACGGGATGTGACCCCGTTGTCGGCGAGCTACCCGCACTAGGAGCCTGCCACCACGATCCGGTCGCGCCCCGTACGCTTGGCGGTGGAGAGGGCGCGATCGGCGGCCCGGAAAATTTCCTCGGCTGTCGTTCCGTGATCGGGATAGCAGGCCACCCCGCCACTCACATGAACGGTGACCGAGCCCGTGCCGATCGGGCACGGGGTGTCGCTTACCGCAGCCCGGGCTTTTTCGGCGACCCGAGCGGCGTCGTCGATTCGACACCGACGAACCAGAATCCCGAATTCTTCGCCGCCCATCCGCGCGACCAAGTCGCTCGACCGCACCGCGCCCGAGAGAACTCGGGCCACCTGCGTCAGGATGCCGTCGCCGGCACCCGAGCCATGCTGCTCGTTCACCCGCCGGAAATGATCGAGGTCGAACATCAGGAAGCCGACCGATTCGTTGCCCCGCCGGGCCGCGCTTACCGCCCGCTGGAGCTCCTCGTGGACCGCCTCCTGGTTGAGCAAACCCGTCAGGTCGTCCCGGTGGGCCACCGCGCGGATGGCCCGGTTCCGCTCGATTCGCGCCAACAGGGCTTGGGCCACATACGACGTGGCCGATGCCTTGATCAGGACGTCGTCGGCACCCGCGCGGATGGCAGCTAGGCGCTCGTCGTCGGACATCTGGGCCGCGAAGACCACGACCGGCGTTAGGCGGTAGTGAGGTCGGCTTCGGATCCACCGAATCAGCGCCGGGCCGGTCGTTGCGGCAATCTGCCAATCCGTCACGATCAGATCCCAGGCCTCGTGCTCGAGCGCGGCGCGGGCCGCCTGCCCCCCGGCGACGATGGTGACCCGGACGGCCGCCCCATCGAGGGCATTGACCAGCGTCCGAGTCGCCCCGGCGTCGTCGCTGTCGACCACGAGGATCGAGCGGGGAGCGGTCGCCGCTCGTCCCAGCGCCCTGACGAAGCTCAGCAAGTCCGATTCGACATTGCCGGCGCCGATGATGGCGTCGAGGCTCGCATAAGGCTCGGCCAGTGGGTCGGCGGACTCGCCCCGCGACACCCAGACCACCGAGGGAGGCCGGGTGGCGCCGGGGGCTGCCCACGTCCCGATCTCTCCCTCGGTTTCGGCCCCGGTCGTGCCGAGGATGACGGCCACGTCCGGTCGTTCCGACACCGGGATTGCCTTGGGGTCGAAGCCGAGCGGCTTGCGCTGGACGGTGTACTGGGCGTCGGATAGGGTCGCCTCGATCTGATCGGCCAACTCACCAGAAGCGCCCAGCAGCAGGGCCTGCCAGCCGAACGCCCGAGGTTTGGGCTGGGCCATTTGCGGAAGGCCGACCGCGACGGCCCCCTGATCGAAGATTGATGCCAACGCCGCAATCGCCGACTCGACGTGGGCGGCCCCTGCCGGATCCGGGTTTGGGTTCGCCCCGATCCACCGTTCGGTCGTTCGGGCTAGCTGGCTGATATCGGGAAAACCGTAGCTGCCACCCGAGCCTGCCAACCGGTGGAAACGAACTTTCAAAGAGTTGGCGGCCTCCGGTTCCCCGGCGGCCCAGGCCGCGAGGTCCTTTCGCATCTCACTCAAGCGGGCTGGGGCCTCCGCGAGATATTCGCGCCGGAGCTCTTCGAAGAACTCAGCCGCCCCGGTCACTGAGTGGAGCGGAACGACTGAATGATGGTTCGGGTGGCCGCGATGAACACGGGGTCGGTCCCCCAATGCCCGCCAACCTGATCGCCGGTGCGACCGGCGAGGATCGCCCCGCGATCGTCGACCACGAACAGGATGGGGTCACCCGGCCACGAGGTGGCTTCGCGAATCAGCCCGACGCTGGCAAATGCCAATTCCACCGGCGCCGGCGCGAGCAGTTCCATCCGGACCCCCGTCGATGAGGCTTTCCGAAGAGCTGGAACCAGAACCGGATAGCCATCGACTGGAATCACCAGCGACACACTGTCCTGTGCCCGGGCGATTTCGTGAGACAGGAGTTGCAGCGCACCGCGAGCGGAACTGAGTTCCACCAGAGTTGGACTGGGCGGAATCGAGATACCGGCCAGCACGGCCGTGAGGGTTTCGAGCGCTTGCCCCTGCGAGTCGATGATCCGCGCCACCAGGGTGGCGGGCGGTTCGGGACGATATCGTTTCGGGCGCCCTTCCTCGACCCGCGCGCCCCCCTTCGTGACCAACCCCTCCAAGGCGCTGTACGCGTTGGCTCGGGCCAGTCCCGCCGATCGGGCGATCGCGTAACCCGTGCCCGGCCCCCCTCGAATCAGAACCTCGTACACCAGGCTCTCGGTCGGCGTGAATCCGAATCCGGTCAGGTCGAGCGATCCAGCCATCGGATCGTCAGACGGTTTCGAGCTGCCAACCGAGCAGCTTGGCGATCAGGGCCAGCCGGAAGGTGACATCGACCGCGCGGGACTCGGGTTCCCTGCCCTCCGGATGCAGCGGGTACCAGTGGTACGTGATTTTGTGGGACGGCTTCGGTTGCGCCTTGAGCCCCTTGGGCTCCCACACCCCGCGTTGGTCGCACTCCGACAACAGACGAGTCAGAACTTTGGTGGCAACGGGGGCCGTGTGCAGAGCCCCCAACCGGGCCAGCAACTCGATCGTGTAGAGTGCCAACGGGATGTCCTTGGCATTGCCTTTGTTGTCCGCTTCAATCGGGTCGCCGAGCAGCAGATGATCCGACTTGACCGCCTTTTTTCCGATCATCAGCGCGAAGGCCTTCTTCGGCGCCGACTCGGCCAAATACTGCCCCAGCCGCTCGGTGAACCCGGCCCGTTCCCGTTGGAGATTGGGCAGCGCCGCAATCATCGCTACCGAAAACCAAGTCGGCGGGTGCGCTTCGGGCGAGAGGATGACCTTGCCGGCCGATTTGACGAATGGCTTTTCGGCCAGCGGACTCCGGAGAAACTGAGAGACGTTCGAGGCAACCTTGTGGGCCGCGCCGCGGATTCGAGGGTCCTCTTGGTACCCGGCCTCGGCCAGTGCTGCGGTTGCCGCTTCACGATAGTGCTCCCGGATCGATTCGATCGCTGGGGCCCCTTCTTTGGCGAGCTTCTGATTCTCAAACAGCAGGGCCGGATCGTCGTCCCGCGACAGCAGCCGAAAAAAGACCCGCTCGGCCAGTTTGAACGGTCGCCCGGACCGCGGGTAGCCGATCTGGATCAGGTGGCGGTGCTGCGCCAGGGTTCCGATATCCTTGATGCCGTCCTTCGCTGATGGTGTCAGGGCCATCAGGTTGCCGCCCCACAGCCCGGTGTCCTTCTGCTTCTTCACCAACGCTTGGACGGTTTTGGAGTTCTGGACCGTCGACGCGAGGCCCTCCAATACCTCAATGGATGCTGCTCCCGGAGGCGCAAACTCTTGGTAGGAGCGGAGTTTGACCGTTTCATTCCCATGCTGAAGGAGCCAGCCGAGAGGGATTCGATGATGGGTAGGTAGTTCCAGGAGACGCTCCCGCGCGAATGGGTCAAGGTGGACCGAAAACGGCGCGAATTTAGTAGTTGCGACCAGGAAATACTAGCGGGGTGACGCTCAGGCGCAACCTGGGTGGCTGGCGAAGCCGAGGATTAGTGACGTAACTGTATCTGGGGTCTCAACTTGCGGTCGATGGAGTGCGCCGGACAACGGGGCCAGGCGACCGCAAGCCAGGAGGGCTCGGATGCTGTCGGCAAGGACGTATGGGATGACCGGGTCGAGGGTGCCCCAGATCAGCAGGACGGGCTGCCGAATCCTCCCAAAGTCGGACCGGAGCGAGCGAAAGTCGAACTCATCGAGAATTCTCGCGGCGGCCCGCCGATAGTTCGGATCGGTCATCAGCGTGTATGATGCGATGGAATCGGGCTCGCCGAGCCACTCAGCGTCGTGTTCGGGGAGCAGCATGGCCCGGCTCGCGAGGTACCAGCCGATCGCGGTGGCTTTTTCGGGGCTGATAGTATCGGCAATGCCGGCTAGTCCGAGCCCGTACCCGGCCGGCGCAATCAACACGGCGGCGTTGATTCGGTCCGGGCGGGCCAGCGCCAGTGCGGCGGCAAGTTGCCCGCCCATTGAGTGCCCGACGACGATGACCGGTCCTCGGACGTGGCGATCGAGGAAGTCGCTGAGTCGCCCGGTCATCGAGTTGACCGAGTACGGCGCATCGGGCTTGCTGCTTCCGCCAAAGCCAGGAAGATCGACCGCGACGACCCGGTAGTGAGCCGCCAATGGGTCGACCAGCGCTCGCCAGGTGAACAACGACTCGCCGAACCCGTGAATCAGGAACAACGTCGTATCGCCTCGGCCGGTGCGGAGGGTCCGGAGCTCGGTGTCGCGAGCGGTAAGCCACTCGGCTCGATGGGCGGGCTTTGCCGTTCGAGGCCGATCGAGCATGACGACGAGCCCAAGCAACCCCGGGACGAGGAACCACCACGCCGACAATCTCAGTGAACGGGGCATTCGAGCAGGGTGACCGGTCCCGGTGATCGAGCCAGGATTTCGCTGGTCATGATGAGCGTGGTGGGGGTTGCCCAAGCAACCCCTTCGCCCTGGGGTTCGAGTCCGCCGATATCGCAGACCCCGGCCGGTCGGTCGGGGAGCCACCGCGATTGCGGTGTTCTCTGAAACAGGTAGATCTCCCCATAGGTCCGCACGGCGAGGGTCGCACCATCGGCAGAAAGAGCCGCGTCCGTCACCAAGCGACGGTGGATCCTGCTCGGGATGATCGGCAGGGTCCAGATTGGCCTCGCGACCGCCGGTCCGACTCCCCAGGCCGATGCCGGGATCCAGAAGGCGGTGACGTGAGACTCCCAACCCTTGGTGATGATCGCCATATCGCCGCGATCCGTGACGACGAGCGCCTCGGCATCATGCGGTCCGTCAGGGTATCGAACTACCAGCGAGTCAAGCACCCGGGCTTGATGGGCGTCGAGGGCCGGCTGGTCGGGCTCGACGGCGCGGTAGATCGTCACCGAGGACCGGACCGAACGATTGTCGCCGATATCGGCCACATAGAGACACCAGGAGCCAGAGCAGGGGCCGGCCGAGATCGCCTCCCAGTCCACGTTGGTCGCCCCGTTCAGGTTGACGAAACCAACCGGCTCCGCGGTCGAGTCGAACGAGAACAAAACGGGAGCGTTGCCCGAGTCGTTGAGGGTCCAGAATCGGCCTGGCATCGTTCGGCTCGCGGTGACTCCGGAGCTTTCACCGACCGGCAAATCTCGAAAGAACCCCGGTTGGCGAACGTGTTCAGGCCGGCGGACTTCGGCACCAGGCGGCGGGGGGGCGCAACCGATCAGCAGAGCCACCACCGGCAGCCTCGGGTAGCGCCGCGTCACAATCCGAATACGATCAACGTGCCGCCGGGGGTGCTGATCTCGGACAACTTCGGAAACGCCCCGTTGGCGCCCAGCCCGATCCATCCGCCCAGCCCGGCCAAGACGGCGATGTACTGTTTGCCGTCCGGCCCGGCAAAGCTGATCGGACTGCCCACGATGCCCGACGGGGCTTTGAACCGCCACAATTCCACTCCGGATTTGGCATCGACGGCCTTCAGCCAGCCGTCCATCGTGCCGTAGCAGACGAGGCCGCCCGCTGTGGACAGAATCCCCCCGGTCACCGGGTACGTTTCCTGGGCCTGCCACGCCACCGAGCCGGTGCCGGCGTCCCAGGCGATGACCCGGCCTCGGTTCGGTCCGGCCGCCGACGTCATCTTGATCGTCGCGCCGAGGTAGGCTTTTCCGGGAATGAACGCCACCGGGGTCGGGGTCAGGTCCATGCAGAGATTACCTACTGGGACATAGAAAAGCGTCGTCGCCGGCGAGAAACTACCGGGGTTGAGACCCTTGGTTCCCGCTGCCGCTGGACAAATCCCGGTGGTGGTTCCCGTCTTCTGCGCGAACCTCGGATCGACCACCGGTTGCCCGCTTCCGAGGTCGATTCTTGACGTCCAGTTGGCGGGACCGAATCGTTCGGCCAACAGGACCCGCCCGATGGTTCGGTCGATCGTGTAGGCAAATCCATTCCGGTCGAAATGGACCAAGGCTTTGACCGGCCTCCCCGCAATGGTGAGGTCGGCCAGGATGTTCTCGTTCGATGCGTCGTACCCCCACTGGTCGTGCGGAGTGACCTGATAGGCCCACTTGACCTTGCCCGTCGCGGCTTCACGGGCAAAGATGGTCGCACTCCATTTGTTGTCGCCGGCCCGGATCGAGGCGTTGTACGCTCCCGGGTGATCGGTGCCGTAATAGATTAGATCGAGCTCCGGGTCGTAAGAAATCCATCCGGAGGCCGTGGC
>JAYTTT010000202.1:0-7907 GCA_043744895.1 Gemmatimonadota bacterium | reverse complement strand
CTCGGCCCCACCGCCGAGTGCCGAGCCCGCTAGCCCTGTAACTCCTGCCCCCCCATATTCGTACGGTCGCCACCTAAAACGACCGAGAGTACTCCAATGACCGGCTTTCCAGCAACCCGCCCCCGTGTGGCTTTTCCGCAAATTGCGCCCGTGTCCTGGGAACATCCGGCCGATCGGGCCGCCTTGCAGGGCATGCGGGCAATCCCAGGCTTCGACGATGTGGTTCGGAAGGCTATCGGAATTTTGGGGGGCGAACGGGGGATTCGGCTCCTGTTCCAGGGTAACTCGGTCCGGGTCGGACCCAAACAATTCCCGCGGGCTCATCAGCTCCTGATCGAGGTCTGCGCCACCTTCGACTGCGAGAAGGCCCCGGAGATGTTCGTCTCCCAGACGCCGGTTTTCAACGCGGGGGCCTACGGAGTCGACGACCCGTTCATCGTCCTTCATTCGGCGGCGCTCGAACTGCTCGACGACGAGGAGTTACGAGTCCTGATCGCCCACGAGATGGGACACGTCGTCAGCGGCCATGCCCTCTATCACACCATTGCCGCCATCCTGTTCATGGTGAGCCTCTCGGCGCTGCCGTTCCTGGCCGGGATCGCCCTGTTGCCGATCAAGCTGGCGGTGCTCGAGTGGTCCCGGAAATCGGAACTCTCGGCCGACCGGGCCGGGCTGTTGGGTGGCCAGAACATCATGGCGTCCCAGCAACTGTTCATGAAGATGGCGGGCGGATACCGGAAGGCCCTCGACTCGGGACAGATGGATCTGAACGAGTTCATGGCTCAGGCCAATGAGTATGCCAACACCCACGAAGGCATGGACATCCTCTACAAGGTCCTCAATACCCTGGGCTTGAGTCACCCGATGAACACGGTCCGGGCCGCCGAAATCCAGCAATGGATGAGTTCGGGCGACTACGAGCGAATTCTCCGGGGCGAGTACACCCGCCGCGGCCAGGAATCCAAGGACCGCCCGTTGGGTGATGACTTCGGCGCCGCCAAGAACTACTACTCCGAAGCCGGCAAGGAAGTGGTCGGCCACGTGGCCGAGGCCGCGAAGCGGGCGGCCCAGGCCGCGAAGGACGCGTTCAACAAGGCCCGCACCAGCGCGTGAAGATCCTCGTCGTCGGAAGCGGTGGGCGGGAACACGCGCTGATTTGGGCGCTGACCAGGGACCAGCCCACCGCAACCATTTTCTGCAGCCCGGGCAACGCCGGCACCAGCGAACTCGCCACCACCATCCCGATCGCCGCCGAGGCAGTCGGCGAGTTGACGGCGTTCGCCGAACGGGAGCACATCGACTTGGTCATCGTCGGGCCTGAGGGCCCCCTGGCGTTAGGCCTGGCCGACCGCCTGCGAGGCCGCGGGATCATCGTCTTCGGACCGAGCGCCGCCGCCGCCCAGATCGAAGCCTCCAAGGCGTGGGCCAAGGACGTCATGGTCGCCGCCGGTGTCCCCACCGCGGCCAGCATGACCTTCAGCGAGATGGCCGGGGCGGGCAAATACATCGACCGCCACCCCGAGCCCATGGTCGTCAAGGCGAGCGGACTCGCGGCCGGCAAGGGTGCCGTCGTTTGCGCCACCCGGGCGGAAGCCGAGGCGGCCGCCCGGCACATGCTGGAGGACCGAATCTTCGGCGACGCCGGTCAGGTGGTCGTCATCGAGTCATTCCTCGAAGGCGAAGAGCTCTCACTCCTGGCGTTGACCAACGGCACCGACATTCGGATCCTGCCGGCCGCCCAAGACCACAAGCGCCTCCTCGCGGGCGACCGGGGACCGAACACCGGCGGGATGGGCGCCTATAGCCCGGTTTCACTCGAGACCGCTGACCTGCTCGAGCGGGCCCGCACTCGGGTGCTGGAACCGACCCTGGCCGAAATGGCCCGCCGTGGCGCCCCGTTCAGCGGGGTGCTCTATGCCGGCCTGATGATCGACGCCGGCGGCAACCCATCAGTGGTCGAGTTCAACTGCCGGTTCGGCGACCCGGAGACCCAGGTCATCCTGCCCCGGGTCACCGGCGGACTCTTCGGCGCCCTCCATGCCTGCGCCACCGGTGCGCCGCTGCCGAACCTAACAGTCAGCTCCGACGCCGCCGTCACGACGGTCCTCGCCGCCAGGGGATACCCTGACCAGCCCGAGAAGGGCGCCCGAATCGATATTCCGTCGAACCTTCCGCCCGGCGCGATCGTGTTTCACGCCGGCACCACGCGCGCCGACGACGGAACCGTGCGGGTCAATGGGGGCCGAGTCCTCGCGGTGACCGGCGTGGCCCCGACCTTCGAACGGGCCCAGGCCGTGAGCCGGGAGGCCGCGGAGCAAATCCAATTCGATGGGAAGCAGTACCGGCCCGACATCGGCTGGCGCGAGGCCGCCCGGCGACCCTAGCCGATGACCCACGAGGTCTGGATCGGACCGGTTGCGGTCACAGCGCTCGAGCACTGCCTGGTGTTGCCGCCCGGCGACCGGGCGTGGGTCGATGTCCTCGTCGGGGCCCAATCCGAACCGGATTTCGCCGCCCAGGTGCGCACCGCCCTGACCCAGTATCAGCTCCAAGTCGATGGGTTTGGCGCCATCGAGCGAGTTCGCCATCATGCCATGCCGCTCGAACGGACGGCCCTCCGGCTCGAAAAGGAGCTCGCGAAAAGCACCGGAGTCCGCCTGATGACCTTCCGCCCATTCACGGCCGACACCTAACGCCATGCCCGCCGGCGCCGAATTCGCCCTCTACCTCCACCTCGGCCTTCGCCACATCCTCGACCTGGGCGCCATCGACCACCTGCTCTATCTGACGATCATGGCGATCCCGTTCGTCTGGCCCGACTGGCGCCGGGTCGCGATCTTGGTCACCGGCTTCACCCTGGGCCACTCGCTCACGTTAGCGGTGGCGGCGCTCGGCCTGGTCCGGGTCAACTCAGCGGTGGTCGAGGTCCTGATTCCGGTGACGATCCTGACCACCGCTGGGTTGGTGGTCTGGCGGAATCGCCGGACCGAGGGGAGCCTGACACCGGCAGAGCTCGGTCTGGCGACCTATGCCCTGCCGCTGGGATTCGGATTGATCCACGGACTTGGCTTCGCGGCCTATCTCCGGAGCCTCTTGGGCGCCGAGGAGTCGATCCTCTGGCCCTTGCTCTGGTTCAACGTAGGGCTCGAGGGAGCACAACTCTTAGTCGTAGCCACCGTTCTGTCCGTGACGTCTCTCGTCACCGGCCGGCTTCTCGACCGCCGGGTTTGGCAACTGGCCATCGGCGCCATTACGATCGTGTGGTCCGTGAAGATGATCGCGGAGCGCCTTGCCTGAGGATCCGTCCGTGTACCGGAGCAAGCTGGGAGCCGTGCTGACCCTGTTGCTGATCGCCCCGCACCCGGCGGCGGGACACAACATTCATGTGAGTTATGGGCGGGTGACGGTCGAGGGCAAGGCCGTCACGATCCGGCTTCGAATGTTCAAGGACGATTTGTCGAAGGCGCTGGCCCGCCATCACCAGCGCGATACCGTGGACCTGGAGGCGAGGTCCCTGGCCGATTCGCTCGCCACAACCTACCTGAGCCAGAAGCTGCTAGTGGCGGTCAACGGAAAACCGTTGGTCGGCCGAATCGCCGCCGCCGGGAGCGAAGACAAGATGTGGTGGTATCTGGTCCAGTACCCGATCGCCGCCCGGGCCGGGAAACTCACCATCGCCAATCGGGTGTTCTTCGAGTTGTTCGACGATCAGCAGAATCTGCTCAAGGTTCTTCAAGTCAGTAGCGGGGATGAGACGTCGCTCTACTTTGTTCCGGGGCAACCCGGACCAGTAGACATAAAAATCAGATAAACCGACAAATTAAGCGACTTAAAGATATAGTCGAGAGCTTTATCGCCTATTATTGCGACTTAAGTGATTTCATTTTTAACGTCATAAATAACGATCTAATTGTCCATTGACTAATTATTCGCTATATTTAGCGATTATGAGAGTTGTCAATGTACCAGGCGACGCCTTCCTAGCCGAATTCGGCGCCGGACTGGCTCGGTTCCGGATCGACCTAGGCCTGACCCAGGCCGATGTCGCCACCCGGGCCGGGATCGCAAAGCGAACCGTCGAGCGTCTCGAATCCGACGGCACCGCCAACCTCGACACCCTGTTCCGAGTCTTGAGAGTGCTCGGGCTGCTCGATCGGGTCAACGAGTTGTTTCCCCGGTCTTCGACGTCCCCGATCGCCCTGCTTGCCGTTCGAGGCAAGGAGCGGAAACGGGCGTCCTCACCCCGCCGGAAATCTGGGAAGCCACCAAGCAAGTGGGCCTGGGACCCTGAGGCATGACGACGGTCGCCGAGGTCCGTCTGTGGGGTCGCGCCATCGGCGCCGTCTCCCTGGAGGCCGGCGCCGAGACCGCGGCCTTTCAGTACCATCCGGAGTTTGCCGCGAGCGGGATCGAGGTGGCGCCCATCACGGTGCCGCTTTCGAACCGGATCTACAGCTTTCCTGCTCTCCCCCGGCGGAGTTTCTTCGGTCTCCCCGGCCTCCTCGCGGATTCGCTCCCCGACAAGTTCGGCAACCGCCTGATCGATGCCTGGTTGGCCAGTCGGGGAAGGGCAGCCGAGGGCTTCAATGCCGTTGAACGACTCTGCTACGTGGGCGCTCGCGGCATGGGCGCCCTGGAATTCGCGCCGGCGGTCGGACCCCGGTCAGCCCCGGCGCGGAACCTTCAGGTCGAGGAATTGGTCGAACTGGCCAGCGCGGTGTTGAGCCGGCGGCGCGACCTCACCGCGTCATTCGACGGCGCCAAGCGCGGCCGTGCGATTGCCGACCTTCTCCGAGTCGGTACGTCCGCGGCGGGAGCCCGAGCCAAGGCCGTCATCGCTTGGAACCCGACGACGAACGAAGTCAGGTCAGGCCAGGTCGCGTCCGGGCTCGGTTTCGAGTATTGGTTGCTCAAGTTCGACGGCGTGGCAGGGAATCGTGACCACGAACTCGACGACCCCCAAGGCTATGGCGCGGTCGAGTATGGCTATTCGCTGATGGCGCGGGCGGCGGGCATTACCATGACCGAGTGCCGGTTGATGGAGGAGAACGGCCGCCGCCACTTCATGACCAAACGATTCGACCGGGTCGACGGCGGCAAGAAGCTGCACATGCAGTCTCTCGCGGCCCTGGCTCACTTCGATTTCAACGCGGCGGGGGCCTACTCGTATGAGCAGGCCTTTCAGATCATCCGACAACTCGGCCTACCGATCAGTACCGTGGAGGAGCAGTTCCGGAGGATGGTGTTCAACATCCTGGCTCGGAACCAGGACGACCACGTCAAGAACATCGCGTTTCTGATGGACAAGGCGGGGCAATGGTCGCTGTCACCGGCGTTCGACGTCACCTACGCCTACAACCCGGGTGGCGACTGGACCTCGCGTCACCAGATGTCCTGCAATGGAAAGCGCGACGATTTTTCGATGGCCGATCTGCATGCCGCGGCTCGTGCCGCGTCGATCAAGCCCGCTCGGGCCGATGCCATCATCGCCGAGGTCCACGCCACTGTGAGCCGGTGGGAGGAGTTTGCCGTGGAAGCCGGGGTCCACCCCGCGTGGCGGACGGAGATCGGCCGGAATTTCCGTCTGGTTCTCCCTCCGGCCTGAGTCATTCGCCGGTTTGGTCCCGCGTCACGACGGCCCCCCCGAGCCCGACATTGTGCGGGCCGGTCGTTGAGGGCACTCCGCGTTGCCTTAGGCAGCTCGGCGCCCCGGTCCGATCGAGATCACCGGCGGAGGTTTCCGCTTGAGTGTGATTGAGTGAGAATTCTCGCCAGCACCGTCTGCTGTTCACGGCCGACAGGGCTCGCGGGGGGGTGATTGTCGTGATCACGACGGCGCGGTCGGGCCGAGCGGCGATCTATTGCTGGAAATCTGAGAACGACCGGAAATCACCCACTCAGTTGGCAAAGAGCCTATTTTGGCTTCCTCCTTCGGTGGCGACCCACAAAACGTATGGACATCGCCAAGTCACGACGCCTGGACAGCGCTTGGCGAAGGAACCGCAACAGTCGTGACCAAAAGCTCGGCTCACTCATGATGTCCGCCAGTCTTCGAATGCCAAGGCCATTAGGGGAGCTTGCCCACCGCAGCGATCGTGACGCGCTTGATCCGAGACTGCGCGATGCTCGCTGTCAACTGGCCGACGTACCGTCGCCAGGAGTCTGGCATCCCTTCGTTGGGCTCGACGGAAAAGGGCTTAACGACCCGGTCGCCTCGCGCATGACGGCTCGCGAGAACCTTCAATCGGGCCAACGCCACTAACCCACTCGAAACCGCGTTCTCTGAGAAGTCGGTAGCTCTGATGACCACGACAGATTCATGGTTGCGCCTGTAAGCGATCACCTCGTTGCGATCGGCTCGTGCATCAACGACTACCGTAACCGAAGCGACGCCGAACGAGGAGCTGGCGGGCACCTCTGGCGTCGATCCGTCTCGCTGCCGCCAAATTCGGTTGAATCGTGCCGCCAACTCGGAGTTGCCGCTCGCGGTAATATCGAACGGTTCCGTTAAGCCAGCAATGGCCGTAGCGAAGTTCGCAGCGTCTCGGGCGGGCAGCTCCGACAAGAAAGCCCGCAGGGAGTCACCGCGGGCTCCAGTGCCGCCTGCTACCATTGGACTAAGAATGATGGCCGATGGACCCGGTGCGGCGACGTCTGGGCGGGTCTCCGTCGGAGATGGGCTGCACGCGGCGGCCGCAAGGAGCGAGAAGGCGAGTACGATAGTAGGACGGCCGAATGATGACATAGCGTGCCTCTGCGAATCGAGGAAGTCTCGGGCCAATGGAACCCGACCGAGGGGACGATATTCGGGAGCATGCTGAAACCGCATTCATGGCTCACAGAACATGAGTGTCAGCGAAATGACGTTGCCGTACGGGTCTCGAACCCGCCAGTAGTAGCACCACCCACCTGGGGCAATCTCCGCGGAAACGTCACCGCCACCGGCTGAGTAATCGGCTGGTGCCGCCTCCTCGTCGAGACCAGTCGGGATCATTATGCCGTCAGTTGGCGGGACGAGGGCAATAATCTCCCAGGATATCCACCGGCCATTCGAGGCGGTTGCAGAGGGCGTTGCCGCCTCCGTTAACCCACCTCCACTTTCTGCTTACGGAGATCGGCTCCCCTTCGACATCATAGTACGCCGCCCATGTGGAGGTTATTCTGGTCATCGGCACATTAACGAACCAAACCCCCTGGAACCACCCCGTCTGGCTGGTCGTGCCAGGACAATTGATCGGAACCTCGTTCGGATTCTGTAGTGGCTGAGCCTGAGCAGTGATTGCTCCGGTAACAATGAAGAATGCCACGGCGAGGATCGCACGTCTGCAGTGCCTCATCGTCCTTCCAAGGGGAGAAGCAGCGCCACACTTCGGATGGTGGTGGCTCGGTCGGCGCCGACCTGACGGGGCACCCGAGCACGTCGCGCGCCGGTCCCCCGCCGCCGGCGCCGGAAAGAGCCAGGTCACTCGTCGCACACTCGTCAGTAGCTTGGTGTTTGGGCAGTCAGGCATCAGTCATTTTCCTTCTCTTAGGCGTTGTGACCCACCCCAAACACCCGGGTACTTTGGAGACGGCTCGGGCCCTGACCTTATTCGTTCCACCCTCCGTGCGAGCAGGCAGGACTCAACCGACCGCACCCATTCAAGGCGAGACCAAATGCTGATTCGAAGGTTGGGTTCACTTGAAACGATTGCAACCCCCCAAAAGGGGGGGGTAATCAGGTCCGACACCGGCAACGGCTCCGACGCGGCTTGGACTCGCCTTCATAACCAAGGTTTTCCCTAGCTTGTTTCTTGGCGACACCGTTGGCTAAGGGCGTGTAAAGAAATAACTGCTTGATATTCAGAGTACCCGGCACTATGATTGCGGTCCATGGACCGCAAGACGATGCGTGCCAAGTACCGCGC
>JAYTTT010000201.1:0-7918 GCA_043744895.1 Gemmatimonadota bacterium | reverse complement strand
TTGTTGCGCGGGCTCGGGTGCGGGAGCGGCAGGGCGGCCGGCCAGAAGGTGCGCCAGGCCTTGACGGTGTCGGTCAGCGGCGTGTCGCCATCGTCGAGATGGTACCCCTGGGCGTACTGGCCAAGGACCAGCGTGAGTTTCAGGTTGCGGAGGTGTCGAAGCAACGGGGCCCGCCAGGCCGGAGCGCACTCGGGCCGGGCGGGAGGTCACCGGTTTTTCCTGAGCCGGGATAGCAGAACCCCATCGGCAGGATCGCGATCTCTTTCGGGTCGTAGAACACCTCATGGGTCACGCCCATCCAGTCACGGAGGCGATTGCCGCTGGCGTCGTCGAAGGGTACGCCGGAGTGGTTCGAGCAGTCGTTGGGTTTCCAGGAACTGAGGGAGTGGGTCGGGTTTCCGGCCTGCGAGGGCGGGTGGCGGCGCGCTCGCGATCGTGACGCCGAGGGTGGCGAGAATGCCGGCCGTCGTCCGGAGCAGTACCGGTGAGTGTTCATTCGCCTCGACGGAGAGAACCGGCTGCCCCGGTTGGACGCCAACGAGCGTGAGGCCAAAGGAGCGGAAGAGGTAGGTCCCGGCCATGCGGGCGCAGGCGGTGATGACGGTCGGTGGATGCACGCCGCCGGGTATTTGGAAGGCCGCGATGGCCGTATTGGCAGAGGCGCGGCCCGCGTCCGACAGTTTTTGGCCCAGCGCCAGATCGGTCATCGTTTGGGGCGCTCATCGGTTAGGTTCAGGGAGCAAGAAAAGGAGAGCGAGGCCGAATGGCAACTCGAATCGAGATGGTGAAATCGAGCGTGAAGTCGGGCGTCTCGTTCGGCAGTGCCCTGGCGATGGTGGTCTCGTGGTCGGCCAACAAGTCGATCCTCTGGGCGATCTTCCATGGCCTGCTGTCGTGGTTCTACGTGATCTACTATTGGATTCGATACCACGGCGCCGGCTGACCAGAGCGCAGACCAGGCCGCGTTCACATCAGGTGCGCACGGGCGACCTTTTCGTTGAGGTCGATCCCCAATCCCGGCCGATCCGGGACTCGAATCGACCCGGCCTCAAACCGCTCGGGTGGGGTCACGACGTCGTGCCGCCATGGCGCCTCGCCCCACTGGAACTCCAGGAGGCCGAAGTTCTTCAGCACGGCACCGACCTGAACGCTGGCAGCCGTCGAAACCGGACCGCTCGGGTTGTGGGGCGCGACGGTGCTTCACGTCCGGTATGATGATGTTGACGGTCCGGTCCCGGCTCAAGGGCGCGAATCCGGCAACGCCGAATAGGATCTCGCCCGCCGCCATCGGTTGCTGGATCCGGCGCCGGATCTCCCGGGTTTCTTCGAGCTTCTCCGGTGCCACCGGCTCTTCGAACCACGTCAGGTTCGCCGGCTCGAGCCTCCGAGCGACGCGCTCGGCGAGCTCCACATCGAAGAAGCTATGGCAATCGACCATCAACTCCACGGTTGGCCCGACGGCTTCACGCATCGCGGCGACGCAGGCGATGCCGTTCTCCACGGCCGCCTCGATCGCCATGGCCGACGAGCCGGGCGCCGGGAACCCATCGAACGGCGCCCCTTTCACGGCCCAAAACCCGTCCCGCACGGCCGCGCGCGCGGAGGCCGCGAATCCGGCTGGGGTCCGGGGCACGGTCGCCCGATTGACGTTGGCATACACCGGGAGCGTCGGTCTCAGTCTTCCGCCGAAGAGGGAGCAGGTCGGTACCTCGAGCGCTTTCCCGGCGAGGTCCCAAAGCGCCTGTTCGATGGCGCTGAAGGCGGTGGCCGCCACGAGGCCTCCCCTCGCGGCCAGCGGCCCGCCCTGCTCGCGATAGGCGCCAATCTCGAGCGGCGACTTTCCCTCGGTGAGGGCGAAGAATCCGCGGAGCTCCGATTCCATGCGGGCGGCGTCCTGCTTCGTGGTATTGGCGTACCCGAACGCATCGGACGCTTCGCCCAATCCGGTCAGCCCCCCATCAGTCCAAAGGCGAACGATCAGCCATCCGGTTCGCTCGGTGGCCCGAACCGGTAGCAACTCGAAGGCGGTCACCCGTAGCCGCGGTGCCGCCTCCACCTCGCGTGGTGTCCAGAGCCCAGCACCGGCTGCCATCCCGGCGCCGGCACCGAGGAAGTCCCGCCGATTGACCGATCGCTCATCTCGCACTCGTGGCTCCTCGCGCATCTGACCTTACGGCACGCTTTCAAAAGCGAACACCCGCCAGGGATTCGGCTTGCCGGGACGGGAGGACTCGGTTGCGGCACCGTTCGTAAACTCGGCGATGACGCCGGCCCAGAACGACAGCGCGTTGGGGTTCGCCTCGGAAACCCGAACGGTCCACTGACCGGGAAGACGGTTCCAGAGGAGAACGGCGGCGCACCGGCCCACCCCGGAACGCCGGTGGCGGCGAAGAACGAAGAACTCGGCGATATCGAGCACGTTCGGATCCTCGGTCGCCGGTGAACCGCGGGTGGCCAACACGAAGCCGGCGACCTCGGCGCCCCATTTGATCAGAAAAGCGAACCGGCGCTCCGGCTCGGACCAGTAGAGAGGCAGCTTGGGGTAGCCGAACCGTCCGTCGGCCCCCAACTCGAGTGTGGGGAATGCTCCGCTCAGGTCGTGAATGTACAGCTCGAGAAGATTGGAGAGCAGCGGAGTGTCGGACGGTGTCGCCACGTCGAGCGCAACGGATTGGGCCTGTGGCATGATTTCCGGTTCGTAAGGGACCGGCTAGCGGTGTGGTGACGTGGGTCACTGTCTTCGGGCGGGCCTCCGAGTCATCGCCCACCAGTTCTCAATCTCCGTCCTAATCCACTGACGCCTCTTCTTGCCGAGTGCCGAGCGCCGAGCGCCGAGCCCGTCACCGCACCGCCTTGACCAGCCGCTCCATCGTCCGGCGGAGCGGGAGCGACTTCCCCCCGGGCAAGATATTCCAGCCGTTGAAGACGACCACCAGATTGCGCTCGGGAAAGGCCAGCGGCAACTGTCCGCCGAAACCCGATCCCGCCCAGACCAACTTCGTGGTGTCAGCCGGATTCTGATGCAGCCACCACTTGAGTCCATAGAATGGCGTGCCGGCGCGGTTGGCGGCCCGGACGGCCGGCGTGACCGACGTCTTGACCCAATCGGCTGAGACGATCCGGGTTCCTTTCCATTCGCCGTTGCCGAGGAAGAGCTGCCAGATCTTGGCCAGGTCGCGCGCCTCGAGGTAGAGGCCGCCTTCGGTATCGATCAGGCCGGTCGGGATCCGTTTCCAATACCAGTGGCCGATGCCGAGCGGCCCGAACAGGTGCTGGGCGGCGTACTCTTCGATGTCGTGACCGGTGGCCCGCCGGAAGATGTGGGCGAGGAGTTCGGTTCCGCCGCTGCTGTAGTTGAACTGGGCGCCCGGTTCCTGGGCCATTGGGAGATTGATAGTGTACTCGACCCAATCTCGGCTCGCTTCCATCGCCGAGCCGTTGTTGCGGGGGTCGATGTAGGGCAGGTTCTCGTTCCAATCGAGCCCGCCGGTCATCGTGAGCAGGTGTCGAACGGTCATCCGTCGCTTCCGGTCGTCGATGTTGGCGACCTTGGTGGTATCAAAGAAGTTCAAGACCGGAGTGTCGATCGAGGGAAAGTCGCCCCGGAGAACCGCGGTGCCGATGATGACCGAGGTCACCGTCTTGGTCACGGATTGGAGGGTGTGAAGGTCGCCGCGCCGGTAGTACGGATGCCACCACGGGTTGAAATAGTTGTAGGGGCCAGTCGGGTCCGCGGCGTTGAGCGGGTTCGGAGTCTTGGCCGAGTCGGCGTAGATGGAGTCGTAGTCGTGGCGGTAGCTCTTGTCGAAGGCGATCCGGCCGCCGCGGATCACCAGCATCCGGTCGACGTTGCCGTAGTCTCCCCGGGCGATTTCGGTGTCGAGGCTGTCGAGGACGCGGCCGTTGATCCGGGCCGCCGCGGGGGTGGTGAGCGGCCAGCCGGATTGGGCCGGGCGTCGTTGACCTGCCGCGAAACCAGGAAACCCGGCCAGCGCGACGAGCGTCAGGAGGAACGCGTTACGAATGGTCATGCTCGACTCCATGCTCCAGTTGGCGCCGGTACTCGGCGCTATCAAAACTTCCCTGCGACTCGGCGACCAGTCCATCGCTTCCGATCCGCCAGTCCTCGACTCCGCTGATCCGGACCCGGTGGCCGGTCCCGCCCGGTCCGGTGTTGGTCCCGGTGAGGGTCCACTGATAGAGCACCCGGTTTCCTTGGTCCACCAAGTCGTCCATGGCGACCACCATGTCCGGGAACGCGGTCATGAAGTCCTGGGCTGACGCGGTGATGGCGGTTCGTCCGATCGCCGGTGTGCCGCCGTTGATGGTGAGTGAGCCGGCCGGCGAAAAGAAAGCGGCGACGCTGGCCGCGTTCTGGCTGCACCAGGCAGCGGTGTAGCGGGTGGCGAACTCCCGCAACCGGGTTCCTGAATCGAGGTCCATCTCAATACCTCCGGTCCGAAATCTTGGGCCCCGGACCGATTGGCCGGGGCCTCAAGCTAGCACCAAAGATATCGCTTGGCCTCCGGTCAGTAGGTCCCGAGCCGGGTGGCGGTCACGAACCGGAGATTCTCCTGGCACAACGACACCCCCGCGATGTTCAAACCGGTCGCGTACGCCCCCCAGGTGCCGGTCCCGGTCGTCGGGGGTCCCCAACTATTCGTCCACCCGGCAAGCGCCGTGAAATCCGGGAGCCCCAAGACAACGGAGGTGCCGCCGAGCCAGCCGGCGGTGGCGCCAATGACCGCAAAGTGGGTCGTGCCGGTGGCGGTGTACTGGAAGGTGACCCCAGTGGTGTATTCGGCGCCGATGGTGAAAGCGCCCTGCATCCGCCGGTACCCTGCGTTCACGACGGTCGTGGTGACGGGGCTCAACTCCGTCGGAAGTGCCACGACCCGATTGACCATCGCTTGGTGATACTCGGCGACCGAGCGGGACGACGTATAGCCGATGATGGGCGTGCTCTGGCCCGTGACGGCGGTCACGTTCAGCTGGTGAAAGTCTCCGGCGCGCTGGAGGGCGGCTGGGAATCCATAGGCCGTGAACGGATTAGTCGAGGCGTTCTGGGTGTTGTAGAGGATCGCCGACTGGCAGCTGGGGCCGCTCCAATAGTTCACGCCATGGGTGAGGGCCTCGCCGGCCTGGAAGCCGCCCAGCGTGATGATTCCGGGGGCCGGCACGAACGACTCGGCACCGGTGAGGTCGACGGTGCCCACGGAGCCATTGGTCGGGAGGTCGACGTCCCGGCGGACGAAGCCGCGATCGGCATTGACGAAGGTGTTGTGATGGCGCCAGGCGATCAGATCCTGGGGGCCGTTCGGGACCCCCG
Source organism: Gemmatimonadota bacterium (assembly GCA_043744895.1). Classification (GTDB taxonomy): domain Bacteria; phylum Gemmatimonadota; class Gemmatimonadetes; order Gemmatimonadales; family GWC2-71-9; genus SHZU01. The sequence continues at coordinate 2,589 of JAYTTT010000201.1, read as the reverse complement.
CGAGGTTGAACGCCGTGTTGGAGTTCTTGAAGGAGCTGATGCCCCCGAGTGAGACGATCCCGTTGTCACCCTGGCCGAGCCCGGCCAGGGTCCCGTTGATGAGCTTGGTGCTCGGAACCGGCGGCGAGGCGCAGTAGGCGATCGGGGACACCGTCCCAGGCTGTCGAAGACGCTGGCCGTTACTGGCTCTCCGATCGCCGGCTCGCCGAACGTGGCCCAGATCCGCCCGTCGCCAGCGAGCCACACCCCGGAGATCGGCGGCCGGACCCGCGACGTCGACGCCTCGCGAAGCCGGGGGAGCAGCAGCCGGCGGAGATCGGGAGGCAGGCCGCCAACCCAATCATCAACCGCCCGCTCGAACTCGGTCGGCGAAACCACCCGGCTCTTCACGGTTCGGCGGACGATCATCCGAAGCCGGCCCTCAGCCGTCCAGATCTGAATCTCAAAGCGGTCCCCGGGTGTAAATGCGATCCGGCCGTCTCGTTGGTGGAACTGGGGCGACTGGCTGAACAACGGACTGCCAAAACTCCAGTTGGGGTTGGTCGGATGTCGGAGCGAGGGCCGACTCGTGAAACTGAAGAGGGAATCCCAGTCCCGGTCCGGCGATGCGGTCCGGTAAAGGGTCGTCCGACTCCGGTTCGTCAGCGGCGTGCTCGCCGTTTCGTCGGGGCTGGACGTCGAGAGCAGGAGCGAACCGTCGCCGAAGGCGCCCCAGACCCAGGGGGCCGATCGGTCGCTCGGGGAGATCAGGGTCGTGAGACTTCGGAATTCGACCGAGGGGGTCCAGTGTTGAAGCCGTTGGGTGCCCGGCTCGAACGTGATCAGACTGTCGCCAGGCCCACGATACACAAACCCCAGGGCTTCGAATTCGCCCGGGCCGGCGCCTTGCCGGCCAACTGTCCGAACCCAGCGGCCCGCGGAATCGAAGATCCGGACGTCCGACATTGCCCACCCGGCGGCGATGATCCGGCCGTCCCGGAGGCGAACAGCGGAGACGGGGCTGCTGATAAACTCGGCCCCGGCCCCCCGGCGGGACCGATGTCGAAGGCCGGAAGTGAGTCGAGGCTGAGCGCCGGGTCGGTGGGGCCGTCGTTGTCGACGACTCGGATCCCGGCGCTGTCTCGGGCGTTCACCATCGGGGCCGGTGCCGTACAGCTCGTGACTAGTAGCGTGAGCACCGTTGTGGCCGTCATTCTCGGTGACATTGGATCCCCAGGAACCGGTTAGCCGGAGCAGGCCACGCCTGGCTTCACCCCACCTTCAAGTTGCGGCGGTTCGATGGACCTCGGGTTTCGGGCGGATGACAAACGCATGACAAGGCCCGTCGCCCTCGAAGTCGGCGCTGTTGAACAGCCGGCCGGCTCCGACCAGGTCCTGCCGTTCGCCCCAGGCCGCGGCCCACCGCTCCACCGAGTGGATCTCCCGGACCTGTTTGAGGTGGTGGGCGATGCCGTCGCCGTGGGGCGGGCACGGTCACGTCGAACCGGTCAGAACGTCGGAGTCGGCCCGGGTCTTGGTCCGATCGTTCGCCGGGCCCCGAACACCGCCACTTCGGCCCGCCGGAGTAGGCCGAGGAGTCCGGTCCCGAAATCTCGGGAGCGGTGGTTCCCGTCAGGATCGGCGGGCGGGGGCGCTTGATCCAGCCCGACGGCCGTCGGGGACCGCCGCCGTGGCGGCCCGAGATTGGCCGTGGGGTCAGGGATTGGACCATCCGGGTACTTGCCCATGGGGGTCTCCATCTCGCGGGGTGCCTCAAGATACCCCTGCCGCCCATCGGTGCTTCGGGCTAAGATCCGACGTTGCTTCAGCCACCTCCACCACTGGAGTCCCGAGGATGAACTCGTTTGTAAGGTTGGCGATCTGCGCCTCCCTGGCCGCACCCGCTACGCTCGCGGGTCAGCCGGGGCTCGACACCGTCCAGATTCGGACCCAGCCGTTGGCGCCCGGGGTCTACACGCTGTTCGGAGCGGGCGGCAACATCGGACTTTCAGTGGGGGACGACGCCGTGTTCGTGGTGGACGATCAGTTCGCCCCGCTCACCCCCAAGATCCTCGCGGCCATCGCGGCCCTCACGACCAAGCCGGTTCGGTTCGTGGTCAACACTCATTGGCACTTCGACCACACCGGGGGCAACGAGAACCTGGGGCAGGCGGGCGCCTTGATCGTCGCCCACGACAACGTTCGGAAGCGGATGTCGGCCGGCCAGTTCATCGCCGCGGTCAACCGCCAAGAGCCGCCGGCGCCGAAAGCCGCCCTGCCGGTCGTCACGTTTGCCGATGGGGTTCGGTTCCACCTCAATGGCGACGAGATCGTGGTGACCCACCTTCCCCCATCCCATACCGACGGCGACGCCTTGGTCTACTTCACCAAAGCCAACGTCCTCCACATGGGTGATGTCTTCAACATGTCGGGGTTGCCCCTGGTGGATCTTTCGAGCGGGGGCTCGATTCATGGCTTTATCAGCGCGGCCGAGCAGGCCTTGGGGCTGGTGAACGCGAACACCAAGATCATCCCTGGCCACGGCAAGGTGGTGGGCCGGACCGAGCTTGAGGCGTGGCGTCGGATGCTGGTCTTGCTTCGGGACCGGCT
>JAYTTT010000200.1:0-2066 GCA_043744895.1 Gemmatimonadota bacterium | reverse complement strand
CCGGCTCCAGTACGTTTCCTGGTACCGGGCATCGTCGCCGTAGAGGGTTCGGAGCATCGAGGGCCAGGGCTCGGTCAAGACCAGGAACCCGCCTCCCTTTTCGATGGCGGTGCCGTGGGCGTCGAGCAATTGAGCCGCAATGCCGGGCAACGCCTGGGTGGCCGACCCCGGCTTGGTGGTGGTGACCCCGGGCAGGGGCGAAATCATGATGGCCCCCGTTTCCGTCTGCCACCAGGTGTCGACGATTGGGCAGCGACCGAGGCCGATCTGCTCGTGATACCAGATCCAGGCTTCCGGATTGATCGGTTCGCCGACCGAGCCCAAGAGCCGGAGGGTTGTCAGGTCGTGACGTTTCGGGTGGTCGGTACCCCATTTCATGAAGGCCCGGATCGCGGTCGGCGCGGTGTAGAAAATCGTCACCCCGTAGCGGGCGATCATGGCCCAAAGCCGGTCCCGGCCCGGCCAATCCGGCGCGCCTTCGTACATCACGATGGTGGCGCCGTTCGACAACGGGCCGTACACCACGTACGAGTGTCCGGTGACCCAGCCGATGTCGGCCGTGCACCAAAACACGTCGTCCTCCTTGAGATCGAACACCCATCGGCAGGTGGCGGAAACCTGGGTGAGGTAGCCGCCGGTCGTGTGGACGATGCCTTTGGGCTTGCCGGTTGTGCCCGAGGTATAGAGGATGAACAGCAGGTCCTCAGCGTCCATCGGTTCGGGTGGGCATTTGGCGCTTGCCTCGCGAACCAGGTCGTGCCACCAGAGGTCGCGGCCGGGCTTCATGGTGGCGCCCGCTTCGGCGGACGCGGTGCCCGCCAGCCGTTGCACCACGATCTGGTGCTTGATCGACGGGCATTCGGCTACGGCCTGGTCGGTGAACCGCTTGAGCGGGACGATTTGACCCCGCCGGTAGCCCCCATCGGCGGTGATGACGGCCACCGCCTCGGCGTCGTTGATGCGATCCCGGAGCGACTCGGCCGAGAAGCCGCCGAACACGACCGAGTGAACGGCCCCGATCCGGGTGCAGGCCAGCATCGCGATCGCGGCCTCGGGAATCATCGGCAGGTAGATCGCGATCCGGTCACCCTTCTTGATCCCTAAGGCTTTGAGCGCATTGGCCGCCCGGTTTACTTCGCGGGCCAGGTCCCAGTACGTCAGGACTCGGCGGTCGCCCGGCTCACCCTCCCAGATAATGGCCGCCTTGTTGCGCCGCCCGCCGCTGACCTGCCGATCGAGACAGTTGGCCGACACGTTGAGCGTGCCCCCGACGAACCACTGGGCGTGGGGCGGCTTCCAGTCGAGCACCTGAGTCCAGGGCGTCATCCAGTCGAGGGCCCGGGCCTGCTCGGCCCAAAAGGCCTCCCGATCCTGGTCGGCCGTGGCGTAGAGTCCCGGCCCCGCGTTGGCCTGGGCCGAGAATGCGGCACTCGGCGGGAACCGGCGCCGCTCGTCGAGGAGGGTCGAAAGTTGAGAGGTCATCGATCGGCTGGGTTAGGGCGTGGGCAACTCAGGGACCTGGGTAGAAGAATAATGCGAGCGTGGTTTCGCGGGGGCTGCAGATTCTTGCTTGAGCGGTGCAGCCTCTGGCCGCGTGCAATCCAAAAGACTCCGAGCGGAGTGCGATGTAGCGTTAGTGCCATGACCCGAGCCTTGCCTAACTAAGTCGTTCCTCCGAAGAGTCTTATCGGTGAAAGGCCAATGGCACTCTCTTCGCCCTTTGCGTCGGCCGGAGGATGCATCGAATGTCGGCAACGGAAACCAATGCGCGGGTGGTTCTGGCTCCTGAAGTCCTCGGACTCGAAAGTCGGGGGACCTTTCGGGACGCCGCCGTCGACATGCTGGAGGCGCTTCCCGATCGCGAGGGCGTCCTCTTGATCGATTTTTCCGGCACTCGCCGGATCGACTCAGCGGGCCTCGGGGCCCTGATGCTGATCCAACGGCGGGCGGCGGAGCGTCAGCAGCGAGTCGTGCTTCGGCATTTGCGGGATGAGTTCCGGTTCTTGCTGGTCCTCACCAAACTGGACGATTTGTTCGAAATCGAGACCACGCCCTGACTATATTCC
>JAYTTT010000199.1:0-7952 GCA_043744895.1 Gemmatimonadota bacterium | reverse complement strand
ACGAGCACCATCTGGCCCGGCTTCGGGTGCTCCATGCCGAACTCAACGCCCGTTGGTTCGGGGGGACCTTGGCGCCGATTCCGATTGAGCTGTCGGGGCGAATGCGGAGGAAGCTCGGCCACTACGAGCCCCAGTCGATTGGGAGCCCGGTTATCGCCGTCAGCCGCCGCCACCTCCGGCGCGATGGGTGGGCGTCGGTCCGCGACACCCTCCTCCACGAAATGGTCCATCAGTGGCAAGACGCGTCCGGGCTTCCGGTCGATCATGGGCCGGGGTTTCGACGCAAGGCCCGCGAGGTGGAGATCGAACCGCGCGCGATGGCGATTCGCTGACCTACGGGAGCTCGAGGAGGAACTCGGTTCCGGTGGCATCAGACTGAACCAGCCGGATCGTACCGCCGTGGGCTTCGGCGATCCCCTTGGCGATCGCGAGCCCTAGGCCGGCGCCACCGCCCGTCCCGGCGTCTTCCGCAGCCCGCGCGGCCGGTCCCCGATAAAAATGATCGAAAATTCGGGTCTGAACCTCGGCTGGAATGCCGGGGCCATCATCGCGGACCGCGACGGTCGCGTGTCCGTCATGCCGGCCGACGGTCACCTGAACTCTCCCGCCGACGCGGCCGTACTTCAGGGCGTTGTCGAGAAGGTTGACGATCGCTCGGCTAATCAGGCCTTCGTCGCCTTGGACCTGAGCGGGGGACTCGATCGTCGGCACGACGTCGGCCTGCCGCACCTTGGCCAGGGTCTGGACCGCTCGGCAGCATGCGGTGGCTACCTCGCCCAAATCGACATCGGCCAATCCGAGATGAAGCTGGCCGGCGTCTGCACGGGCCAGGAGGAAGAGATCTTCGACCACCCGAGTCATCCGGCGACTTTCGGCGCCGATGACGGTGAGGGCCTCGCGGTATTCCGCGGCGCTTCGGTCTCTGCCTAACGCCAGGTCCGCCTCGCCCCGGACCACGGCAATCGGGGTCCGCAGCTCGTGCGAGGCCTCGGCCATGAAGCGGCGTTGCTGTTCGAAGGCGGTTTCGAGCCGGCCCAGCACGTGGTTGACCGCGGCTGACAACTGGCCCAGCTCATCATCGGGGTTCGCCACCGGCAATCGTTCGTGGAGGGTCCGGGCCCCGATCCGTTCGGCTTGATTGGCCATTTCCGCGATCGGGCTCAGGGCCCGGCCAGCCAGGAAGATCCCACCGGCAAACGCCCCAACCAGTCCGATCGGGATAGCCCAGAAGAGTGAGCGCCGCAACGACTGCAGCATCGCCATCTCCGCTTCCAGTCCCCGGATGACCGCGACGATCTCGCGCCGGCCCGGCAGATTGATCAACACCGCGTAGGCTCGCTCCTTGCCTAACGGCCCGTTCAGAGTTCCGAACGCCTCCCCCGCCTCCCCCGCTTGCCGAAACAGGGGGGCGAGGTCGGGCCGGAGGAGGAGCGAATCAGGGCGCGGTGTGGCGGCTGGCGCCGCCCGCTGGCTTCGGCGGAGCCGGACGGACCGGGTATTCGAGGCGATTTCTCGTTGGGCTTCGTCGAAGACCACGAACTCGAAATTTTCGGCCCGGGCTTCGCTGATGACCTCTTCAGGAGGGCGGCCGGTTCGCCCGGCAACGGAGGCCCGCCAAAGTTGGGCAAAGGCTGATGCCGTGTTGGCGAGTTCCTGGTCGGTCTGGGCGGTCGTCTCGCGGGCGACGTAGGAGTAGGCGAACCAACCGAGGGTGGTGATCCCGGCGGCTAGGATGCCGGCGAACCAGAGCGCCAGCTTGACCCGGATCGAACGGATCACGGAGCGCCCGGCGCCAGCCCAAGGAGGTAGCCCGAGCCTCGGCGGGTGTGGATCAGGGGAACGGTGCCCGGGGCATCGATTTTCTTGCGGAGCCGGTTGATGTAGACCTCGATCGTGTTCGAGGCCGGATCGTGGTTGTCGTCCCAGACATGGGCATTGATCGCGGACCGGTTTACAACGGTTCCGGCCCGCCGGCCGAGGAATTCGAGCAACGCGAACTCCTTCGCGGTGAGCTCGATGGCCCGGCCGGCGCGGCTGGCCCGTTGCGCCAAGGTGTCGATGATAAGATCGTCGATCGAGATCCGATCGGAGAGGAGCATCGGCGCCCGACGCCGGAGTGCCCGGAGTCGGGCCAGCAGCTCGGAAAAATCGAAAGGCTTGGTGAGGTAGTCGTCGGCCCCGACGTCAAGCCCGGTGACCCGGTCAGGTATGGTATCTCTGGCCGTGAGCATTAAGATCGGGGTCCGGTTGCCCTTCTTTCGGAGGGCGGCGGCCACCTCGATGCCGCTCTTCTTGGGAAGCCCGACATCGAGGACCAAGGCGTCGTAGTCGTTGATGGCGGCTAAATACAGGGCCTCATCACCATCGGCGGCCCGGTCGACGGCGTACGCCTGCTCCCTGAGGCCTTTGGCCAGCAGGTCACCGAGGCGGGGATCGTCTTCGACTACCAGGATTCGCATCGGTCGGCTCGAGACGGGGGAATGCCCATCACCAGGGCCCGGCGACGGAGCGTACGATCCAAACATAGCGGCCTAATCGGTCCTCGAGGCAGGGCCCAATCGAGCGACCAGCGAGTCGACCGCCCGGACCACCTGGCCTCCGACGATCACCGCCAATTGATCTCTGTCCTCCAGTGATTTCGTGATGGGTCCAAGGGCCCATCGGAGCTGCCCGGTCCGAGCGTCAGTGACCTCGACCGAGATCTCGATCCGGTTGCCGGTCTGGAAAAATGAACCGGTTACCACGGTCCCGGCCCGGGTCTCCCGAGCGAGGGCCGCGAGTCGTTCTTGCTGGGTCGCCGGCCCGGTCGATCCCCAGAGGCGGCGGATCGGGAGGCCGACGGCGGCCGTGATGACTTTGATCCGCCCGAGGTGAGACAGGCTATCGCTGATCCAGGTCTCGATCTGGTCGCCGAACGCGTCCAACGCGGGGTGGCCGGTTTCGTTGGTGAACCCTGCGACGACGACCCGGCGGGGGTCGACGGCCGCCGGTGTGGCGAACCACCACAGGACGAGGGTGCCTCCCGTCGCGACCGCCCCAATGACCGGACCGAGCCATGGCCCTCGCCGAATGCGGCGGGGAGGGTCGGTCGGCCTTGGAACCGGCCCGAGGAATCTGCGGAGGCTGGCCTCGAACTCGGCGGCCGAACCTCTGGTTGAGATCGGCGGCCAGTGCCCGGTCGATGACTGCCGACAGGCCAGCCGGCAGGTGGGGGGCCGCTTGGTCGAGGGCCGCATAGGGGCCGAGGAGCTTCTGTCGGGCCAGCTCGGTTGGGTTCGCCGCGGCAAACGGGAGCCGCTCCGCCAGCGCTTCGTAAAGGACCGAGGCCAGGGCGAAGAGGTCGGCCCGGCCGTCGATCGGCCCGCCCAACATTTGCTCCGGCGCCATGTACTCCAAGGGCCGATGAAGCTCCCGTGGGCCGTCAGGTGGCTGAAGGTCGGCGCCACCGCCGCAATCCCGAAGTCCGCCAGAATGAAGTGGTCACCTTCGATCATGATGTTGGCCGGTTTGACGTCCCGGTGAACGACGCCGGCGCGGTGAGCGTAGCCGAGCGCCTCGGCGATCTCGAGGCCAAGCCGGATCGCCTGGTTGAACGGCAAGGCTCCGTCTCGCATCAGCCGGTCCTTGAGCGACTCGCCGGTCACGAAGGGCATGATGTAATAGCGAAGCCCTTCGGCTTCACCGGAGTCATCCAACGGCATGATGTGGGGATGGCGGAGTCCGGGGCGCCGGCCCCGATCAGCGCCCCCAACTGGATCCCATGGGCGGCGCGAGGGCGGCGCGAAGCGCGTCGAGCGCTGGCTGGCTGCCGACCATCTGCGACCATTCCGATCCGAATCAGGGTGAAAACACAAACGATCTCGTTTGGCGGTCGATCCCTTCCGAATCTCGTTCTCGGGACCTTAACGGCGGATTAAGCACCGGCTCCTCCGGCGGGACGGCGGCTTAATCCGCCGTTAAGGTGGGACTCCGTATGTTGGATCCGGAAATTCGATCCGAGGCGATGGCGGCGCTCGGTTCGACGAAATCCCCCGCCATTTTGGAGAACGTACCATGCGAGCCTTGTTGACCACCGTTTCCTTGGCACTGATGCTCAGCGCCGTCCCGGCGATCGCTCAGACCAAACCCGATACCGGAAAGAAGAAGGCCAAACCAGCGGCCGCTATGCCGGCAATGCCGGCCGCGTCAGCCCCCGCCGCTGCCGCCCCGGCAGCGACCGCCCCCGCGGCGACCACCGCCGCGGCGCCCTCGGCCAAGAAGCACCGGAAGCCGAAGGTCAAGAAGCCGGCCACGCCGTAACCGTTTCTTCTGCCTCACCGGCCCGGCCACCGAACGACTCGGTGGTCGGGCTCGTTCCATAGTAGCTTCCCCGATCCACCCAATGGTCACTCGCCAAAAAGCCCGCGTCGCTCGCGACATTCACCGGAGCTTTCTCGATACCAGGACCCTCGGCGAGCGCTTGTCCGATACCATCGCTCATTTCGGGGGGTCGTGGCCCTTCATCTTGCTGTTTGTGTTCTTCCTGGCCGTGTGGATTGTTCTCAATACGAAACTCCTCACCGCCCCGCGCACGCCATTCGATCCCTATCCGTTCATCTTCCTCAATCTGATTCTCTCGATGGTGGCAGCGCTTCAGGCCCCGGTCATCATGATGGCGCAGAATCGTCAAAGCGCCCGGGACCGGATTGAAGCGGCCAGCGACTATCAGGTCAACCTCAAAGCAGAACTGGAGATTCAGCGGCTCCACGAAAAGATGGACGGCCTCCGGGAGTCGCAGTGGGGCGACCTGGTGCGGATGCAGCAACAGCAGATCGAGATGCTCGGCCGCTTGCTGACCGAACGGTTGGATTCGTCTCGGTAAGGGAGGTCCGCTCGTCAACTTCCGGACGGCCCGGAGCCGAATTTGCTCGATTCGGCCGGCCCTGGCCCGGACATTCCAGACCGGGAGCGTGACGTGGGCCCCCCAGGGGGTCCTGAGCCTGGACCCGTGGTATCCTCCGTTCGAGATCGTTCGGTGCGAGCCCTCAGGGCGCGCTCGTACCCCCTAATAGAGTCACCGTGAACGAGGGCTTAAGCAGCGGCGGGCGGCTCTACCATGTTCGGGCTCGCCAGGCTATTTTTTTGGTCCTTAACTCTTGCTTTTTCAAGGGGTTGGCCCATGTCAGTCGGTCTCGCCGCGTCGCAGTTTTCCGGAGTCGACTTGTATCAGATCGATTCCCTCCTGACCGAAGAGGAACGCGCCATTCGCGACACGGTCCGGGCCTGGGTCGATGACCACCTGATGCCGATCATCGGGGAGTACTACGTCGCGGGCAAATTCCCGAAGCAGCTAATTCCCGGCCTGGCTGAACTTGGAGTGCTCGGCGCCAACCTGCCCGAGGAATACGGCTGCGCCGGCCTGGGCAACGTGGCCTACGGGCTTATCATGCAGGAGCTCGAGCGGGGCGACAGCGGGATCCGTTCCTTCGCCTCGGTCCAGGGCGCGCTCGTGATGTACCCGATCTATGCCTTTGGTTCCGAAGAGCAGCGGAAACGCTGGCTCCCGAGCCTGGCGCAGGGCACGGACATCGGATGCTTCGGCCTGACCGAACCAGATTTTGGTTCCAATCCGGGTGGGATGATTACCACCGCCAAGGAAACCAAGGATGGCTGGGTCCTCAACGGCACCAAGATGTGGATCACCAACGGATCGCAGGCCACCGTGGCGGTGGTGTGGGCCAAGACCGGCGACATCGACGATTCCAAGTCAATTCGCGGCTTCATCGTCCCGACCGACACCAAGGGTTTTGCCGGGAAGGACCAGAAGGGCAAACTTTCGCTTCGGGCCTCCGATACGGCCGAGCTTCATTTCGAGGACGTGCAGTTGCCGAAAGACGCCCTCCTCCCGAAGTCGGGCGGGCTCAAGAGTCCGCTCCAATGCCTGACTCAGGCTCGGTTTGGGATTTCCTGGGGGGCGATCGGCGCGGCGATGGCGTGCTACGACGAAGCGGTCCGCTATGCCAAGAGCCGGATCATGTTCGGCAAGCCGATCGGCGCGACCCAGATCCAGCAGGTTCGGCTGGCCGACATGGCCACCGAAATCACCAAGGCGCAGCTGCTGTCGCTCCAACTTGGCCGGATGAAGGACGCGGGGACGATGACCCCCCAGCAGGTGTCGATGGCCAAGCGCAACAATGTGAACATGGCTTGTGAGTGTGCCCGGGAGTCGCGACGGCTCCTCGGCGCCAACGGGATCCTGGCCGAGTACCATTCGATGCGCCACATGGCCAATCTGGAGTCGGTCTATACCTACGAGGGCACTCACGATATGCATTCGTTGATCTTGGGCCAGGACATTACCGGGCTCAGCGCTTACTAGTTTTTTCACGAAGGGGTTCAGGTGAAAATCGCGGTTTGTCTGAAGCGGGTTCCCGATACCACGGCCAAAATCGTGCTAGGCGGGAACGGCACAACCATCGACGAGGCCGGGGTCAAGTTCGTTCCGAACCCCTATGACGAGTACGCCCTCGAAGCCGCCCTTGCGCTGAAAGAAAAAGCCGGGGCCGGCGAAACGGTGGTCTTCTCGTTAGGCACTGACTCGGCCCAAGAGACGATTCGGACGGCGCTCGCCATGGGCATCGACCGGGGAGTCCTGCTCCAAAGCCCCGGGTCGGCCGATGGCTTCGAAGTGGCCCAGGCCTTGGCGGCCGAATTGGGCGCCGGCAGCTTCGACCTGATCCTGTTCGGTAAGATGGCCGTGGACGACTACAACCATCAGGTCGGGGTGATGGTCGGTGAGTTGCTTGGCCTGCCGGCCATTTCCGCGGTCTCGGGGCTCTCGATCGAAGGGGGCCGAGTCCACGCCGAACGGGAAGTCGAGGGCGGGATCGAAGTGGCGACCTGCGCGTTGCCCGCCGTCATTACCACCGACAAGGGGATCAACACGCCGCGGCTGCCGTCCCTCAAGGGCATCATGGCGGCCAAGAAAAAGCCGTTCGAGATCAAGCCGGTGACCCTCGGGGCCGGGAGCGTGACGGTGACGGCATTGAGCCTTCCGCCCGAGCGGCAGGCGGGCCGGATCGTCGGGGAAGGGCCCGACGCGGCCATCCTGTTGGTGCAACTGCTCCGGAACGAAGCGAAGGTGATCTGACCATGGCGGCCATTCTTGCGGTGACGGAACAGCGCCACGGCACGCTTCGAAAAGTATCGTTGGAAGTGGTGGCAGCGGCTCGCGCGCTCGCCGATGCGATGGGCGCCACCGTGGATGCCATCGTGCTCAGTGCCGGTCCGGTCGAGGGCGGCGCCAGCCTGGGGCCGAGCGGTGCCGACCGGGTGCTGAGCGCGACCCACGAGGGGTTCGGGCTCTACAACCCGGACGGCTATGCGGCGACGATCGCCTCGATCGGCGGCCCCTATACGGCGGTCGTATTTGCCGCGAGCGCCGCCGGCCGGGACCTCGCTCCCCGGGTGGCGGCCAAGCTTCGGACCGGCTGTGCCACCGACGTAACGGCGTTGCAGGTCGAGGACGGCACGATTGTCGCGACCCGGCCCGTGTATGCCGGCAAGGCCATCCAGAAACTGGTGTTAGGTGGCTCCCCCGCGATTCTCTCGGTCCGGCCGAACACCTTCGCTCCGGTCAAGGCCGACAAGGCGGGAACCGCCGCGCCGGTCGCGGTCCCGGCGTTTACCCAGCGGGTCACGGTCACCGAGATCAAGGCGCCGCCGGTGGCCGCGCTCGATGTGACCGAGGCGCCGATCGTGGTCTCGGGTGGCCGCGGCCTCAAGGACCCGGCCAATTTCAAGTTGGTCGAAGATTTGGCGGCCGCCTTCGGCTCGGCGGCGGTCGGTGCCAGCCGGGCCGTCGTCGATGCCGGGTGGCGCGACCACGGGGCCCAAGTTGGGCAAACCGGGAAGACGGTGGCGCCCTCGCTTTATGTTGCGATCGGGATTTCCGGCGCGATCCAGCACCTGGC
>JAYTTT010000198.1:0-7965 GCA_043744895.1 Gemmatimonadota bacterium | reverse complement strand
ACCTCCGCCGTCGCTATCACGATCGGGGACTCGAGGTGGTCGGGTTCGCCTACGAGGTGTCGGGCGACAGCACCGTCGCCAACCCCCTGATTCGCCGGTTTCGCGACAAGTTCACGATCCCCTATCCGCTGCTCCGGGCCGGGATCAACGATGTCGAGGCCACAGCGGCCACCCTGCCCCAGCTCACCGGCTTCACCGCCTATCCGACCACGATCTTCTTGGGGCGCGACGGCCGGGTCAAAGCCGTCTATGCCGGCTTTCGGGGGCCGGCCACCGGGGCCCAGTATGCCAAGCAACTCGACGACTACGATCGCTTGGCCCGGTCGCTCCTCGACCGGTAGGCGTAAGTCCCTGCCCTTCCTGGCCTTAGCCCGCCAAATCCTAAGCTTTCCCCCTCGCGGCGACGATACTATTCTTGTACCCGGCGTTCCCGGTGGGATCCGGGCGTTTTCTCCGAAGGAGATCGTGTGGCGGCACCGCTGGTCCAACTGACCCGTTCCCCAGAGCTCGCGACCGTTCCGTTCGAACGAAAGCCGAGTTGGCTCAAGGTCAAAGCGCCCGGCGGCGGCAACTATGCGCGCCTCAAGACGCTGATGCGCGAGCTCAATCTTCACACGGTCTGTGAAGAGGCCCGCTGCCCGAACATCGGCGAGTGCTGGGAGCACCAAGCCGCGACCTTCATGATCCTGGGCGACGTCTGCACCCGGAACTGCGCCTATTGCGCGGTGGCCCACGGGACCCCGCTGCCGTTCGACCCGATCGAGCCGGTTCGGCTGGCCGAGGCCGTGGCCCAGATGGGCCTCCAGCATGTGGTGATCACCTCGGTTGACCGGGACGATCTCGAGAACGGTGGCGCCGAGGCGTTCGCCGGCTGCATCGTCGAAATTCGCAAACGGTTGCCGGACAGCTCGGTCGAAGTCTTGATCCCCGACTTCAAAGGATCGGAGCGGGCGCTTCAGCTCGTGATGGATGCCCGGCCCGACATTCTCAACCACAACCTCGAAACCATCGACCGGCTCTACCGGTTGGCCCGGCCCGGTGGCCGGTATCAGCGCGCCCTCGATCTCCTGGCCAATGCCCGCCGGATGGTGCCCGATGGCCTGACCAAGTCCGGCATCATCCTCGGCATGGGCGAGGAGTGGGACGAGTTGCTGGTCGCGATGCGCGATCTCCGCCACTCGGACGTCAATATTCTGACCCTGGGGCAGTACCTCCGCCCCTCGGAGAGTCACCTCCCGATCGCCCGCTACTACACCCCCGCGGAGTTCGCGGAGCTCAAGGAGATCGGCCTCGCAATGGGATTCGATCACGTCGAGTCGAGCCCGCTCACCCGCTCGAGCTATCACGCCTGGGAACAAGTGGACCAGGCCAAAGCCTCCCGAGGAGCCGCATGACCACCGCAGCACCCGCCGGAAAGGGCCGCTCGGTGGACGCTCCCACCAAGGCGCTCCATCGGAGCTACCTCCGTCAGATGCTCCTGATTCGCCGGTTCGAAGAGAAAACCGGTGAGGCCTATTCGTTAGGCAAGATCGGCGGGTTCTGTCACCTCTACATCGGCCAGGAAGCCGTGGCCGTCGGTGTGATGGCCGCCCTTCGGCCCGACGATCACGTCGTCAGCGCGTACCGGGAACACGGTCACGCCTTGGCCCGCGGCCTCACCCCCCGGGGCGTGATGGCCGAGCTGTACGGGAAGGCCACCGGCGTATCGGGCGGCAAGGGCGGCTCGATGCACCTGTTCGACGCGTCCCATGGCTTTCTCGGCGGTCACGGCATCGTGGGCAGCCACATCCCGCTCGCGGCCGGGGTGGCGTTTGCCCACAAATATCGGGGCGGTGACCAGGTCTGCGTCTGCTTCTTCGGCGAAGCCGCGGCCAACATCGGGGCCTTCCACGAGACCCTCAACATGGCCTCGCTCTGGGGCTTGCCGGCGGTGTTCATCGTCGAGAACAACGGCTACGGTATGGGCACCGCCGTGGCGCGGGCGGCCGCGGTCACCAACCTGGCCACCCGCGGGGCGGCCTATGCCATGGCCACCGAGCAAGTCGATGGCCAGAACGTGCTCACGATGCGGGAAGCGATGGACCGGGCGGTGGCCCGGGCCCGAACCGAATCCAAGCCCACCTTCCTCGAGGTGGTGACCTATCGGTATGTCGGTCATTCGATGTCCGACGCAGCCCACGGAACCTATCGGACCAAAGAAGAGGTCGACGAATACCGAACTCGCGATCCCCTGACGGTCCTCGGCGATCTGATGCGGGCCGGCGGCTATTGGAGCGACGCCGACCACCACACACTCGACGCCGAAGTCCAGGCCGAAGTCGACGACGCCGTTCGGTTCGCCGAGGAGTCGCCCGATCCGGAACCCTCGAAACTGTTCGAGGATGTCTACGCTCCGGAGCAAGCCTGACATGGCCACGATGACCTATCGCGACGCCCTCAATCAGGCGCTCCGCGAAGAGATGGCCCGCGACGAACGGGTGTTCCTGATGGGTGAGGAAGTGGCCGAGTACGACGGCGCCTACAAGGTCAGCCGCGGGCTCTTGAAGGAGTTCGGCCCCAAACGGGTGGTCGATACCCCGATCGCCGAACTCGGTTTCACCGGGATCGGCGTCGGCGCCGCCATGGTCGGACTCCGGCCGATCATCGAAATGATGACCTGGAACTTCGCGCTTCTGGCCATCGACCAGATCGTCAATTCCGCCGCCAAGATGCGCTACATGTCCGGCGGCCAGATCGGGGTCCCGATCGTGTTTCGGGGCCCGGGCGGATCGGCCCTCCAGTTAGGCGCCCAGCACTCCCAGGCGTTTGAAAGCTGGTACGCCCACATCCCCGGGCTCAAGGTGCTGGCCCCCGCTACCGCCGCCGACGCCAAGGGCCTGCTCAAGGCGGCTATCCGCGATGATAACCCCGTCGTCTTCATCGAAGGCGAGATGCTGTACAACCAGAAGGGCGACGTGCCCGACGGTGACCACATCGTGCCGATCGGAAAGGCCGACGTGAAGCGGCACGGCAAGGACGTGACCATCATCTGCCATTCGAAGACGGTGGGACCATCCCTCAAGGCCGCCGAAGCGCTGGCCGCCGAGGGCATCGACGCCGAGGTCATCGATCTTCGGACCATCCGGCCGCTCGACACCGAGACGATCCTGGCGTCGGTTGCCAAGACCAACCGGTGCGTCGTCGCCGAAGAGGGCTGGCATTTTGCCGGCGTCGGCGCGCAGGTCGTCGACACGATCCAGCGAGAGGCGTTCGATTCGCTCGACGCCCCGGTCTGGCGGGTGACCGGCGCCGATGTCCCGATGCCGTACAACAAGCTCCTCGAGCGCGCGGCCAAAGTGGATGCGCAGAAGATTCAAGCGGCCGCCAAGAAAGTGCTCTACCTCTAATGGCCACCAAAGTCGTGATGGAAGCGCTCTCCCCGACCATGGAAGAAGGCCGCCTGGTCGAGTGGAAGAAGCAAGCGGGCGACGTGGTCACGGTGGGCGACGTCCTGGCCGAGGTCGAAACCGATAAGGCCGTGATGGAGTTGGTTGCTCGGGCAGCGGGCACGTTGCTCAGGCAAACGGTAGCGGCGGGCACCACGGTTCCGGTTTCCGAGCTGGTGGGCTGGATCGGCCAGCCCGGTGAAGCGCTGGACGGTGGAGCCCCGCCGCCGACTGCGCCGGCGTCCCCGGCGGCCGCTCCGGTCGCGGTCGCCGCAGCGATCGCCGCGGCCCCACCGCCGGCCGCGCTGCCCGTGGTTACTGGGCGGGTCAAGGCCTCGCCGCTGGCTCGAAAGATGGCGGCCGACCAGGGCATGGACTTGACCCGGGTGGCGGGCTCGGGCCCCGAAGGCCGGGTCATCCGGCGCGACGTCGAAGGGGCAGCGGCCCGTCCGAGCGCCCCCGCGTTTACCGACGTGCCGCTGACCCAAATTCGGAAAACCATCGCCAAGCGGTTGGCCCTGTCGATCGGCCCGATCCCGACCTTCTATCTCACGACCGAAATCGACATGGAGCGCTCCGCCGACCTGCGGGAGCAATTCAAGACCCTCTACGGCGACACCATTAAGGTCTCATTCAACGACTTGGTCGTCAAAGCGGTCGGACTGGCCTTGGCCAAACACCGGGCCTGCAATGCCTGGTGGCAAGACGACAAGATCCGCTACTGGAACGAAATCCACATCGGAATGGCCGTGGCCGTGGAAGACGGCCTGATCACCCCGGTCATTCGGAACGCCAACCTGAAGACGCTGCTCGCCATCGGCGCTGAGTCGCGGGAGCTCGCGGCCCGGGCTCGCGATCGCAAGCTCAAGCCCGAGGAATACACCGGCTCGACCTTCTCGATCTCGAATCTTGGGATGTTCGACATCGAGCACTTCACGGCGGTCATCAATCCGCCGGAGGCGGGCATCCTGGCCATCGGCTCGATCGCCCCGGTCCCCGCGGTCATCAACGGCCAGGTGGTTCCCCGCCGCCGGATGCGAGTGACCATGTCGTGCGATCACCGGGTCATCGATGGCGCCACCGGAGCGGCCTTCTTGAAGACCTTCAAGCAGCTGCTCGAAAACCCCGTGGGACTGCAGTCCTAAGAACCCTTAGCCCGAAATTCAGAATGTCTACCTACGATCTCATCGTTCTCGGTGGCGGCCCGGCCGGATACGTCTGTGCCATTCGCGCCGCGCAGCTGGGTCTGTCCGTCGCCGTGGTCGAGAAGGACAAGCTCGGCGGCGTCTGCGTCAACATCGGCTGCATTCCGACCAAAGCGCTGCTCCATAGCGCCTACGTGGCCAACCTCGTGGCGCACGGAACCAAGAGTTTGGGCGTCGAGGTCGGGCCGGTCAAGACCGACTACGGGGTGGCTATGAAGCGGTCCCGCCAGGTCTCGGACCAGAACTCCCGCGGGGTCGAGTTCTTGATGAAGAAGAACAAGATCACGGTCATCAAGGGCTCGGGCACCTTGCTGCCGGGCAAGAAGGTCAAAGTGGGGAACGACACCTTCACGGCCGCCAAAGCGGTGGTGATCGCCACCGGATCGCGGGTCAAAGGCATTCCCCAGATTGGTCTCGACATCAACAAGACCACGGTCATCAGTTCGGACGAGGCCCTGTTTCTCGATAAGGCCCCCGCATCGATCGCCATCGTCGGGGCCGGCGCCGTCGGCTGCGAATTCGCCGACATCTTCAATGCCTTCGGGTCGAAGATCACCCTGATCGAAGCGCTGCCCCGGATCATTCCGATCGAGGACGCCGAATCGTCCGAGGCGCTGGCCAAGAGTTACCAGAAGCGCGGCATCGCGGTGATGGCGGGCGCCAAGGTCCTCAAGGCCACCGTGGGTACCTCCGAGGTGACGCTGGAACTGGAAGTCTCCGGCAAGGCCGAGAAGGTCGTGGCCGAGAAGGTCCTGATGGCGGCGGGCCGGGCCGTGAACACCGAGAACATGGGCTTCAAGGAAGCCGGAGTTCAACTGACCGACCGCGGTTTCGTGAAGGTCAACTTGGCCACCCTCGAAACCACGGCGCCGGGCGTCTACTCCATCGGCGACGTGGCTGGACCTCCGATGCTGGCCCACAAGGGCAGCCGGGAAGGGATGTTCGTCGCCGAATTGATCGCGGGCAAGAAGCCGCATCCGATCAAGTACGACAATGTGCCGAGCGTCACCTATTGCCACCCCGAGGTGGCCAGTATCGGCCTTACCGAAGACCAGTGCAAAGAGCAGAAGCTCGACTACCAGGTCGGGCGCTTCCCGTTCAGCGCCAACGGCCGAGCCCGGGCCACCAACGACACCGAAGGCTTCGTCAAGATCATCCGCGACAAGAAATACGGCGAGATTCTCGGCGCCCACATCGTCGGCGGCCATGCCTCCGAGATGATCCACGAACTGGCCGTAGCGCGTGAGAACGAATACACCGTCGAGGAAGTCGATCTGGCGGTCCATGCCCATCCGACCCTGTCCGAAGCGATCGCCGAAGCGGCGCTCGACTCGATGGGCCGGGTCATCCATACCTAACGGGCCCCGGTGACGACTGACCCCGACGGCGATTTCGTCGGCCTCGCGTTCGGCGCCTTGGCTTTTTCGGCGGCATTGGGCCTAGCCCTGAACTCGGCGGTCGGTCTGGTGGTCCGAACCCTGCAAACCGCCGAGCAGGCAACCCAGCGCCTCGACCTCGGGGCGCCGACGGCGGTGATTCTCTTTGCCGGAACGTTTCTCGCCTGCTTTGCCGCCGCGATCGCCACCTGGCGACTGATGGCGCCCGCTCACAACACCTTCCGCCAAGGCATGCTCGCGATGGTGAGCTTCTTCGCGAGCTTCGTGCTGTCGGTGGCGACCATGCCGGTCGACCGGGTCTTCGGCCGGATCGGCCTCGGGGTCCTCTGCCTTGGCGCCCTGGCCGTAGCCCTGCTCCTCGGCCGGAGGATCGGGCGGGCCGACCCGTCGGCGTGACCAGATCGTCGTCGATTCGGGTCATCGACTTGGGCCGGCGGCCCTACGACGAGGTCCTCACCCTCCAGCGCCGGCTCTGCCGGGAACGAGTCGAGGGGCTTCGCCACCAAGACCTGCTCCTCCTCGTCGAACACGACCCGGTCGTCACGTTAGGCCGAAGCACCAAGACCTCGAGCCTTCCGTTGCCGGTCGAAGAACTCGCCGGGCGCGGTCTTCCGGTCTTTGAGGTCGAGCGCGGTGGTGATGTCACCCTCCACGCACCCGGACAATTGGTCGGCTATCCGATCTTCCAGCTCCAGGACCACCGGCCCGACCTCCACTGGTATCTCCGGCAACTCGAGGAGGCCCTGATCGTCGGGCTCGCGGCGTTCGGCATCCGCGCCGACCGGAACCCCGGCCTGACCGGCGTCTGGACCAACGGGCGGAAGATCGCCAGCATCGGGATTCACGTGAAGCAGTGGGTCACCTTCCATGGATTCGCCCTCAACGTGACCACGGCTCTCGACCTGTTCGACCTGATTGTGCCGTGCGGAATCCAGGGCGTCCGGATGACCAGCGTGGCCCAGGAGATCGGCGAGCGAGTTGGCCTGGATTCGGAGGTCCGGGCCGCCGTCGTCGGGGCCTTCGGCACTGTTTTTGATCGAACCATCGAGACGGGATCGGCCGCCGAACTCGACGGGCCGCGAAACTAGTTCGGGTATTATCTTATGGCTCTTATGGCGGAGCCGCTGGACGTTGCCAAGCTGAACGCGGTCGCGGACGAGAAGATCCGGGACATCCTCAAAGCAGCCTCGAGTTGGTCCAACGAAGCGCCCGCCGCGCTCACGCCCGCCATCCGGGCGGTCTGCGTCCGGCTGGCCGAGATGGTGGCCGATCAACGCCACTACCTGGCCCCCCTGCCCGAACCCCAGGAATCGACTCGAACCGCCATTCTCGGATCGATCGCCGAACGACTCCGCAGTGAACCGGTCACCACCGGCATCGACGGCATGCTCGCCGAGCTGGCTGAACTCGAGCTTCGGGCTACCGCCTCGTGGTCCCTGGTGGCCGGAGCGCAAAACGAATGGATCGCGACCGCGATCCAGTTCCTCGAAAAACAAGCGGCCGCCCTCCCGAAGGGAGAACGGCCGGACAACTATTGGGCCGACGACGTCGTGGCCGGGATCATCGTGTCGGTTCGCGCTTTGATCGGGGTCGATGAGCTCCACGCCCGAACCGAGGCCCGCTACTCCGGCAGCCACAAGCGGATGGCGCCCGACGAACCGGCTCCCTGATCAGGACGCCGATTCGGCCAGCTTCTCGTAGAACCGCCCAAACACCGCGATCCCCTCCCACAACTGCTGCAAATCGAGCTTTTCGTTCGGTGAATGAAGCCCGTCGTCCGGGAGCCCGATCCCGGTCAAGATGACCGGCGCGCCGGCCTTGGCGAACTGGGTCACCACCGGAATCGACCCCCCGGCCCGAATCGACACCGTCCCCCGACCCACCACCTCGGCAAACGCCGCATCGAGCGTCTTGAACGCCGGGTGATCGACGTCGACC
>JAYTTT010000197.1:0-7973 GCA_043744895.1 Gemmatimonadota bacterium | reverse complement strand
TCGGCATGCCGGGCGCCGGCGTGGCGGCCTCGTTTGGCGGCATCCGCCCACCACCGCACACCGCTCGGTCGTTAGGCTGGCCAGTGCAGAGCTTCCCTTAACCGTTCCGGTCATGACAGAACTCAAGAAATCACTCGGTGGCGTCCAGTTCTTCTCCATCGGGTTCGGCGGCATTGTGGGCGTCGGCTGGATCGTGTACATGGGCCTGTGGTTCACGCAGGCCGGCCCGATAGGGACGGTGCTTGCCTTCTTGGCGGGCGGCCTCCTGATGTCGTTGGTTGGACTCTGCTATGCCGAGATCGGGGCGATGTATCCGGTCGCTGGCGGCGAGGCTGTGTACGCCTACGGCGCCTTCGGCCGGATTGCCTCTTTCACGGTCGGGTGGGCGTTGGTGCTGATGATGACGGCCGTGGTACCGTACGTGTCGGTTGGCCTTGCGTGGATTCTCGATGCGCTCGTCCCCGGCATCGGCGGCCCGGTGCTCTACTCGTGGCGGGGCCAGCCGATCCACGCCCTCGGTTTGGCGATTGCGCTGGTATGGACCGCCTGGCTTGGGTGGATCAATTACCACGGCATTCAGGGGGCCGCGAAATTCCAGGATTGGCTCACCTATGGCAAGGTCCTCATTTCAATCCTGTTCTTCGCGGCCGGGATTTTCGGCGGCTCGACGGCCAACCTCGAGCCGATGTTCGTCATGGCCAAAGACGGGAGCATCTGGGGAGGGTTCATCGGCGTGCTGGCCACCACCCCGTGGTTCTTTGGCGGGTTCAACGAAATTCCCCAGGTCATGGAAGAGCGCGCCGAGGGCACCTCGTCCCGGACCCTTGGGTTGATCGTCGTCCTGAGTATCATCGCGGCGGCCACGTTCTACGCCTTGGCCGCCCTCGCGGCCGGGATGGTGGGGCCATGGCAACAGATCGTCGCGCAGGACCTTCCGGTCGCGGCCGCGTTTCGGATGGCCTTTGGGTCGGAATGGCTCGCTCGGGTCGTGCTGGTGGCCGGTTTGTTCGGGATCGTCACCGTGGGGAACGGCGCCTCGATCGCGGCGACGCGGCTGCTGTTCGCGTTGGGCCGGGCCCGGATGATCACGCCGGCCTTCACCAAGCTCCATCCGGTCTACGGTTCGCCGGTGACCGCGATCGCCTTCGTCACGGTGTTCGGATTGGCGGGTGATTTTCTCGGCCGCAGCGGCATCGCGCCGATCGTCAATGTCGGGTCGGCCGCGGCCTGCCTGGCCTATCTCTTCACGTCGCTCAGCGTCTGGAAACTTCGACGGACCGAACCCGATCGGCTCCGGCCGTACCGAATTCCGGCCGGCGTCGTGGTGTCGGCCCTGGCGGCCGCCGGGAGTGTGTTTCTGATGGGCAGCTCGATCCGGCAACAGTGGCTCGATGCCAAAGGCGGGATTCCCATCGAGTGGGCGGTGATGGCGGTGTGGGCGGCTATCGGGGTCGTCATGTACCGGGCCGCCGCCCCGGCCCGGGCCGGTCTGACCGAGGCGGCCCAACGGCGCACCATCATGGGGGAGGGATGAACGCCGCGGCGGCGGCCGGCGCGGCGATCGCGGAGGCGTCCCGATGCTTGGATCGAGCGTTGATCGACGGCGACCCGGTCACCGTCGCCGGTCATTTCACGCTCGACGCCGTCCTCGGCGAGTCGGGGGTCGAGGATGTGGTGGGGCGCGCGGCCATTCGCGACTTCCTCGAACAGGGGAACCGGGTTCGAACGGTCACTCATCATGCGATCCATCGGACCGAGCTCCTGGTCTTCGACCGATTGGCGATCGAATACGGCTGGTTCGACGAAACCAAAATCAAACCGGGCCAGCCCCCAATCAGCGAACGGGCTCGAACGGTCACCTACTGGCGGCACGACGATGACGGAGCCTGGCGGATCTGCCGGCTCGTCATCAGCGACCTCCCCCTGCTGGAGCCGCGCCGATGAAGCGACTCGTTCTTGCGGTGGCGCTGGCCGGATGCAGTCGGGCTGACTCCGGACCTTTCGATCTGGTGATTGCCAACGGACGGGTCATGGATCCGGCGTCCGGGCTCGACGCCCGCCGCGCCGTCGCCGTCCGCGGCGGGCAGATCGTGGCGATCTCGGAAACGCCCCTGGCCGGCAAGGACACCATCGACGCGACCGGATTGGTCGTCGCGCCGGGGTTCATCGATCTGCACTCCCACTCCGTGGGCGCCGACGGCCAGAAGTGGCAGGTGCGCGACGGGGTGACGACGGCCCTCGAGCTGGAGGAGGGGGCGTACCCCGTGGCCGAGTGGCTCGCGAGTCTCGAGGGAAAATCCCTGATCAACTTCGGCGTGTCGGCGGGGCATATCCCGGCCCGCATTGCCGTGGTCACCGGCGCCAATACCTTGGCCGAGGCGTCCGATGTCCGCCACCAGGGTGAGTTGACCGAACCACCGGCGTGGTCGCACGGAGCCACGACGGCCGAGCACCTTGCGGCCCTCGAGCAGACGATCGAAGCGGGACTCGACGCCGGCGGGTTGGGGATCGGATTCGAAGTGAACGAGTCGCCCGGCGCCAGCCGGGAAGAAATCTTGATGTTGTTCAGGCTCGCCCAACGCAAAGGCGTCCCGATCTATGCGCACCTCCGGTTGATGGGGGTTGATCCGATCACCGGCAGCCTGGCCGGGGTTCAGGAGGTGTTGGCGAATGCCGCCGTCACCGGGGCCGCCACTCACTTTGTTCACCTCGGCAGCAGCAGCTCGGTGTTTGCCACGTCGGTCGTCGAGATGATCGAGGCCGCCCAGGCTCGGGGCCTCGACGTCTCCGGCGAGGTCTATCCCTATACCGCCGCCTCGACCGGCATTCAAACCGGTCTGTTCGACGGCGATTGGCGGGCCCGGCTCGGCATCGACTACGCCGACGTGGAATGGCCCGCCACCGGCGAACGCCTGACCGAGGCGACCTTCGCCCGCTACCATCGCCAAGGCGGCTACGCCATCATCCACCTGATGAAGGACGCCAATGTCGATTTTCTGGTCGGCCGTCCCGGGATCATGATCGCGAGCGACGCCATGCCGTTGCTGAACGGGCGCGGTCACCCGAGAGGGGTGGGGACGTTCGCCCGAGTCTTGGGCCGTTACGTGCGGGAAAAGAAGGCCGTTAACCTCATGGAAGCGATTCGGAAGATGACCCTCTTGCCTGCCAGCCGGGTGGCCGGGGCCGCGCCGGCCATGGCCCGGAAGGGGCGGATCAGTGTCGGGGCCGACGCCGACATCACCATCTTCGACCCTGCCACCGTCACCGACAACGCTACGTTCGCCAATCCCGGCCAAGCGTCGAGCGGAATTCCGTTCGTGATCGTTGGGGGAACCGTTGTCGTGCGCAACAATACCGTGATCTCGGGCGTGACGCCTGGCCGAGCGGTGCGGCGAGCTCCTCGTTAGGGTGACTGACCCCGCCGCCGCCTATCGGCAGGCACTCGATCGAGCGGAGACTCGGCTGGCTGAATGCAACCGGCAGTTCGGGCGGATCGGCGGGGCTCGGCTGATCGTGTTTCTCGGCATCATCGGGCTTGCTGCGGTCGCCGTCGCCAACCGCGGCGGGCTGGCGGTACCGCTGAATGGCGGGCTCGCCGTCGGGTTCACAGTGCTCATCGTCTGGCACGAACGGGTGGCCCGGCGGCGGGAACGGACCGGCCGGTCGGTGGCCTATTACCAACGCGGCTTGGCCCGGCTCGAGGATCGCTGGCTCGACAGCGGCGACCCGGGCGACCGGTTTCGCGACGACGACCATCTCTATGCCACCGACCTCGAGCTCTTCGGCCGGGGCTCGCTCTTTCACTATGTGTCGGTGGCTCGCTCCGAAACCGGGGCCTCGATTCTCGCCGCCTGGCTCCTTCGGCCATCCGATCCGGTCGCGATCAATGCCCGCCACGAGGCGGTTCGGGAACTCGCGCCGAACCAAGGGCTCCGTCACGATCTCGCCGTCTCGGCGGCCGATGCCCGGAGTGCCCTCGATTCGGCGGCGCTTCGGCGGTGGCTGGCCGGTCCTCCAGCGGCGTTTCCGGGCTGGGCCCGCGCCGTCACCGCCGTGCTGGCGATGGCCAACGTCTCGGCTACTGGCGCGGCCCTCGCGGGCTGGATTCCCGGGTATGTCGTGTTGGCATCGTATCTGGCATCGCTCGCGGCGGTTCGGGCCTGTGCTTCCCAGACCGGCCCGGTGATCCACTCGGTCGAACGTCCGGCCCGCGAACTCCGAGTGCTGGCCGCCTTGCTTCGGCGGGTGGCCGACGAATCCTTCTCGAGCGGTCGCCTCCGGGAGCTCGCCGCGTCCTGGAGCGGCGCCACGTCTGCCGTGGCCGAGATCCGCCGGCTCGAACGATTGGTCGATCTTCTCGACGCCCGCCGCAATCAGCTCTTCATGCCGGTCGCCGGGCTGACGCTGTTCGGAACCCAATTGGCCGTTGCGATCGAAGGCTGGCGGATCCGGGTTGGGGCCGAGGCGGTCGGGTGGCTCGAAGCGGTTGGCGAACTGGAAGCGCTGTCGTCGTTCGCGACCCTCGCCTTCGAACACCCCGCCGATACCTTTCCGGAAATGACGGCCGACGGAGCCTTAGTCGACGCGACCGGCATGGCGCACCCGCTTCTGCCTGAGAGCCGAGCCGTCCGCAACGATTTCAGGCTGGGTGGCCCGCTTCGGCTCGTCATGCTGAGCGGATCGAACATGTCGGGCAAAAGCACCTTCCTCAAAGCAATCGGGACCAATGTGGTCCTGGCCTTGGCGGGGGCCCCGACCCGGACCAGCCGCTTCCGGATCGGCCCCGTGTCCCTGGGCGCATCACTCGTCCTCCGGGATTCACTCCTGGAGGGCCGCTCCCGCTTCTACGCCGAGGTGCTCCGCCTCAAGGCGATCGTCACCCGAGCCGAAGCCGGCGACCCAGTGCTCTTTCTGCTCGACGAAATGCTCAGCGGCACCAACTCTCACGACCGCGCCATCGGGGCCCGCGGCATTCTCGAAGGCCTGATCTCCCGCCGGGCGATCGGCATTGTCACCACCCACGACCTGGCCCTGACCGACATCGCCAAGTCGATGGGCCAAGTCGCGCTCAACTGTCATCTGGAGGACGAACTGATCGACGGCCAACTCCACTTCGACTACCGGATCAAACCCGGCGTCGTTCAACGCAGCAACGCCCTCGAACTCATGAAGAGCATTGGCCTGACCCTCTAGCCTCCGAGTGCCGAGTGCCGAGTGCCGAGATCCTCAAAACCCGACGCGAAGACCCAACGAAATCACCGGATGGTACTTGAGGTACTTCCGGCTCTCGATGTCGGCCTGAATGTCCTGCCTTTCTTGAATCACATTCTGATCGAAGATGGCCTTGGCCTGACCCGTCAGGTTCGTGCTGCCGGCCAGCGCCACCTGGGGAAACCCGGAGAAGACCAGGCCCAAGTCGAAGAGCAGAGAGACCCGCCCTCGCCCCCCGAAGCCGAGGCCGGCATACGGAGCGTAGTGATTGGCGTACGAGACCCGGCCCGTCAATGAACCGACATCACTCGGCTGATAGGTCTGGGGGCCGATGGTGATCGGACCGGTGAGCCGGGCCGTCACCGAACCCTGGTTCGAATTCCAGAGCATCCCACCGGAGAGATGGAACGCGCTGCCGAAGGGATGGAGATCGACGATCCCTGACCCGCTTTCCAGTTTGGGCGTTAAATCGTAAGCAATGCCCGCGACCGTCGCGCTCCGGGTGAACGTGAGGTAGTTCCCGCCGAATCGAAGCCCGAGGTACCGGTTCGGCCGGAGCGAGAGCTCTCCACCCACGCCCAGGGTGCCGCCCCGAATCGAAATCCCGACCTGGGCCGGCGCTGCCGACGCCATGGCGCCCGACAAGAGCAAACCCAGCAATGCAGTCCGTTTCACCATGATGCGATCTCCTTCGAGTCAGCGCTGAAAACCGGCTGGTTTCTGCACCAAGGCCGTGGTCTCGGCCCGGGCTACCCGTCGCCTAGTAAGCAAGCCAGGGGCCAGACCCAAGTGACGTGGTGACAACACGTCCACCGGCACCGACCGGTAGTTCTGGCTGGTGAGAGGCGGCAAGCATTGCTCGTTGCGGCCAGAATGGCTACGGGGTGTGCTCGCCCGGCGCGGGAAGGGAAACCAGGACGGCCGTCACCGCGAGGAGGATGATCCCGACGACGGTCTCGAACCTGGCGGATCGCGCCAGCGGGGCGGTCTGGCCCGTTTCCAGCCGAGGCAAGACGACCCGCCAGTTGTACGCGCCGGTGGCCGCGACCCCTGCGAGCGCCGCGATCTTCAGGAGCAGCACATTGCCGTAGACCGTAGACAGCAGAGGCCCGAAGCCGCCGACATAGCGCCAGGCCACCACCAATCCGCAGCCAATCGTCACGAGGCCGGCGGGCAGGGCGATCGTCGAATAGGCCCGCACCAGGGGGCCGAGCCGAAAGGCGGGGTCAGCCGGACCAATCGCGGCGATCAGGATGATGCCTAACGTACCAAGCCAGACGGCTCCCCCGCCGACATGGAGCACGGTCAAGGGATAGCCAAGGCGCCCCGCGGCGGGCAGTCCGATGGCGTGGCCGGTCATCGGCAGGGCCAGCACGAGGCCCAAGGCCGACAGGACCACGAGTCCGCCGGCCCACCGCGCCGCGACGGGCTTGGCCATGGCTCGCCAACCGATCAGGGCGCCGAGGGCCGCGGTCGCTTGGGCCAACCAGCCTCGGCCCCAAGGACTTCCGATCACCAATCGAACGATCTCGAAGGAGAGCCGTTCGTCCGGCTCGATCATCGATCGGGATTGCAGATAGAGCTTGAAAAGCATCGCGAGCGCCAATCCGACGGCGGCCAGCCGGCCGGCCCTGACCGCCCGACCCTGCATCTCGGTGACCTGCTCGGTCGAGGCCCCGACAATTCGAGGGACCAGCCAGACCCGAAAGACCGCCGCGCCGACGAGTGCGAACCCGGCGAGATAGCCAAGCCACCGCGTCGCGGCGTACGTTACTTCACCGAGAACCAGAAGCTCCCCCGGACCGCGTGACCATCGGTACCAGCCGTCCGCCACCGAATCAGGTATTTCCCCGCCGGCAGGCGAGCCGGGACATCACTGACGATCGACTTGGGGTCGTCGGTGGCGCGGGGCTTCCCGACCGGGATCACGGTCGAGTCCGGCTTCATCAGGGCGATGCTGCTGAACTTGGGCTCGACCTTTTCGGCAAACCAGAGCCTGATGGTGGCCGGGGATTGTGGCATCGCCGCGTCGGCGGCGGGTAGGCTCTTGGTCAGCTCGTTGTGCCAGGCCCAGGGCGGCATCGCGATGATCGCCGCCAGCCAAGTGGCCGCACCAAGGAACAAAGTCGACATCGTGGCGCCGTTCTCCGAGAGGGTTATCCGACCGGCTAAAACTATCCGCCCACCCGCGCCAAGTCATCTCGGCGCTCCCGGTTGGCCCAGTGGAAAAAGACCACGGCCATCGTCGCCCAGACCACTGGGTCGCCGACCACCTTCATCAACAGCCCGGCCACCTGATGGTCGTACCGGGGCGACAGGGCCGGGGTCACTCGAGGCGCCAACTCGTACAGTGAGTAGAGCGGGTAGCTCGAAAAGACCAGAAAGGCGGCGGGAAGGGTGGCTGGAATGGTCTGAACGAACAGGTAGCCCATCTGGGCGGGCGGCGGCATCCGCGAAAAGGGCGCCGGGGCAACCACCGGCCAATAGAGGAGGCAACCGCTGAGCAGCCACAGCAGGTCGATGGTAAACGAGCCCAGCTGCGAGGCCATCAGTCCGTCCACGACCGCCGGCACGTGGGTCACCAGCATGATCAGGTTGTAGCCCAGAAACGCTGGGCCCGGATGCGCCAGGAACCGAAGCCAACCCAATCCCGCGGCGCCGTTCGCCCCCCACTCGGCAAACCGGTGCCGGAGCCCAAGGAGCAACAGGGGAGGGGCCGCGAGCGCGATCAGCATGAATTGCCCCGTGTGCGCCGCCGCCAG
>JAYTTT010000196.1:0-7986 GCA_043744895.1 Gemmatimonadota bacterium | reverse complement strand
CGGAACCTTTTTCGGAGCACCTTCATGAACGGTCGCCGGAAAGCCAGGGCCTGGTCGACGATTCTGCTCGGACTCGGTCTAGTGGCCGGACCCAATGCCCTAGAAAGCCAGACATCCAGCGGCGTCGACGTCACCATCCATGGCTCGATCCTCCTTAACGCCTGGCGGAACAACGGCCGGACCAACAATGCCGACGTCCCCACGCTGGCGCTGGCCTCCGATCAAGACCCGCTCGGCCGCCGATCGCTCGGAGCCGCGATCCGGCAAACGCGCATCAGGATCGAGGCCCGACACGAGTCGGTGCTCGGCGGCCGGCTTTTCGGGGAACTCGACGCCGACTTCTTCGGCGGGCAGCAACCGTCGAGCGGCGGGCGGACCCATCCGTTGCTCCGGCTTCGGCGGGCGGATGCCGAGCTTCGGTGGCCGGGTGGGACGGTCCTGGTGGGGCAGGAGGCGCCCCCGCTGTTCGGGGTCAATCCAGTATCGGTGGCCAGCACTGGATTTCCGTTGTTCGCGGCGGCCGGCAACCTGTGGCTTTGGCTCCCGCAGATTCGGGCCACCGGCTGGGTGACCCGCGACCGTCCGCTTCGTCTGGGAGTCGAGGCCACGCTGCTGGCGCCGAGCGCCGGCGAGCCGGTCGACCCCTTCCTGACCCAACCGGATCGAGCCGAGGCGAGCGGCCGCCCCGGGATCGAAGCGCGGGTAGTCGGCCGGTGGCGAGTCGGGGGCCGCGAGGGCGAGGCCGGGATCGGGATCCATCGCGGCTGGCTGGCCGCTCCGGGCGGCGCGACGATCACTTCGCGGGCATTCGGCGCCTCGGTTGTCGCACCGCTCACCCGGGCCATCGAAATTCGGGGGGAGTATTTCCGGGGACGGGCGTTAGGCGGGCTGGGCGGGGGCGGCATCGGCCAGACGATCAATGCGGACGGCTTGGCGGTGCGGACGGCCGGGGGGTGGGCTCAACTGGTGCTGGTGCCGGCCGCCTCCGTCGAATTGGGGCTTGGCGGAGGCCAAGACAACCCCCGCGACGGCGATCTGGCCGGCTCTCAAAGCCGAACCCGCAATCGGGTCTGGGCGATCAGCACCACCTGGCGGCCCCGGCCGGTGATCCTGGGCATCGAAGTCAGACGGCTCGCCACCTCATTCGGCGCGGGCCGCCCCGTGACCGCCTTCGCTACCCATCTCAACCTGAGCGCCGGGATCGAATTCTGACGGCGCCACCGGAGCGACCAAGGCCAGGATCGTTGAGCCGTAGTTGCCCAAGAAGCGAGGACCGACGCCCGGGATGGCCGCGAGTTCTTCCAGCGAGCGAGGACGGATCGCCGCGATCCGACTGAGGACCGCCTCCGGCACCACCCGATACCTCGGCACCACCCGGCTCCGGGCCGTGGCCGCCCTCCACCGCCTGAGGCGATCCGAGGGATCGACCACGCCGGATTCAGCCCGGTCCGGCTCCCTGCCGCCGAGCGCCGCGAGAATGGTGGAACCGAGGCGTTCGGCCAAGATTTCGCCGACCCCAACCCGGCCGGCCAGATCGTCGAGCGTCCGAGGTGGATCGGCCCCCAGCGCGGTCATGGTCCGGGCGTCGAGCAGCGGACCCCGCCAAGGACTGCCGTGGGCCCCGAGCGCCAGCCGGAGCCG
This sequence comes from Gemmatimonadota bacterium, assembly GCA_043744895.1. Lineage (GTDB taxonomy): Bacteria > Gemmatimonadota > Gemmatimonadetes > Gemmatimonadales > GWC2-71-9 > SHZU01. The sequence goes on along the minus strand of JAYTTT010000196.1, from coordinate 6,345 downwards.
GCGGACTCGGACCACGGCCTCGGCCGACAGACCACTCGTCGGGGCCACCTGCCCGCCGCAGACGTCACACCCCGAGCACCGAACCAGCCGCTCGCCGAAATACGCGAGCAGCGCCGCCCGCCGGCAGGTCGGGTCGGCGGCGTAGCGGCGGACGGTCTCCAGCCTCTCGCGGGCGGTGACCAGGCGACGGGTGACCCGCTCCCACCGGACCGGGCCACGCTCGGGCCGGAGCTCCCGGCGGAGACGCTCGACCGAGGCGGCAATGTTCTTGGGCAACCGTTCGAGCACCTTAGGATCGCGCCACGCCGCTTCGACAGTCTGCCGCGGGGGAAAGGTCACCGCCAGTTCGCTGACCGCCCGGTCGACGTCTCCGGTTCGGTACAGCGCGATGCATCGCGACGGGCCACCATCACGGCCGGCCCGGCCCGCTTCCTGATAGTACGACTCCGGCGTGGCGGGCACCGTCCAATGGACGACGAGCCTCACGTTCGGTTTGTCGATGCCCATGCCAAAGGCACAGGTGGCGACGATCACTTCGAACCGGTCGGCAAGGAATCCAGTCAGGACCTCGGCGCGCCGTTCTTTCGTAAGCCCGGCATGATAGGCCACGGCCCGGTACCCCCGTTCGTGGATGACGCGGGCCAGCGCTTCGACGATGTTCCGAGTCGGGCCGTAGACGATGGCCACCCGGTCGGCCTGGGCCAGCAGTTCAACGAGCCGCTCGAGGCGCTCCCGTTCCGACCGTACCAGGACGGTTCCGAACCAGAGGTTCCGCCGATCAAACGACGCGAGGTGGAGGTCGTAGCCCCCCCGAGTGCCGAGGCCCAGGGTCCGGGCAATGACGCTGCGAACGTCGGCGGTGGCACTCCCGGTCAGCGCCAACGCCGGCGGATCGCCGAGCGCGGCCCGAATCCGGCCGAGGGTGAGATAGGCCGGACGGAAATCCGGACCCCATTCGGCAATGCAGTGAGCTTCATCAACGGCCAGCAGGCCGACGGTGACCCCGGCGCTTGACAGCTCCTCGATCAATCGCGGCCCCCGCTCCGGCGCTGCATACAGCAAACGCACGGCACCATCGGCCAGCTCGGACTTGACTCGGGCTTGGGCGGACTTGCTTTGGATGCTGTTGAGGGCGCGCGCCGGCAGACCCCGCGCCCGGGCCGCCTCGACTTGATCCTCCATCAGCGCCAGCAGCGGCGACATGACGACCGTCAAGCCCGGGCGCACCATGGCCGGAACCTGGAAGCAGACCGACTTTCCGGCGCCGGTCGGGAGGACGGCCAGGGTGTCTCGCCCGGCCAGAACCGAGGACACGACCCGGCTCTGACTGGCACGAAAGTCGGGGTAGCCAAAGTGGCGGGCCAGAACTTGTCGGGCCTGGTCGAGGCGGGCGTCGGCGGCGGGGGATGATCGAGTCACCCAGGCAAGGTGGCGCCTGCCGGGCTTGGGTGATAACCAAAACGCCGCGATGGCAACCGAATTACCGCGGGCGACTCCGCTGCGCATAGAGCCGGAGGCCCAGGGCGAGGCCCAAGGTGACCATTGCCCCCCACACCAGTCGCCGGTCGTCGAGCAAAACCCCGGCCGCGGCGAGGGGGAATCCGACGCCGGCCAGGACCATGCGGAGCCGGGTCATCGCATCATCGGCGGCGCCGGCGCCGGCAACCGGACTTCTCGTCCCCATTCGATGCCATTGACCTCGACCAGCAGGTGACCAAGCGGAAAGAACCCGTCTCCCAAAGGCCAGGGCGATTTGCCTAACGGGAACCGAAGGCCCCCAAGCCCACCGGCCGGGAGCGACACCACCGCCGGACCGGCCGCTTCGAGGAGCACCGGCGCCTCGGCATAGAATCGGATCGACATCACGCCGTCCCACAACGGCTGGGCCAGGGGATCGGCGAACCCGGGAGCCACCACGATCGTGAGGTCGCGCACCACGCTAACGGAGTCGAAGTCGGCCGTGACTCGTCCGAGGTGGTAATTCATCGGGTTGGCAGCCACTACCTGCCCTTCCCCGTCGAGCAGCGTCAGCCCCAGGTCGGTGAACAAGGGCCAGGTTGCCCTGGGGACCTCGAGATCGACCTCCACCCGCCTGGCCCATCGTGGGACCGGGAGCGACAGCCGTCGCTCGGTGGATCCCTTTTGACTAAACGAAAGGCCCCGTTCGCCGCCGATCAGCCCGACGGTCACCGTCGCCGATTGGCTGCGCTTGGTTTGGTTGACGAGCCGGACCGCGACGGTATCGGCAGGCAGCCTGGTTGCCTCCATCGTGATGGGAGACTGTTCGATCTTCATTTCGACGGTTGCCCCACCGGTCGGGGGGGCCACCGCGACGATCTCGTAGTAACCCCGCTCGGCGTCCCGACCATCGACGTCGTACTTCGCAGCAGCACCCGAACCGCCGGGCCTCCCGTTGTCGACTCGATAGGGCTGGCCGCCGGGTTCATGGAGGAACGCCAGGACATCCTGGCCCGCCGCGGCGGTTCCGACTCGGGCGCGAAACGGCCGGCCACTGTCGGCGGCAAAGAACACCCGCTGGGTTCCGCCGGGCTCTATCGTTCCCCGAACCGTGACCCCGGAGTCGCCGACGAGGAAGGGCACCACCACGGTCACCGGCAACCGGAACAGCGGGCCGATGGCGGTGTCCGTAGCCCACCCAGTGACGGTGGCGCCGAAGACACCAGGATTCCGAATCGCGGATCCCTTGACGGTGACGGGAATCGTGGTGCGGGGCGGCGTCAACTGGACCTGGCTCGGGATCTCGACCCACCCGGTGTTCGAGGACAGCCGGACCGGGCCGCCTAACGAGCCGAGGATTTCCAGCGTCACCGTAGTATCGGTGACCCGGCCCGGCCCGAGCACCCGATAGACTCCGGCGCCCGGCGTCCCACCGACCGCCACCCGAACCGCAGCGCCGGCCGGCAGGCGCCGAAGCACCCGATCGGCCGCGACGAGGTCGAGAAGCCCGGCGCCTTGATCGACCCGGATCGATGCGGGCAGAGACCGGCCGGTGGCCACGATGGCCTGTTTCACTTGGGCCGAGGTCCAGGGGCGTTGCTCCTGCTTGGCGGCGGACAAGAGCAGGGCCACCGCGCCGGCAACATGGGGCGAGGCCATGCTGGTACCGCTCTTGTCCTCCGACCCCGTCTCCCATCGGGGCACCGACGAGTAGGCGATCCCGGGCGCCATGATGTCGGGCTTGGCAGCTTCGCCGCCTCGTGAACTGAAGAAGGCGACGACGTCCCCCGCGACCCCCCCGGGAAGGAATGCCGGGGGGTAGGTCGCTCCGACGGACAGCACCCGGTCGGCCGACCCCGGGAAGCCCAGGGTCGAGAGCCCCGGGCCATCATTGCCGGCACTGGTCGCGAGCACCACATCGGGATTCGCGGCCAGCACGGAATCGATCAGGCCATCGATCCGGGCCGAGCCCTCGCGCTCATTGCCGACGCCGAAGCTCAGATTGAGGACCAAGGGGAGCTGGCGGGTCTTGGCGAAACGAATCGCGTAGTCTATCGCCCGAAGCATGCTCCCGGTAACCGACACGCCGCCGAACCCATTGTTCGAGATCTTGAGCCCGAGCAATTGAGCGCCTGGTGCCACCCCATCAAATCCCTTGACGCCATAGAGGCCGTTCCCCGCCGCGATCCCCGCGACGTGGGTTCCATGCCCGCTGTTGTCGAACACGAGGTCGAGAGTCGGCGTCTCCAGCGACGAGCCAAAATTCACCGCCACCGTCATCGGCGACGGCCGGCCGGCAATGGTCCAGCCGAAGGTTTCGCGGGCGACGAGATAGTCGTGTACCGGGCGCTCGTCGGCGAGCGTCCCGTCGCCGTCAGTATCGGCGAAGACGACCCATCCGTCCGAGGCCCGGGCCACCACGACCGGCAGCCGATCGGCGTTGTCGCCGTCGCCGTTGAGATCACTGCCCGGCATGGCACCGAGCGACCGTTCGAACACCGCCCCCGCGTAGTACGAGCCCGACCCATCGAGGGCCGCCACCCGCCGCATCCCGGCGAGCTTGGTGCCCGCAACGACCGCCGTGTCTCCCTGCATCACCAGCGGCGTCAGAGCGACTCGCCCTTCGCCGGAAAAGTCCCGAAGATCCATGATCTTGCGATCGCCCATGGTGGTCACGTCGAGCCCGGTGATCCCGGCGTCGATTCCGCTGTCGAGGATCCCAATCAGGACGCCTCGACCGTCGGCCGCGGGCTTGGCCTGCCGGTAGGCCCACACGTTGGTCGATGCCAGCGGCATCAAGCCGCGCCGAAAGGCCTCGGACGGCGGGATGACCGGCGGCTTGAGAGGCGGCGGCGCCGGCGGAACCACGGCCGGCGGGACGATCCGGCCCGGGTCCATGGTCGGGCGGGGCGGTTCGGGAGCGGGGCCTTTGGCACAGGCGGTCAGGACCACCGCGGCGCAGAGCGCCAACGAGCGCCTAACGGCCATGAGCATCGACCGGCGGCAGCACGAAGGCTCCGATGTGGGGCCCAGCATAGTTGGCGGCCGTTCGGAGCAGGAAGGCGAGCATCCCTCGGGTTTCCTCCGGCGTGATGATGGCATCGACTTGCCCTCGAGCGGCGGCGTGGCGCGCGTCAAGGTCGCGGTCGTAGTCGGCCCGCATTTGGGCCATCGAGGCCAGCACGTCCGGGGCGACCGGCTGGCCGTCGCGTTTGGCCTTGTCGATCGTCGGCCCATGGACGGCCATGACGGCGGCTTCGCCCTCCATCACGCCCATCCGCCCGGTTGGCCACGAGACGATAAAGTCGGGGTCGAACCCCTGCCCGGCCATCGCATAGTAGCCCGCGCCGGAGGCGTGATTGACGGTGAGGACGATCCGCGGAACGGACGCGGTCGCCATGGCCTCGACGAACTGAGCCCCGGCGCGAATGATCCCCGAGTGTTCGGCCTCCGGCCCGACCATGAAACCACTGACGTCCTGAATGAACACGATCGGAATCCGTTCCCGGCTGGCCGTGTCGATGAAGTACGCGACCTTCTCGGCACTCTGGGTGTAGATGATGCCGCCGAAGTGCGGGCGCTCGCCCGGCTTGGCCTTGATGAGGCCGCGCTGGTTGGTGATGACGGCCACCGGCCTGCCTTCGATCCGCCCATGGCCACAGATCATTTCCGCGGCCACCGCCGGCTGGAATTCCTCGAGCACGCCGCCGTCGAGGACGCAGGCGAGTACGTGGCGCATGTCGTAGGACATCCGATGATCCTGGGGCAGGATGTCGTACAAGTCCTCGACCGGCCGGGCCGGCGCCACGGTGGGCGTGAGCCGGTGGGCGACCCCCGCCAGTCGCGGGAGCCGGGCAACATACTCGCGGATCTTGACCAGACACGCCGAGTCGTTCGGCGCGAGGTAGTGAGCAACCGCGCTGATTTCGGTGTGGGTTTTGGCCCCGCCCAGCGTCTCGCCGTCGACGGTCTGGCCGGTGGCGCCCTTGACGAGGTTGGGGCCGCCGAGTCCCATGAAGCTGGTTCCGTCCACCATGAAGATGACGTCCGACAGGGCTGGGAGATACGCCCCGCCCGCCACACAGCTCCCCATGACCGCGGCAATCTGCGGCACCTGGAGATAGCGGCGCATGATCGAGTTGTAATAGAAGATCCGCGCCGCACCATACTGCCCGGGAAAGACCCCGCCCTGATACGGGAGGTTGACCCCGGCGCTATCGACCAGATAGATGATCGGGATCCGCTGCCGCATCGCGATTTCCTGGGCCCGGAGAATCTTGGCGATGGTTTCGGGCCACCAGGAACCAGCCTTGACCGTCGCGTCGTTCGAGACGACCACGACTTCGCGGCCCTCGACAACGCCGACCCCGGTAATCACCCCTGCGCCGGGCGCCTGACCGTCATACCGGTCGGAGGCAATCAAGAGACCGACCTCGAACCAGGGCGTGCCGGGGTCGAGAAGCCGTTCGACCCGCTCTCGGGGCGACAGCTTGCCCTGGGCGTGCATCTTCGCCACCCGCTCGGGCCCGCCTCCGGCCCGGAGTTGGTCGGCGAGCGCACGGTACTCGCTGGTGAGGGCACGGAGCCGGCTCAATTTGGGCGGTGGGGCTTTAGGCGGCACGGGGCGATTCTCGATCGTGAGGGTTACTCATTGGATGACCGTCACCAAGCAGCGATTCCATCGGGTATCGGCAACCGGCTGGGAGGGGGCCTCGGGGCACGGCCGCCGAAGTCGGGCCAGCTCCGCTTCAGCGGCGACAAACGCGATCGTGGCCCAGCTGGTGGTGTGGCGGACTTCATCGAACGCTTCGGTCGCTTCCGCCTGGCGACCGCGAGCCAGCAGCGACGATCCGAGCCCATAGAGGTAGAGGGCCGCCGTCTCGGGGA
>JAYTTT010000195.1:0-2080 GCA_043744895.1 Gemmatimonadota bacterium | reverse complement strand
GCCGCCGGAGCGGATGCCAGGCCAGCGTAAGAATCGTCAACGCCGACACCGACAAGAACGCCAGCAGGAGCCCGCCCGTCTTCCCGATCAGGCCGGTGGCTCCGTAGGCGAGGATCCCCGGAACGATGCCGGTGGCGCGGGCCGCGAAGGTCCAGTCCGGAAGCGGCGGATCGAACCCGGAGGGAACCACCTCCGTGATGACCCCGATGGAGAACGGGACAATCAGGGCCAGGCCGCCGAGCAGAATGGCGGTTCGTTTCATGTCGAGGCGAGGCAACCGGTCGAAGCCGGCCAGCGCGAGCGCCAGGCCAAGCACCGGCAACCCGACCGCCCCGGCCCCGAGGCCCTTCCACAAGAGGCCGCCTAACGTTCGGCCCACGGCACCGGTCGGGATCTGCGGCACCAGGCAGAGCCCGACGAACACTCCGGCCACCAAGGCCGACAGGGCGCCGAGGCGACGCCGGTCTTCGGCCGTCATGCCGAAACCGCCAACACCCGGCGGTCGTGAAAGACGGGCAGCACCGGATACCGGTCCTGCGTGCCTGCTTCGGCCACGTCGTCGGCCATCCCGATCGCCTCGAGCTGCCGCCCAGCGGCCGAACGAACCAGGGGCACATCCCACCGCCCGCCATAGCGGCGCACCAGGTCAACCGCCGCCACCGCGGCATCGTTGAGCCCGTCGAGCCGGCTCCGGCCGCCTAACGTCTCCATCACGAGCCGGCCGGCCGTGTACCCGTCATCGAGGCTGAATTGCCCATCCCGCCCCGCACAGACGATCAGGAGGTCGGCGCCTTCGGCCAACAACTGCCGGGCCCGGGCCCCCGCCGCCGACAGGTTGACCGCCGCCGCCAGGTAGACCGGGCCGGCACCCGCGACGGCCAGCAACGCCCCCGTGCCGTTGGTCGTCGTCATGATCAGGGTCTGGGCCTTGACCCGCGACTCGGTCATTTCGAGCGGACTGTTCCCGAGGCTGAACCCCGGAATCGGTCGGCCTTGTCGTTCGCCGGCCAGCAGCACGTCATCCGACCCCAGCGTCTGGTGCAGCTTCATCGCCTCTTCGATCGAGCCCGCCGGAATGATGCTCTTGGCCCCGTGGTAGAGCGCCGCGCACATGGTGGTGGTGGCCCGGAGGACGTCGATCACGAATACCCCCCGGCCCGCGACCTCGTCCTTCGCGAGGCTCGCAGGCGTGAAGGCGACATCGAGGCTCATGGGTCGGGGCGAAGGAGCTGGTTTTCCCGCTCGAGGAACCGGGTATCGACGGTGCCGGCCACGAAACCGGGGTGGCGGATGACCCGGGCCAGAAACGGAATCGTCGTGGTGATGCCTTCGAGGATGAAGCTGTCCAGCGCCTGGCCCATCCGTCGCAACGCCTCGTGACGATCCCTCCCATGCACGATCACCTTGGCCAGCAGCGAGTCGTAGTGGGGTGGAACCCGGTACCCCGCGTACACGTGGGTATCGACCCGGACCCCGGGGCCACCCGGCGGGTGGTACGCCGTAATCAGGCCCGGCGACGGCTGGAAATTGCGGTACGGATCCTCGGCGTTGACCCGGCACTCGATCGCATGGCCCCGGAGGCCGCTGAAGCCGGCCGGGAAACTGAGCGGCTCGCCCGCGGCAACCCGGACTTGCTCCTTGACCAGGTCGAACCCGGTGACCATCTCGGTGACCGGATGCTCGACCTGAATCCGGGTATTCATTTCCATGAAATAGAACGAGCCGTCGGTATCGAGCAGAAATTCGATCGTGCCGGCGCCGACGTAGCCGATGGCCGCCGCCAGCGACACCGCGGCCGACCCCATCTGGTCGCGGAGCTCCGGCGTCAACGCCGGGCTCGGGCTCTCTTCGATCAGCTTCTGATGGCGCCGCTGCACCGAGCAATCGCGTTCGCCCAGGTGCATGACCCGCCCGTGTTGATCGCCCATGATCTGGATTTCGACGTGGCGGGGATGCTCGAGGTACTTTTCCACGTAGACGTCGCCGTTGCCGAACGCCGACAGGGCCTCGTTCTGGGCCAGCCCGAAGAGCTGGCCGAACTGGTCGGCGTCGTGGGCGATCCGCATCCCCTTCCCGCCCC
>JAYTTT010000194.1:0-2091 GCA_043744895.1 Gemmatimonadota bacterium | reverse complement strand
CATGATGACCTCCCGGATCTCTCCCCCGGTCATTTTCCGCTTGAGCAGCCCGATCCGAAGCTGATCGGGGCCAACCCCCTCGAGCGGGGAGAGGTGTCCGCCGAGGACCAGGTACCGGCCTCGATAGCCGGTCGACCGCTCGACCAGGGTGACCGCCGAGGGCTCTTCGACAATGCAGAGCATCCCGGCATCCCGCCGGGGATCGGCGCAGATCGCGCACCGCGGGCCTTCGCAGTAATTGCCGCAGTCGGGACAGGCGGCCACCCGTTCGGCCACCCCGCTCAACGCGGCCGCCAACCGGCTGATCCGCTCGCGGGGCTGATGGAGGAGATGGAAGGTGAGGCGTTCAGCCGTTTTTCGGCCAATGCCGGGGAGCTTGCCGAGTTCGGCCACCAGATCGTCAATCGCCGCCACGAAGCCCGGGCATCTTTTTCATTTCCGCCTGAGCCATTTCTGCCGCCCGCCGCTGGACTTCCGCCACGGCGGCAAGCACCAGGTCGGACAACAACTCGGCGTCGCGCCCTTCGAACACCGCCGGATCGATCGTGACGTCCTGGACCATGCCCCGGCCGTCGGCGCGGACCTTGACCATCCCGCCCCCGGCGCTGGCCTCGACCATTCGGTCGGCCAGGTCCGCCTGCAGCTGCTGGAGGCGGCCTTGCATCTGTTGACTTAGCTGAAAAAGTTGCTGGAGATCGGCCATAGTGTCAGTCCACGATCTCCAAATCTAATGCGTCGGCCGCCGCATCCAATGTGGGATCCTTGGCCCGAAATTCTCGGAGCTTTTCCGCCTTCAGGTCTTTTTCCGACAGCCGTTTCGGCCGCTCCGGTTTGGCCGGAGCCGCCCCTGGATCGACCACCGACATCTCGAGGCGGTGGCCCACCGCCGTGGCGATCAGCTCCTCGATCGCGCCCAACTGCCGCTTGGCTCCCTCGGCCATGTGGAGCGCGGTCGTGTCGGGGGTCACCGTCAGCCGGTTGCCCGTCAAACCGACCGGCTTGAGATGCTCGATGACCGTGGCCAAGAGCGGGCTCAGGTCCTTGGCCTGGGCCACGATCCCGGCCCACGCCTCGGTCAGCGCCTCGAGCGTCAGCGCTCCGGGCACCAGCGGCTGGGCCGGAGCCGGCGGGGCGACCGGAGGCGCGGCGCGGGGCTCGGGACGCGCCGCCCGCGCCGCCAGCCGGGGAGCCGAGGCTTCGGCGCCATTGAGCACCGCCTCGAGGTCCACCGTCCGGTCCATCAGGGCCCAGCGAAGCAGCAGGGTTTCGACTACCAAGCGAGGGTTGGCGCTCCGCCGGATCGAGGTCTCGACCTGGCTTAAGAGCCCGAGCATCCGGAGCACATCCCCAGCCGCCAGCTGCTCCGTGGCCAGATTCACCACCTCACGCTGGACGCCGGTCAGCCCTTCGGGCACCGCGCCAGTGGCCACCATCAAAACCGCCCGCAGCAACTCGGCCATCCCATTGGCAAACTCGACCAAGTCGGCGCCGGCGGCGAGCAACCGGTCGACCACCGGAAAGATCGCCGCCGGGTCCTTCCGGGCCACCGCCGCCAGCACTTCGGCGTAGACGTCGTCGCCGATCAAGCCTAACGCCTGGCGGACCCGGTCCGCCGTGAGGGTCCCGTCCGACAAACTGAGCGCCTGGTCGAGCACCGACAACGCATCCCGCATCCCGCCGTCGGCATACCGGGCAATCACCGCGATGGCATCGTCGTCGGCCACCAGCCCCTCAGCCGCGAGGACTTCTTTGATCCGGTCGCGGATCGCCCCGGCCCCGATCCGCCTGAAATCGAACCGTTGGAGCCGCGACAGCACCGGGGCCGCGTTGTTGGCGATCTTCTGCGGTTCGGTGGTCGCGAAGACGAAGACCACCCGCGGCGGCGGCTCTTCCAAGATCTTGAGGAGCGCGTTCCACGCCTCCCGGGTCAGCATGTGGGCTTCGTCCACGATGTAGACCTTGTAGCGGTCTTCCTGAGACGCCGCGTACATCGCCCGCTCCCGAAGGTCCCGGGCGTCGTCCACGCCCCGGTTACTGGCCGCGTCGATTTCAATCACGTCGAGGCTGGCCGACCCGCTCCAGATCCGCTGG
>JAYTTT010000193.1:0-2096 GCA_043744895.1 Gemmatimonadota bacterium | reverse complement strand
CCGATCGGCGGCGTTTCTGCTCCAACCGTTTAACCTTCTCGATTTTCGGAATTCGGGTTTCCCGCCGTCGTTTGGGTACCACGAGCCCCCGTGCCACCAGGCTTGTGAGTCGTTCGCGGGCCGCTTCCTTATTGCGGAGTTGGCTCCGTGAATCCGAGGCCACCACCCTGACCCAGCCCTCGGCGTCGAGTTTGGAGGCGAGTTTGTGGAGCAGGAGGTCGCGTTGACCGGGGGTCAGAGCTACCGAGGTCCGGACGTTCCAGCGGACTTCGACCCGGGTCGACGAGGTGTTGACATGCTGGCCGCCGGGGCCGCCGGACCGGCTGGCCCGAAAGTCCAATTCGGCCTCAGGGAGGAGGAAGGTCGCCATGGCGGCAAAAGTATAACCTCGCTTCCGTAGCCGGTTCGTGCCGTTACGTTTCCAGGATGGAAAGCCGGACGGCATTGAGGGAGTGGTTTGAGCACCGGGGCCGCGTGCTGCTGGGGTATTCGGGAGGAGTCGACTCCGCCCTGCTGGCGGTGGTCGGGGCCGAGGTCCTGGGGGCGCTGCGGTTCCTGGCGGTCATCGGGCGGAGCGCGTCTTTCCCCGAAGCTCAGTGGCTCCAGGCCAGAGCCGTTGCGGGCCAGTTTGGGATTCCGGTACTCGAGATCGACACCAACGAGTTGGCGAATCCGGACTATCAGGCCAATTCGCCGCAACGCTGCTATTTCTGCAAGTCGGAATTGTGGGGCCGGCTTACGGACATCGCGACGCGTTCGGGCTTCGACACGATCATCGACGGAACCCACGCCGACGATCTCGGTGGCCATCGACCGGGGAGCCGGGCGGGGGCCGAGCAACGAGTCCGCTCCCCGCTGGTAGAACTCGGGTGGACCAAAGCGATGATCCGCCACGAGGCCAAGATACTCGGCCTCCCAATCTGGGACGCACCGGCCGCCCCCTGCTTGTCCAGCCGGATCCGATACGGTCTGCCGGTCACACCCGAACGGCTTCGTCAGGTGGAACTCGCTGAGCAGTTCCTTCGTACGCTGGGCGCTCAGGGCGACGTGCGCGTTCGCCATCACGATACCGTCGCCCGGATCGAGGTCACTCCCGAGATGTTCATCATGGTCGAGGCCCAATGGTCCGCCATCGAATCCGCGCTCATGGAGCTCGGATTCAGCCGGGTCGAGCGTGACCCGGGCGGCTATCGGCGAGGGAATCTGCTCCCGGTCGCGTCATGAGACTCTTCATCGGCATTCCGCTGCCGGCTGCCGCCGAGGTCCAAGTCGCGGCCATCCTGCGACGGCTTCGGGCCCGGGAGTGGTCGGTTCGATGGGTTCGGGACCGGGGCCTTCATCTGACGCTCAAGTTCTTCGGCGAAACGACGACGGACCGAGTCGACGCGATCACCGAGATGCTGACTTTCGCAACGGCCGGCATTCACCCGCTGACCTTGACGCTGTCGGGCGCGGGCGTCCTGCCATCGGTCCGCCAGCCTCGGGTGATTTACCTCGGGATCGACGCCGACCCGGGGCTCGAGTTGCTTCAGGACCGGATCGAGCGGGGAGCGGATGCGCTCGGCTTTTCCCCGGAAGGGCGTCCGTTCCGCCCGCACATCACGTTAGGCCGAATTCGGGAGGGCCATCGGCTGCCCGATGGCTGGCAAACCGACCTGGAGCGGATTCCATCGGGCGACGCCTTTCTGGCTGACCGGGTGGTGCTTTTCGAAAGCGAACTCACGGCGGCGGGTCCGAGCTACGCGATCCGCCACGAGGTCGTCCTCACGTGATTCTGAGTTGCCTGGCGTGGCCGGCCCGATTGATGGGAACCGCGGCGCTGGCGGCCATGCTCTACGTCGGCTGGGTCAATCGCGCCGAGGTTCGTCGCTGGGTCCATCAGTTCACCGCAGAGCCGGCCCCTCCGCCTGACGAGACGGTCACTCCGGGCGAACTCCGTCGCCGGGCGGCGGCCCGGCTCGACTCCCTGGCTCGGGGCCGGGCCGACTCGGTGGTGCTGACCCCGCGCGAGGTCGCCACGATGGTGATCGAGGAGGTCAATCGACGGGCGGTCGGGGTCGCCGACAGTGTGACCGTCGAACTCCGAGACGGCGGGG
>JAYTTT010000192.1:0-8089 GCA_043744895.1 Gemmatimonadota bacterium | reverse complement strand
CGGTGTACTTCATGATGTTGCCCTTGTGGACCAAGGTCACGCTCTTCCGACCGTTCGCCAGCGCGTACTCGATCGCCGCCCGCACCAGCCGGGTCGTGCCCTCTTCCGACACCGGCTTGATGCCGAGTGAACTGGTCTCCGGAAACCGGATGTTCTTGACGCCTAGTTCGTTGATCAGGAAGTCGCGCAGCTTCTTGGCCTCCGGGGTACCGGCCTGGTATTCGATTCCCGCGTAGATATCCTCGGTATTTTCCCGGAAGATCACCATCTCAACTTGCTCGGGATGTTTGACCGGCGAAGGGACTCCCTCGAACCAGCGAACCGGGCGGATACACGCGTAAAGATCGAGCTGCTGGCGAAGGGCCACGTTGAGCGAGCGGATCCCGCCGCCGACCGGGGTAGTCAGCGGCCCCTTGATGGCAACCAGGTGTTCCCGAATGACCGTGAGCGTTTCCTCGGGAAGCCAGTTGTCCACCTGGGTCTTGGCCTTTTCGCCGGCGAGGACCTCCCGCCAAACGATCCGGCGAGCTCCGCCGTATGCCTTGGCCACGGCCGCGTCGAACACATGCCGCGACGCCCGCCAGATGTCCGGCCCGGTGCCGTCACCTTCGATGAACGGAATGATCGGATTGACGGGAACTTGGAGTTTGCCCGCCACCATCCGGATCGGAGTACCGAGGTTCGCCGCGGTTGTCGCCGTCATCGTGATTCAGCCCTTGTCGCTTCCGTGTTGAGCCTGGAGCTACGGTCGTTCGATTGGCATCCGGACCGCATTCCCCCACTCGGTCCAGGATCCGTCGTAGTTTCGGACATCGGGATAACCCAGCAGGTAGGTGAGCACGAACCAGGTGTGCGAGGACCGTTCCCCGATCCGGCAGTAGGTAATGACATCGTCGGCGGGCTTGAGGTTCTGCTCGTCCTCGTAAATGACCCGCAGTTCGGCCGCCGGTTTGAAGGTGTGGGTATCGGGGTCGACCGCGCGGGCCCACGGCACGTTCTTCGCCCCCGGAATATGGCCGCCCCGCATGGCGCCTTCATTGGGGTAGTCCGGCATATGGAGGCGCTCGCCCCGGTATTCTTCCCCGCTCCGAACATCGATCAATCGCCGGGCGGCCCGGACGTGCACCAGCACGTCATCCCGGAGGGCCCGGATCGGAGCATCCTTTCGGCCGCCGACCGTCAGGCTACCGGGCGACAAGGTCGGGACCTCGGTTACCATCGGGCGGCCTTCATCGGCCCACCGCTGGCGGCCGCCATCCATGATCCGGAGTCGCTCGAGGCCGTACAGGCGGAAGACCCAGAACGCATAAGTAGCCCACCAATTGTTCCGATCGCCGTAGAACACGACGGTGGTGTCGGGATCGATACCCTTGGTTCGGAGCAGGTGCTGCATCGCCTCCGGCATCAGGTAGTCACGGACGATTGGGTCATTGAGGTCGGTGACCCAATCGATCTTGACAGCGCCCGGCAGGTGGCCGGTTTCGTAGAGCAGGAGGTCTTCGTTCGATTCCAGCAGCCGCACCTTGGGGTCGGCGAGGTGGTCGGCGACCCATTGGGTGCTGACGAGCGCCTCCGGACTCGAATACCCTCTGGTTTCGATTGGGGTTACGACGGTCATGGCCATCCGCGAACGAGAAGCCCGGAATGTTAAGGGAGTGGCCCCCCGCCGAGAAGGTCGTCAAGGACCTTGTCGACCACCTCGGTAGTTTCTCCTTCGACGACCCGCTTTAGGATGTCGGCCGCTTCGAGCCCGAGATTGCCCGGGTACTTGCGGTCCTTGGCGAACCGGACGATCAGGCCGAGAAAGATCATCCCCGGGGGGGTGACCCCGACCGATTCGCTCTCTGCGGCGTCCTGGTACTTCGGCACCGACGCGGCCCAGGGCTCGGCCGACTCCTCCGCCCCGTCCCGGGCCACTTCGACCAGGGCAAAGAGCCGGCATTGGAGCCCGGGGGGCTCTTCCTTGGCCGCGAGTACCAATTGGGCCGGCTGTTCGAAGAGGCGCCTTCCCTCGATGAACTCGACGACTTCCTCGGGCATGGCGCAGCGGGCAATGAGCCGGTCGTCGAGATAGGTGGCGAGTCCCACCAGGTCGGCGGGGACCCGTTCGTCAAGGATCCGGCGGACCGCGATCGGCAGCGGCCGGTCGGTGGCCGCCACCACGATATCAGATTCGGATTCGGGCATGACGACGAAATCTAAGGCAGTCGCCGGCGGTTGACGGGTCGGCCGACCCGTCTACTATCAGGCCATGATTGGACATCCGCCCATGAGAGCAGCAGGCCCTTCCCGACTGGACCAGGCCGGTGGAATCGTGGCGGCCTTGATCCTGGCCGTGGGGGCGCAGGCCGTCGTCCTGGCGGTGGTGCCGTCGGCCATCTTCGACCTCGACCGGTTCACCGTGCCAAAGGAACTGGCGCTGCTCGCGGCGGCGGCGCTCGCGGGGGTGATCGGATTGCTCCGGACCGACCGAATCGAGTTCGGGATCGCCGAAATCCTCCTCGCCGGATTTACAATCTTCAGTGCGGCGAGCGCGGCAGCGGCGACCAACCGGTGGATTTCGTTTCGCGCCTTCGGCGTGACAATCGGCGGCGTGGCGGTCTTCTTCGTTGCCCGTTCGATTGCGATTCGGGTCGGACGGGGCGCGGTCTTGGTCCCGTTGCTGCTGGCCGTGGTCGCGGCCGGCACGACTGGGCTGTTCCAGGCTTACGGCTGGTCGTCGGATCTGCTGGCCGACACCCGAGCTCCGGGTGGGACCCTCGGCAACCGGAATTTTATGGCCCACCTGATGGTGCTCGGCCTGCCGTTGGCAGCCTGGCTCCTGGCGGCGGCGCGGAGCCGGTGGGCCGTGGGGTTTGCCGGGCTCGCGATCGCCGTGATGATCGCGGCGACGGTGCTCTCCCGGTCGCGGGCGGCATGGGTGGGCGTCGGGGCGGTGGTGGCAGTCGCGGCGGTGGCGGCGCTGCTGACGCGGGGCGGCCCGCCCCGGATTCCGCGCCCGAGGCTGATCGGCCTGGTCGGCGCCGCGGCGTTCGGCGCGGTCGCCGCCCTGGTGGTCCCGAACCGGCTCGAGTGGCGGTCGTCCTCGCCCTACCGGGACTCGCTGCGGGATGTGCTCAACTACCGGGAAGGTTCCGGACGCGGTCGCCTGATCCAATATCGGAACAGCCTCCGGCTGGTCGAGCACGATCCGGTGTTCGGCACCGGGCCGGGCAACTGGCTCGTCAAGTATCCGCTCGTCACCACGCCTAACGACCCGTCATTCGACCGGGACGATCCGATTCCGACCAATCCGTGGCCGTCGAGCGACTGGATCGCGCTGGTGGTGGAGCGGGGACCGATCGGAGCCGG
Source organism: Gemmatimonadota bacterium (assembly GCA_043744895.1). Lineage (GTDB taxonomy): Bacteria > Gemmatimonadota > Gemmatimonadetes > Gemmatimonadales > GWC2-71-9 > SHZU01. Next base: position 4,738 of record JAYTTT010000192.1, on the reverse strand, counting down.
GCTTTGGCTGCTGACCGGGCTCGCGTTCGGCCTGGTGGCGATCCGGCGGGCTCGCGACCCCGATCACGGGGCGGCGGCGATTGCCGCCCTGGCGCTCCTCGCCGGCGCGGGGGTCGAGGGATTGTTCGATGCGGTGTTCCTTCTCGCCCCGCCGACGGTGGTGGTGATGGCCGGCGTGGGGGCTCTGCTGCCCGCCACGAGGCCCCTGGGCCAGCTCGAGATCGCGGGCCGGCGCTGGCGAACCATTCTTGGGTTTATCCTCGTGGTGGGAGGCCTCGCCGCCAAGAGCGGGGCCCAAGCCGCCGCCATCGGCTTGGCGGGCGACGGATGGTCGCCGCGGCAACTCGAGCGCGCGATCCGCTTCGACCCCGGGAACTACCGGCTCCACTTGCTCCTGGCCGCCCGTTCGGGGTGCCCGGGGGCAGAGCGGCACGCCCTGGCAGCCCAACGCGAGTTGCCCTACCACCCGACACCGGCCCGTCTGGCGCGCCGGTGTGGCTAGCGCTCGATCGGGGTATCGTCGCGACCGCCCCATTCCGCCCAGGATCCGTCATAGACCGCATAGCGCCGGTGGCCGAGGAGGTCGAGGGCCAGGGCCACTACGCAGGCGGTGACCCCCGATCCGCACGAGGCAACAATCGGCCCGTCGAGGTCGACCCCCGCGAGTCGAAACCGCCGCTTCAGCTCAGTGGCGGGGAGGAACGTCCCATCGGCAGCCACCAGCGACGTGAACGGCAGATTCCGGGCGCCGGGCAGGTGCCCACCTTTGAGCCCCGGGCGGGGCTCGGGGTCACGGCCCTCGAACCGGCCAGCGGCCCGCGCATCGACTAACCCGGTGCCGGCTACCCCCACGAGGGCCTGGACCGCCGCCCGATCCCGGACCAGATCGGCCCGCCAGGCGACCGAGTGGGCCACCGGGGCGCGCTCGACGGGGCCCGCCTCGACCGGTCGTTGTTCCGCCCGCCATTTGACTAAGCCACCGTCGAGCACGGCGACCCGCTCGTGCCCCATCACCCTGAGATGCCACCAGACCCTGGGGGCCGTCATCTGGACCCCCGATCCGTCGTAGACCACCACGGCATCCTGATCGGCGATCCCTAACGCGCCGACCTGAGCGCCGGCCGCCGCCGGATCGGGCAACATGTGGGGCAAGGGGTTGGTCGAATCGACTCGTTGGTCGAGATCCCAGAAAACCGCCCCCGCGATGTGGCCGGCCACATACTCGGCCCGGGGGTCGCGTGCCATCGCGGGCAAATACCACGACGCATCGACCACCACGAGACCAGGTTGCCCGAGGTGGCCGGCCAGCCACGCGGTACTGACGATCGGACCAGGCAACATGATGCTCATGACGGCAGCTCCGGGGTAGATTGGGGCGATGCGTCCGCAATTTCGCTCGACCCCATGACGATCGACAAGCTGATTCAGCGATTCGGATCGACCGACCGGGCGACCCGGCTCGATGCGGTGCTCGATGCGTCGAAAAAGCTCCCCGAACTGCCGGAGCATCTTCGGGATGACCGGAATCGTGAGGCCCATCGGGTCGCCGAGTGCCAGACGCCGGTGTTTCTGTGGCTCGAGCGGGAGGGCGACCTGCTCCGCCTTCACGCCGATGTGCCCCGGGAATCTCCGACGGTCCGCGGCTTCCTCTCGTTGGTCGTTCGGGCTCTGGACGGACAGCCGGTGGCCGCCGCGGCCAACCTTCCGGCCGACCTCCTCCACTTGATGAAGCTCGACGAAGCGTTAGGGATGATGCGGACCCAGGGGCTCAGCGCGATCGTCCAACGGATTCGGCGGGCGGCGGGGGCCCTGTGACCGTGCCCGGGTCAGGGCTCGATGCGGTCGGCTTCGTCGGGCTCTGCCATCTGGGCATTTTCGGCGTCGTGGTTCCGCTCTCGGCACTCGGCGCTCGGCGCTCGGCACTCGGGGGGGGGCGTTCGAAGAAACGGTATTTTGCGGGGGTCATCGGGCAGCAGGTGGGGCTGACGGTGATTTCGGTTGCGGTGGCGGCTTGGCTGGGGATTCCGTTGGGGGGGGAGTACCGGCCGACTCTGGGCGGGGGGGGGTTGGCCGCTGGCATTTTAGCTGGGGCGGTGATCGGGCTGTGGCCGCGATGGCGGCAGCAGGCGGTCAGTGGCGATCCGCGGGTCCGGCTGATTGCGCCGATCGACGGCGTCGACCACGCGCTGTGGGCCGTGGTCTCGGTGCTGGCCGGGATTGGCGAGGAAATTACTTATCGGGGGGTGATGTACTGGATCCTATTCCAATTGACTGGATCGATGGCCGGGAGTGTGGCCATCGCGGCGGCGGTCTTCGGGATTTCCCACGTCGTCCAGGGTCGGCACGCCGTGGTGGTCGTCGCGGGGTTCGGGGCGGTTTTCCACGGGCTCGTGTTGGTCACGGGCTCGCTCTATCCGGCTATGGTCGTCCACGTGATGTACGACTTGATCGCCGGGATCAGCTACGGGCGCTACGTGCGGGCGTTGGACCGTTCGAACGCCTTCATGAACTCGACCAACGCCACGACGCTCGAGCGGGGGCAGGCGTTGTAGAGGCTGGCTCGCATCCCGCCAGCCGACCGATGGCCTTTGAGCCCGGCCAGTCCAGTTTTCTCCGCTTCGGCGCAGAAAGCATTCTCCAGCTCTTCGGACGGGGCGCGGAAGCAGACGTTCATCAGAGAGCGACTCGACGCCGCCACGGTGCCCCGGAAGAAGCTCGATTGGTCGATGAAGTCGTAGAGCAGCTGGGCCTTCCCGGCGTTTCGTTCGGCCATTGCCGCGAGGCCGCCGGTGTCGGCGATCCACTTGAGCACCTGTCCGACCATGTAGATCGCCATCGTCGGCGGGGTGTTGTGGAGCGACTTTTCCTTGGCGTAGGTCCGGTACTGCATCATTGTCGGAAGGCCGGCTGGTCCGACGTCTACCAGATCATCCCGCACGATGACCAGCACGATCCCGGACGGTCCGAGGTTCTTCTGGGCCCCGGCGTAAATCAGGCCGTACTTCGACACGTCGATCGGACGGCTGAACATATCGCTCGAGGTGTCCGCAATCAGCGGCACGCCAGCCGGCACCGCCGGCTCGGCCCGCCATTGGGTTCCGTAGATCGTGTTGTTCGTGGTCAGGTGGGCGTAGACCGGGTTTTCGGAGTAGCGGATGTTGCTTGGGTCAGGAATCTCGGTAAAGTTCGACGTTTTACCCGACACCGCCTCGTGGGTGGTCCCGAATTTCTTGGCCTCTTTGACAGCCTTTTCCGACCAGACCCCGGTGATCAGATAGTCTGCGGTCCGGCCGGGGGCCAGCAGATTCATCGGCACCATGGCAAACTGCTGGGTGGCGCCGCCCTGGATGAACAAGACCCGGTAGTTGTCGGGAATTCCCGCGAGCCGACGGGCATCCTCCTCGGCCTCGGCGATGATCTTCTCGAAGACTTTGCCGCGGTGGCTGTGCTCCATGATCCCGATCCCCGAACCGGCGACGTTCCAGATATCGCGTTGCGCGGCCTTAAGCACCGACTCCGGCAGGACGCCGGGACCGGCATTGAAATTGTGGACCCGATCCATGGGATTACCGCCTTATCTCGGTCAAGTCGACGCTGATGACATTGGGGTTGCCACCCTTGATTTCGTCGATCGCGTGTTGGCTGGGTAGTCCGGTCACATGGACCCGAGCGCTGGCCGCTTCGGATCCGTGGTAGGCGATGTTTTCGACCTCTTCGACGTTGATCTTCTCGTCGTAGAGAACCCGAAAGACGTGCGCGAGCACCCCGGGCTTGTTTTGGTGCCGCACCGAAAGCACGTGGGTGGCCGAGCTCTTGGCCAACCGATTGACGCAGTGGAGCGCGGTGCCGGATTGATTGAACTGCTGGACGATCCGGATGACTTCATGGGCAATAGCGGTCTGGGCCTGATCGGTCGACGCGCCGATATGATGGGTTCCGTACACCCCGAGCGACTGGGCCAACGCCGAGTCGAAGGCCGCCTTCGACCCGCTTGGCTCGCCCTGGTAGACGTCGAGACCGCACCGAATGCCCTTGGCCGCGATCGCTTCGAGCAGCGCCGCTTCGTCGACCACCGACCCGCGGGACGTATTGATGAGGTACGCTCCCTGCCGCATCGCCCCGAGGAACTCCGCGTTGACCAAGTGCTTGGTTTCCGCGGTCGAGGCGACGTTGATGGTGACCGCGTCGGCGTGGCGGGCCACCTCGAGCGGGGTCTCGGCATACTCGATTCCCAGTTCGGTGCAGTCTTCGAGGGTCAGCTGCCGGGACCAGGCGATGACTTTCATCCCGAACGCCATCGCCCGCTTGGCGATTTCACGGCCGATCTGCCCGAGGCCGACGATCCCGAGGGTGCGACCGTGGAGACCGCGCGCCTTCGAATATTCGGCCTTGTTCCATCCGCCCCGGCGAAGGTCGATGACCTGATCGGGCACCCGGCGGTCGGTGGCGAGCAACAGGGCCATGACGAGTTCGGCCACCGCGATCGAGTTCTTGCCGGGGCAGTTCGAGACGAAGATGCCCAGTCGCGATGCGGCGGCGACATCGATGGTATCGATGCCGGCACCCGCCCGGATGACCAACGAGAGTCCGGGCGCCTGCTGCATGGCTTCACCGTTGACCTTCTTGCTCCGGACGATCAGGACTTTGGGGTCGACTTCGCGCAGGGCGTCGCCCAATTCCTCGGGCTTCATGTCGGGCCGAACGACCACATCGAACCCCAGTTCCTTCAATCCATCAA
>JAYTTT010000191.1:0-2104 GCA_043744895.1 Gemmatimonadota bacterium | reverse complement strand
AAGTCGCCGCCGACCCGGTCGAGCCGGCCGTAGAGCGTGAACAGGTCGGCGGTGATCGGGGCGCATTTAACGGGCTCAGCCAGCCCGCCGTTGCGGATCATCCGGGTGGTGGCCGGCGTCAGAGTCACCAGATGCCCCTCGACGGCCACACCGAGGACGTCCGCGACGTAAATCCCCAAGACCACGTCGGCCATCAAAGCCGCGGGGTCGCCCTCGCCCTTGGCCACGTAGCTGTTGGTGGGACGGGCCGCGGGAAGAGACCGGAGGGCCGGTGCGAGGGCATGCCCGGTCGGACCCACCACGGCCCGGGCCGCGGTTTCGCGGGTGTGGAGGTGGGCGACCACCACCCCGTTCTGGACCAGGTGGGTGTGGTTGACCGGGGTGCCCTCGTCATCAAGGGCCAGGCTGGTCCGAAGCCCTGCCGCGGTCGGATCGTCGCCGACGGTCAGGCTCTCGGGGCCGATCCGGCTGCCTAACGCCAACAGTTCCCGTTCCATCCCGCGGGACGGCGACCGGCAGAGATTGGTGATCGTCTGGAGGACGAGCGCCCCGGTGGCCCGGGAATCGAACACGACCGGATAGCGACCGGCCTTGACCGGGGCGGCGTGAAGCCGCGCGACCGCCCGGGCGCCGACCTCTTGGAACATCGCCGACCGGCCGGCGACCGCGCCCCATCCGCCGAGCACCGCCACCGATTCGAGGGCCCGCTCCTGGGCACCGTCCTCACCGGCGACCGCCAGGGCGCCAAGACTCGCCTCGCTGCGAAGCTCGTGCAGCCAAACCCCCTCGCTGGTGGCGAGCCAGGTCTCGATCACCGAGTCGCCGTAGCTGGTCCGCGAATCGACCAAGCGGCGATCGGCCGCCAACAGCTCCCCCGTCAGTCCTTCGAGCAGTTCCCGCTTTTCGGCCAGCGACACCAAGCGGGGGTCGTCGATCAGCAACTCCGCGTGATCGACCTGCCGAATCGGAATCGGCGCGAGGGAAATCGGACGTTCGGGACGGGTTTCGAGGGACAGTTCATGGGCCCGCAGCACCGCCGACGCCGCCCGCTCAGGGTCGGTAAAGGCCACCGCACCCCAACCGTGGCCGGGAACCAAACATCGGGCCACCCCGCCGAAAGCCTGGTACTCGGTGGCGACTTCGAGGCGCTGCTTCCGAAACACGACGGCGGTCGACCATCGGCGCCGAAGCCTCAGTTCCACGTAGCCGGTGGCCCCCGCGAGGGCTCGCCCGAGAACCTCACGCATCGGGGCCGGTTCCCGGAGCCCAATCGGGCCGGCGGATCAACTCGCCCTCGCGCACGACTTCGCGATCCCAGGGCAGGACGATCGACTTGTCGGTCTCGAACGAGAAGAAATCGGGCTGGTACCCGCCGGTCTTGAACGACACCGCCGTTCGGACTTCGGCCGGACCACCGGCCCGGACTTCGTTGAGGGCGAGTTTGAGGGTATGCCCGGAGTCGCAGGTTTCGTCGACGATGAGCACCCGCCGGCCGCGAATCGTCGCCGGGGGCCCGCTGACCATCACCGGCATCGCGCCGGCCTTTTTTCGGGTGACCGTCATTGAGCTGAACTCCCGCTCGAGGATCGACGCCACCACGGCGCCCGGAATCACGCCGGCCTTGGCGACCCCCAAAATGATCTCGGGATCGTAGCTTCGGGCCACTTTGAGGGCCAGGGCTCGGCACAGCTCCCCGAACAAGGGCCAATCGATCTCGAGGATTCCCCGAGTCGGGTCCAAAGGACGCCGCGGCATGGCTTGCTCCCAGTCGAGGTGGTGGGGTAAGGCCCCCAAACATAGGCCCCTCCGAAGTGGTCCGAAAGTCAGCCGCAAGGTGGCGGGGATCGAGTCGATGCCACAACGACTTGTGTTGCACCTGGTAAACGACTTTCTTATGTTGTAGGAGCGGTGCAGCGCCCCCCGGAAAGCGGAGACGACCCGAGCTCATGAGTTTCTTTCGACGCGTCCTGGACCGGTTGAGTTCGACCCCGAGGGAGCCCCAGCGCCTCGACTATCTCAACGAGGCCCTGGCGCTCGAGCGGGTCGGCGATTTCGTCGCCGCCCTGACCAGCTACCGGCTGGGCCTCCGCGACAACCCCAGCGA
>JAYTTT010000190.1:0-29559 GCA_043744895.1 Gemmatimonadota bacterium | reverse complement strand
TCCTCGGGGCGGTAGAAGTTGAGCCGCTCGACGATCCCGAACCGGGCCCGCATCGGCGGGGTGAGCTGCCCAAACCGGGTCGTGGCGCCGACCAACGTGAAGGGCTCGAGCGCCATCGGAATGGTCTGGGCGTTGGGCCCTTCAGCGATCCGGACGTCGATTCGAAAGTCCTCCATGGCCGGGTAGAGAAACTCCTCGAGGACCGGCCGGAGCCGATGGATTTCGTCGATGAAGAGGATGTCGCCCCGGGTCAGGCCGGTGAGCATTCCCACCAAGTCTCCGGGCTTCTCGAGCACCGGGCCCGAGGTGGTCCGAATCTGAACCCCCATTTCGCGGGCCATCAGCATCGCCAGGGTGGTCTTGCCGAGCCCGGGGGGTCCGAAAAACAGGATGTGGTCGAGGGTGTCTTTCCGGGCCTTGGCCGCGTCGATCGCGATCTGGAGCGATGCCTTGACGTGCTCCTGTCCCACGAACTCGTCGAGCCGCGACGGCCGGAGGGCCGCGTCGGTGCCACCCTCTTCGGGCAGCTCGTCGGGGGTAGTGATCTCGACCCGCGCCATGGAGTGGGTTACTTGGCCTCGGCGTTCCAGCGAACCGGGCGCGTGGCCGGCCAGATGGCATGCTTCGCGCGGCAGGTGACGCACCGGTCTTCCGCCACCGGGGTGCCCGCTGGGACGAATTTTCGGTTCGTGGAACCACACTTGGCGCAGAGCCACTCGGCCGTTTCATGGGCTCGCTTGGGCAAGGTCTGAATCATCTATCGTCCTCCCGGCTTGGGTGTCGTCAACAGATGGAGGGCTCGTTTGATCAACGCCGCCGCATCGCTCTCGGGGCCTTGGGTCACGGCCGCCCGGACCGCTTCATCGGCCGCTATCGGGGCGTAGCCTAACGCCGCGAGGGCCCGGGTTGCTTCTTCGGCCGCGGAACCTCTCCTTGGGCCGGCGTCCACCACCATGTCGGTGAACCGGTCGTGCAACTCCAGGACGAGCCGCTCGGCCTTTTTTCGCCCGATGCCCGATACGGTCGACAAGGCGACGAAATCCTTGCCCTGGATGGAACGAACGGTGCGCTCCGGACCGAGGCTCGAGAGCAGGGCCATGGCCAGTTTGGGGCCGAAGCCGCTCGCGGTGAGCAGCCGCTGAAAGATGCCCCGGTCGGCCGCCCGATCGAAGCCGAACAGGGTCCAGGCATCCTCGCGAATCACCATCTCGATGAACAGTGAGCACCGCTGGCCCGGGGCGGGCAGCCGTTCCAGCACCCCGACGGGGACGGTGACGGCGTATCCGACACCCCCATCGGTCTGAATCACGATCGTTTCGCCGACTCGGTCCGAGAGGACTCCGGTCACCGTGGCGATCATCGAGCCGCCCGCGGCCTTCGCCCGGCCAGCAAGTGGGTCAGCGCCACCGCGACGCCGTCCGCCGCGTCGGCGGGCGTGGGGGCGGTCTTGAGTCCCAGCAGTTTGGCGACCATGAATCCGACCTGCGCCTTCTGGGCTGCCCCGCGCCCCGCGATGGCCTTCTTGATGCTGGCCGGGGGGTACTCGAAGACCGGGATGCCGGCCAAGGCCCCCGCCAACAGAATGACCCCGCGGGCATGCCCGAGGACCGCGGTGGTCCGGACGTTGGTCCCGTAGAAGATGTCCTCGACCGCGAGGGCCGTCGGGCGGTGGCGGGCGAACAACTCGGTGAGCCCTTCGTGGATGGCGAGCAACCGCATCGGCAGCGGAGTTCGGGCGGCGGTCCGAATCACCCCGCACTCGATCAAGCGCCCGATCCGACCGGGCTGATCGGCCGCGACCACTCCGTAGCCGACGACCGCCGTTCCCGGATCGATCCCGAGAACGGTCACGCCTCCGCTTCAGCCATCGTGGCGGCGTCGATGTCGAAGTTGGCAAAGACCTTGGAAACGTCGTCTTGTTCCTCCAGCATCTCGACCAGCTTGATCAGCCGGACGGCGTCGTCGCCCTCGACCTTGACGGTGTTCTTCGGCACCATCGCGATTTCCGCCGACTCGATCCCATAGCCCCGGGCCTTGAGCGCGTCCTGCACCAGGTGGAGGTCGTTCGGCGTGGTCGTCACGATGTACTGCTCGCCTTCGGTCGCGAAATCCTCGGCCCCGGCCTCGAGGGCCGCCTCGAGCGTGGCGTCTTCGGGCCACCGGGAGGCGTCGAGGAAGATTTGGCCCTTGCGATCGAACATCCAGGCCACCGAGTTGGTCGCCCCCAAGTTGCCGCCGTTCTTGGCAAACGCATGGCGGACCTCCGCCACGGTCCGATTGGCATTGTCGGTGGTCCCCTCAAGGTAGATCGCCGCCCCGCCCGGTCCATAGCCCTCGTACGTCACATCCTCGTAGACAGCCCCTTCGAGCTCACCGGTGCCTTTCTTGATGGCGCGCTCGATGTTTTCGTTGGGCATGTTCACCGCCCGGCCGGCATCGATGGCCGTGCGGAGCCGCGGGTTGCCGCCAGGGTCACCCCCGCCGGCCTTGGCCGCCACGGTGATTTCGCGAATACACTTGGTCCACACCGACGCGCGCCGATTGTCGGTCGCGGCCTTTTTGTGCTTGATTTGCTTCCACTTGCTATGGCCGGCCATCGATCGTTCCTCGGGGTGTTCCGAGACACAACTTAGGGGTTTTTCGGTCGCGACGGGAGGCTACCGGAGGGTCCTGGCCGCCTTCTGGACCAGGTCGGCCGCGTCGGCACCCACGCCGTCCTTGACGGCTCCGACCAGACCACTCAGCAGCGGCCCGGCCGGCCCGGCGGGAGCGATCTTGAGCCCCTCGATCACCCGGCTCAGCTCTCGCCTGAGGGTTACGGGCAGGGCGAGGCTGGACAGTCGTTGTTGCAGGAGGGTAACCCGCCGACGGTAGGGCCGTTCCAAGGTCCCGTCCGCCGCGCCGAGATCCTCGGCCACATGCACCACGAGCCAAAGGGCAAAGAGACCGTCGCGCCGGGGGCCCCGAGGGGCCGACGCCATCAGCTCGAGCAGTCCCCGGGCGGCGGGCGTCAGCATCGCTCAGCGGGGCAGGCGGCGGATCGCATCGAATACCGCGTCGGGCGTGAGATCCACTAGGCAGCGATGGTGGCCCAAGGGGCAAGCCGGGCCACCCATGGCGCTGCAGGGCCGGCAGGGGAGATCCCGCTCCAGGACCGTCGCTCGGCCTCCGTATGGGTAGAACCCGAACTGCCGGACCGTCGGGCCGAACAGCGCCACCACCGGGGTCTGGACCGCCGTGGCGAGGTGCATTAGCCCGGTGTCGCCGGTGACCGCCCGGCGCGACAGTTTGAGGAGGGCCGCGCTGCCGGGGAAATCGAAGGCGCCCGCGGCATTGGCGGCCGACTCAGCTCCCGCCGCCGCCACATCTTCGCCTAACTGCCGTTCGGCCGGCCCGCCCAAGACGACCACATCCCAGCCGGTCGTGGTCAACTGGGTGACCAGGTGCTGCCAATGGCGAAGGGGCCATCGCTTGGTCGCGTGCTGCGCCCCAGGGCAGACCGCAATCAGCTGCCGGTCGGCGCCGAGCCCCCGATGGCTGAGAAACCGTTGGGCGGCCTCCATCGCTTCGCGGCGGACGAAGAACTCGAGCGGTTGGCCGCTCGGCGAGACGTCGAGGCCATGGGCCGCATCGAAGTAGCGCAGAGCGACGGGCCGCGGGTCCCGATAACGGTCCCGCTTGGTCCGGATCAACAGGGCCCGAGCCAGACGGTGTTTGGGATAACTGCCCCACACGCCTCCGACCATGAGCCGGAGCCAGCGAGTGCGCAGGTTCCCATGCAAATCGAGCCGATGGGTAAAGCCGCCGCCCTTGATTCGCTCGGCGAGCGCCTTCAACGGGGTGGCCGGATTGTACCCGATCACTTCGGCGATTCGCGGGTTGTCGACGAGGAGCGAGGCGAAGCCGGTCTTGGTCACGAACGTGATCGTGGCGTCCGGGTGGCGTTCCCGGAGGGCCCGAATCAGCGGCGTGGTCAACAGCACGTCGCCCATGGAGCTCAATCTGACGATCAGGATGCGGGGGAGCACGAGGGGGGGAAGATAACGTCCTATTAGCTTTGCTCCATGCATGATCGCGTGGCCCAGCGGCTGTTCTCGATGGCCCGGCCCTATTGGGGACTGTTCGTCCTCGGGATGGCCGCCACCCTGGCCGCGTCTCTGCTTGATGGCGTCACCATCGTGATCCTGATTCCGCTGCTCAAGACGTTGTTCGGCACCGCCGGCGCGTTGTCACCGGCTCCGACCGCGCTCGAAGCGATGACCGGACGATTCCTGGCGCCACTGGCCGGCACCGGTGATCCGTCAGGGGTCGGGACCCGGCTCGTGGTCTTGCTCCTCGTTGGGCTGGTGCTCAAGAATGCCTTTACCTACGCGGCCGGGCAGTTATCGGTGGCGGTCCAGGAGGGGTTGGTTCGTGATCTGCGGGTGGCGCTCTATCGCCATCTCCTGACCATCGACCTCGGATTTTTTCAGCGGACCCGTCAAGGGCAGTTGGTCTCCGGCGTCATTGCCGACGCCGACCAATCGAAACAGGCGGTCACCGCGGCGCTGGCGTCGTTCTTCCAGAACTTGGTGTTGATCGGGATTTCCCTCGTAATCCTGTCGTTCATATCCTGGCAATTGACGCTAATTACCCTCGCGGCGGCGCCGGTGCTCGTCCTCGGGATCCAGCAACTCCTTCGCCGGCTTCGCCGCTATGCGGGCGAATGGGCCGAGGAACGGGCGCAGCTGACCTCGACGGTCACCGAGCGGCTGGGAGCGATCCGGCTGATTCGGGGCTACGGCGCCGAGGCGTACGAGGTCGAGCAATTCGCGGCCCAGGCCGACCGGTACCGGAACCGATTGGTGCGGACCCAGCGGTTCTCGACCCTGACCCACCCGGTCACCGAAGTCTTCGGTGGCGTCGTCATCATTCTGATTATTTGGGCCGGTGCCAATCCCGCGATCGTCGGCGCCAACTTGAGCCCCGAGGTTACCATCGGGTTTCTCGTCGTAGCCCTCAAGATGATGGCGCCAATCAAATCGCTCTCCCAGTTCCCGACCGCCATGGCGATCGCGCTGGCCAGTGCCGAACGGGTGTTCCACTGGCTCGATCGTGCCTCGGCCGAAACCGACGCTCCGGGCGCTCGGCCGGCTCGGTTCGAGCGCGAGTTGGCCTTCGACCGGGTCTCGTTCCGGTACGACGACGAGTCGGTGTTGAGCGATCTCTCGTTCGAGGTGCCGAAGGGCCGGGCCGTCGCCATCGTCGGCCCGTCGGGGGCAGGGAAGACGACGCTGCTCGAACTGGTGGCTCGATTTCACGACCCGACCTCCGGCGCGATCACCCTCGATGGGGTGCCGATCGGCGACCTCTCCCGAAGCTCGCTCCGGGGGTTGATCGGCCTGGTGAGCCAGGAAACCGTGGTCCTGAACGACTCGGTCCACGCCAACATCGCCTACGGCAGGCCGGAGGCCAGCCGCTCCGACGTTCGCGACGCGGCCCGGGCGGCCAACGCACTCGAATTCGTGGAACGGCTACCCGATGGATTCGACACCGTGTTGGGCGAGCGGGGCACCCGGCTCTCGGGCGGGCAACGGCAGCGGATCGCGATTGCCCGCGCCTTACTCCGTGATCCCCCGATTCTGATTCTCGATGAGGCCACCAGTGCCCTCGACACCGAATCGGAGCGGCTGGTTCAGGAAGCCATCGATCGCCTGATGCGCGACCGGACCGTTCTGGTGGTGGCCCACCGCTTGGCAACAGTGCAGCACGTTGATGAGATTCTAGTCTTGGACGGCGGCCGGATCGTGGAACGCGGCAGCCATGGGGCGCTCCTCGCCCAAGGTGGCCTGTATCGGCGCCTCTATGACCTCCAGTTCCGCCCGATAGAGGAAATGGCGTGAGCCCTCCGTCTGTCCTCCTGATTGCGCCGTTCGACGACGGCGAGAATGCCCATTCCTCGCAGCGAGCCCGGGCTTTCGAGCGGCTGGGTTGCGATGTCACCACCTTCGATCTCCGCCGTCGGTCGGGCCTGCTCGGCCGGCTCGGCGGGAGCGACCTCCGGTCACGGCTCCTCAAGAACATCGAGGTGGCCGAGGCCACCCTGGTGCTGGTGATCGGGGGGTATGACATCGACGAGGGGTTGGTGGACGCGATCCGGGCCCAAACCGGGGTCCGGTTGGTCAACTGGTTTCCCGATGACATTGGCCGGATCGACGAGATCCTCGCGGTGGCCCGGGCGTATGACGCCATCTTCGTGGCGGGAACCGATGTGGCGGCGGCCTGCGAGCGGTCGTTCGGCCGCACGGTCGAAGTGCTCCCGCTGGCGGCCGATCCCTCGGTCTACCGGCCGCTTCGGACCAAGGATCAGTACCGCGCCAACGTGGTGTTTGCCGGCGGCGCCACCCCGACCCGCGAAAAGTACCTGGCCGGACTGGTCGAATTCGGGTTGGCGCTGTGGGGCCCGGGCTGGCGAAAGACCTCGCTGAAGGACTATTGCCGGGGCGAACTCCGAACCACGGCCGAGTACGTCCGGGCCTACGGCGGGGCCTCGGTCGCGGTCAACCTCCATCATGGCCTGGGCTCGAACGGACTATCCTACGCCTTCTGTAACCAACGGGTGTTCGAGTTGGCGGCGATGGGCGTGCCGCAGGTCGTCGACGAACGGGCCGACTTGGCGAAGTATTTCGAGCCCGACAAGGAGATCGTCACCTTTGCCGAGGCCGCCGATCTCAAGTATCGGGTCGAGGATCTGTTGCAGGCTCCCCCGAAAGCCGAAGACATCGGGGCGGCCGCCCGTCGCAGAGTCCTGGCGCAGCACACCCATATGCACCGGGCCCAGCGGTTGCTGGAGTCGATCGGAATGTTGCCCGCCGCCAAGCCGGCCGATCAGGAGTCGGTCGTCGACTGATGTTCGCCGGCCTCCGGGTCGTTCTGGTCGCCAAGTTCAACGAGCGATATCACCGGACCGGCGGGGCCATCGCCACGGCGCTCGAGGCGCTCGGCTGCGAGGTGGCGCGCTGCGAGGAGCGGAAGCGGGGTCTCGACCGGCTGCTGGCTCGCCCGATCGGGCGGCGACTCGGAGCCATCGTCCGGCGGCACCGGCCCGACGTGGTGCTGGTGTTCAAGGGCGCGACGGTCGATCCCGAGATCATCGCGGCCGTCCGGGCCGCGAGCCCCGGACCGAAATGGGCCAACTGGTTTCCGGATAGCCCCCATCTGCTCGACCTCTCCCTTCGGATCGGCGTCGGGTATGACCACTGCTTCATCTTTGATACCTCGATGGTCGATCGGCACCGGGCGTTAGGTCGGTCGGCAAGCTATCTGGCCGAAGGCTGCGATCCCGCCTACCACCGGCCCCTCCCGGATCCTTCGTGGCCTCCGGCGCGGATCGCCTTCGTGGGGACCCATGAACCGGACCGGGCCCGGGCCCTCGACCGCGTTCGCGACCTGGGCCTGGCAATCTGGGGACCGGGTTGGCCCGCCGGCCCGCTATTCGGCGAGGACTTCGTCCGGGCGTTCTCCAATGCGGATGTCGCGCTGAACGTCCATCAGTTTTTCGGGGAGCCGGCCGGACCAGGCCGGTATGGTACCGGAGCCAATCGGCGGGTGTTCGAGCTGGCGGCCATTGGAACGGTTCAGCTCTGCGATGCCAAGGCCGATCTGGCTCGGAACTTCGCCGGCGAGACGGAAGTCGTCACCTTCCGCGATCTGCGGGAGCTTCGGGCCCAGGCCGAGGTGTTGCTGGCCGATCCGGCTCGCCGGGCCGGTATCGCCGCTCGGGCTCGAGCTCGGGCGCTCCAAGAGCATACCTGGCGGCACCGGCTCGAATCGCTCTTGACCGAAATGACCCGATGAGCATTTCCGGCTTCACCATCGTGCGGAACGCCATCGAGCTCGATTTCCCGGTGGTCGAGAGCATCCGGTCGATCCTCCCGATCTGCGACGAGGTCGTGATCAATGTCGGTCGGTCAACCGACCGCACTCTCGACTTGGTTCGCTCGATTGCCGACCCCAAAATCCGGATCGTCGAGACCGAGTGGAACTTCGCTGTGGGTTCATCGGTGCTTCGCGACGAGACCCGCCGCGCCATGGAGGCGTGCCGTCATCCCTGGGGGATCTACATCCAGGCCGACGAAGTGCTCCACGAGAACGGCACGGCCTCGCTCCGCGACGCGATCATGACGGCGCGGCCCGAGGTTGAGGGCGTCGTGGTGCGGTACCGGCACCTGTTCGGCAACCCCGCGACCGAGGCGGTCAACCGCCGGTGGTATCGCCGCGAGGTCCGGGCGGTGCGCCTCGATCGGGGGCGTGACGTGCACCCCTACCGGGACGCCCAAGGGTTTCGGGTCGGCCCCGGCCATCGCCGGGTCAAGGCCCGGCTGGCCGACGCCGAGATGTTCCACTACGGCTACACCCGCTCCGCGGCCGCGCTCCGGGGGCGCGCCGTGATCGATCGCGCGCTCTATCCGAATCGGCCGGACTATGAGTTCGACCGGGCGCTGCTGCGATGGTTTCCCGGGATCAGACCCTTCGTGGGGGCCCACCCCGCGGTGGCTCGCGAATGGATCGAGCGGCATGCGGTCGATCCTGAACGCCGGATTACCGAGCCGGTGCTCCAATGGGAGCACCTGCGCTTCTATGCCTCGGACCTGCTGGAACGTCTGACCGGGACCCGAATCTTCGAGTTCAGAAACTACGAGTTGATCGGATGAGGCTCCGATGGTTCGCTCCGAACCGCTACTGCGGTCTCGTGGTCCCCTCTCTTCGCGTCGCCGGCTTCACGATCGCGACCGAGGGGGACGAGCCACCCGACCTGGTGGTGGCCATGGACGGGCAATGCGCGGTGGCGGGCTTCGAGTTCGCCCGTCGTCATGAATCCCCGTTGCTGCTCTATCTCTGGGACCTTCCACCGTGGCGCCTTGGCATGGGCCGGCCCGACGTGGTCTTCGAGTGGCGCGGCCGAATCCGGCGGGTGCCCCGCGTTCTGGGTGGATTTCCGGAGCGCTCCGGCTACTATAGCCGACTCCACTTCGTTGCCCGGCGCGCCGCCGCCGTTTGGGCCCCCTCCACCCAGACGGCCACCGACCTCGCCACCCGGTTCGGCATCGAAGCCCGCGTGGTCCCGTTCTGCTACGACTCCTCCCGCTTCCACCCCACCCCGCCGAGCGCCGAGCGCCGAGTGCCGAGCGCCGAGCTCTTATCCATTTCGCGCCTGGTGCCCCACAAGAACCACGACGCGGTGATCCGGGCGGCGGCTCGGATGATGCCCAGGCCCACCGTCCATCTGATCGGACAGGGGCCCGAAGCCGAAGCGCTCCAGCGGTTGGCCGCCGATCTCGAAGTGAGCGTGGAACTCACGACCGACTGGCAGAGCGATGACGCAGTGGCCGCGGCCTACCGGCGAGCCACGGTGGTCGTCGCGCCGAGCCGGTTTGAGGGTTTTGGCCTCACCCCGATGGAAGGGGTCGCGACCGGTGTGCCGACCGTCGCCTCCGATATCCCGCCCCATCGCGAACATCTCGGCGATGCGGTCCACTATTTCCGGCTCGAAGACGACCGCTCCCTCGAGGTGGCGATCCGTGCGGCCATCGAATGCGGCCCGGCCGACCCGGAGCGGGTGGCGCACCTTTCGATCGAGGCGGCCGCTGCCCGGTTTGCCGCTCTGCTGTCCGGGGTGGCGGCGCCCCGGTGACCGATCTCCTGTTGGCGTACGACTTTCCCCCGATCGGCGGGGGGATCGCTCGCTGGATGGCCGAGTTGGCGCTTCGGTACCCGGCGGGCAGCCTGGTCGTGTCCACGGGATCGCTGCCTAACGCAGCGGACGGGCGGTTTCCGAATCCGATCGACCGGATCGCCATGCCGTCGGGCCGACTCAAGACCCTCCAGGGGCTGTGGGCCTGGCGCCGCCGGGTTCGAGAACTCGTGACCCGGCATCGGGTCGAGTTCGTGTGGTGCGGCAATCTTCGGCCCGCTGGTTACGTGGCGGCCCGAACCCGGCAGCGGGATGGAGTCCCTTATGGGGTGTTGCTCCACGGGGGCGATTTGCTGCGACTGCGGGCCAAATTCGCCCGGTCCCCGCTCAAGAGGCGGTCAGCCCGTGCACTGCTGGGCGGCGCCGCCATCTTGGTCGGCAACAGCCAGTGGACGGCTGACCTGATCGGTGATGTGTTGGAGGCGCTCAATCTTGATCCGGCCGATCGAGTTCGCGTCGTGCCCCTCGGCAGTGACCCGACCGCCTTCCGCCCCGGACTCGATCCAGCGTCGGTCATCACTCGGTATCAGATTCAGCCGAGTCGCCCCCGGCTCCTCACCGTCGCCCGATTGATGCCCCATAAAGGCATCGAAGTCGCGATCGCGGCCGTCGCCGCGCTCCGCGACCGGGTGCCGGGCCTGACCTATCTCGTGGTCGGGCGGGGACCGGATCGAGCCCGGCTCGACGGCCTCGTCGCCTCGCTCGGCCTTGCCACCGTGGTCCAGTTTCTGGATCGGGTGCCCGATGTCGATTTGCCGGCCATCTATGCCGGGGCGGATCTCTACCTCGGCCTGTCACGCGAAGAGGGGCTCGAGGCCGAGGGGTTCGGGATCGCGTTGACCGATGCGGCGGCGTCGGGCGTCGCGGTCATTGCGGGGCGGAGCGGCGGCACCACGGCGGCCGTACTCGACTTGGAAACCGGACTGCTCGTTGACCCCAAAGACGCGGTGGCTGTCGCCTCGGCCGAGGTCTCATTGCTCGACGATCCGATCCGCCGGCGAGCCCTCGGTGACGCCGGCCGGCGGTGGGTCGAGCGGGACCGCAATTGGCACCGAGTCGTCCGGGACCTTCAGGCCCTCAGTCGATCGGTGGCCACAGTTGCACGGCGGTGATCGCGCCGGTCGGACACGATCGGACCACCCGGTCGCCTAACTGCGACCAGGACTGGCGCGAGGCTTTGGCCGTGGCGCGGCCGTCCGGTCCCCAGGCGAACACCTCCGGCTCACGGGCAATGCAAATCCCGCATCGAATGCAGGCCTTGGGATCGACGGCCAGGACCACCTCGCGCTGAGGGTGGACGCCGGGCGGGAGCGCCGCCAAATCGCCGGGCAGCCGGTCCAGGGCCGCGTTCAGCGCTCGAAACCCTTCGGCAATCAGGTACGGGGTTCGGTTGAAGGAAAACATCGAGATTCGCTCGACCCGGGGCCGGACCAGCAGGATCGGCGGATCCCGCCACTCACGGAGCAACTCCTCGGTCAGCGTGCTCATCACGATTTCGAGACCGCGGGCGTAGGTCAGGGCAAAGCCTTGCCGCTCGATCGCCTGCCGACGCCCTCCGCTGCCGCCGACGTCCACTGCGATGATTGGACCGCCGCTCGCCGCCAGGGCGCTTCGGATCGGGAGGTTCTCCGCCACGGCGCCGTCCACACAGACCCGGCCGTCGATCGGCCGGGGGGCCAGGATCCCGGGCAGGGCGCAGGAGGCGAACACCGCGTCGGCTACCCGAACCTTGGTCAGGCCGGGCAGCCCCCACGGGATCTGGATCCCGGTGTTGAGGTCCACCGTGTTGACGATCAGCCGGTGGGGCAGGTCCTCGAAAGTCCGGTCGCCCACGATCGAGTGGATCAGTTGTTCGAGCGGCTCCCGGCGGTAGACCGCGGGGGACAACATCCGCTTCAGCGCCATATCGAGGTGGGCGACTCGGAAGACGTCTTGCCGCTTGATGGCCAGGGCCCGATCCTCCATCTCGCGGACCGACATCCCCGACGCCCAGGCTGCCGCGATCAGCGACCCGATGCTGCAGCCCACCACCACGGCCGGGATGAGGCCCCGTTCCTCGAGGCCCCGGAACACCCCAACATGCGCCAGCCCCTTGAGGCCGCCGCCGCCCAAAACCAGGCTGAATTGAGAACCAGTCGACATAGTAGGATATTACCGAGGAATGGCGATCTCTGTGGAACCCAGCCCCTATGATGTCCGGACCCTCCGGCGGGAAGAATTCCCGTGGGCGGACGAAACGATCTATCTCAATCACGCCGGAATCGGTCCCCTGCCCGAGCGGGTCCGGCAAACCCTGGACGCCTATCAGCGCGACCGGACCGCCGCCTACCGCCTGACCGAGGACCACCTGTTTCGGGTCCTCGACCGGGCTCGAGCGGTCGCCGCCCGGCTCATCAACGCCACGCCGGCTGAGATCGCCCTCTCGACCAACACCAGCTATGGCATTAACGTCGCCGCGTTGTCCCTCCCGCTTCATGCCGGCGACATCGTATTGGCGAGCCAGGGGGAGTTCCCGGCCAACGTCTTCCCGTGGCGCCAGCTCGCCAAACGAGGCGTGGCGCTCGAACTGGTCCCGGTCATGGCGCACGGATGGCCGGACGAAGCCAGGATGGCCGAGCGGATGTCCGATCCGCGGGTCAAGGTGCTGGCCCTGTCTCAGGTCCAGTTCCACACCGGATACCTCGCCGATCTCAAGACCCTGTCGGCGGCGGCTCGGAGTACCGGCACCTACCTCGTCATCGATGCCATCCAGGCCTTGGGCCAAATCCCGTTCGATGTCCGCGAAACTCCGGTCGACATCCTGGCCTGCGGTGCCCAGAAGTGGCTGCTCTCTCCGTGGGGCTCGGGATTTACGTACATCCGGCAGGACCTGATCGGCCAGCTCGAACCGCCGATGGCCGGCTGGACCGCCTTCGACGGCACCGACGATCTCGGCACCCTGACCCAATACGAGGGCGACTGGCGGTCGGATGCCCGGCGGTTCGAACTGATCACCCTGCCGTTTCAGGACTTCGTCGGGATGATCGGATCGGTCGAGCTCCTGCTCGAGCTGGGA
This sequence comes from Gemmatimonadota bacterium, assembly GCA_043744895.1. Taxonomy (GTDB): domain Bacteria; phylum Gemmatimonadota; class Gemmatimonadetes; order Gemmatimonadales; family GWC2-71-9; genus SHZU01. The sequence goes on along the minus strand of JAYTTT010000190.1, from coordinate 16,771 downwards.
ATCGACCGGATTCAGGCTCACCTGGCCGATATCAACCGGCCGGTCCTCGAATGGGCCGCGAACCGGGGGGTTCGGATCTCGTCCCCGACCGGGGTGTCGGGGAGCGGCATCGTGTGCCTGGTGCCCGCCGACCCGGCCGCCACGTTCGCCAAGCTCACCGCGGGCGGCGCGGTGGCGTCCCTCCGCGAAGGCGCCATCCGGTTGAGTCCCCACTGCTACAACACGATCGACGAGATGGCTCGGCTGGCCGACTTGCTCGACCGGTCCATTTAACGAGAGGCTCCCGTGGCAACATTCGACGACATGCTCAAAGAGGGGTACGGGTTCGCCCTCCCCGTCATCACGTTAGGCGCGGCGATGGAAGGCTCCTCGGTCGTTCCTGAGCCCAAGGTCTCCTTTCCCTTGTCGATGATGACCCGCCACGGGCTGATCGCTGGTGCCACCGGCACCGGCAAGACCAAGACCCTGCAACTGATGGCCGAGCAGCTGTCGGCCAATGGGGTTCCGGTCTTCGTGGCTGACATCAAGGGCGATCTCGCCGGCATTGCCCGCGAAGGGGTTGCCTCGGCTCGGATCGACGAACGCCTCGCCTCGATCGATGCGACCTGGGCGCCCCGCTCCATGCCGACCGAGTTCGTCAGCCTGACAGGAACCAACGGGGTCCAGCTCCGGGCCACCGTCAGTTCGTTCGGCCCGCTGCTGCTGAGCAAGGTGCTCGATCTGAATGAAACCCAGGCCAGTGTCCTGAGTCTGGTGTTCAAGGCGTGCGACGATCAACGCCTGCCCCTGCTCGACTTCGCCGACCTCCGCTCGGTTCTCAAATTCCTGTCGAGTGACGAGGGCAAGCCGGTCCTCAAAGAGTATGGCGGAATGTCGGATGCCACCGTCGGCGTGTTACTCCGGAAGATGGTCGAACTCGAACAACAAGGCGCCGAGCGGTTCTTCGGCGAGCCCGAGTTCGATGTCCACGACCTCCTCCACGTCACCCCGGATGGCCGCGGCGTGGTGACCTGCCTCGAATTGGCTGATTGCCAAGACAAGCCGGCGCTCTTTTCGACCTTCATGATGTGGCTGATGGCGGAGCTCTATCACAACCTGCCCGAGGCGGGTGACCTGCCCAAGCCAAAGCTGGTCTTTTTCTTCGACGAAGCCCATCTGTTGTTCCGCGACGCGTCGAAACAATTCCTCGAACAGGTCGAACAAGTGGTCCGGCTGATCCGCTCGAAGGGGGTTGGGATTTTCTTCGTGACCCAAACTCCCAAAGACGTTCCCGAAGCAGTCCTGGCCCAACTCTCCAATCGGGTCCAACACGCCCTCCGGGCCCACACCCCGGACGACGAAGCCGCCCTCAAAGCCGCGGTTCGAACCTTCCCGAAGACCAGCTTCTACGACCTCCAGGAAACCATCACGTCCCTCGGTATCGGCGAAGCGATCGTGACCGGCCTCTCCCCGAAGGGTGTCCCCACGCCGGTGGTGGCCACCAGGATGGTGCCCCCGACCTCTCGCATGGGCCCTCTCACCCCGGAAGAGTTCCGAGCCGAGGCAGCCGAATCAGACCTGATGCGAGAATACGGGACCCCGGTGAATCGGGAGAGCGCCCACGAAATCCTGGTCCGCCGCCTGGAGCACTCGGCACCCCCGCCCCCATCACCATCCAGCGGCCCATTCCGCGAACCTGCCCCCTCGGCGCCCGCACCCGCCGGAAAAAGCTGGGCCCAAATGGCCGGCGGCGCCCTCCTCGGCGCTCTGACCGGCACCATGGCCCGGACCGTCGGCCGCGAACTGGTCCGCGGCGTCTTCGGCATGCTCGGCGCCAAACAGTCCCGCCAAACCCGCCGCTCGCGGTGGTGAGGCTCGGCACTCGGCCGAGCGCCGAGCGCCGAGTGCCGAGTGCCGAGTGCCGAGTGCCGAGCTCACTTCTTCGCGACGGTGTCTTCCTTCAGCACCTTCTTTGCGAACCAGAACACCAGCAGTGCCACGATCAAGAAATCGAGCCCGGCCCCGAGGATCGGGCCAATCCCAAACGGCCCCACGGCCAGTGTTCGCCAGTCGCCGCCGGGGGTAACCATGCTGACGATCGGCATGATCAAGTTGTCCACGAGCGCCGTGACAAAAGCACCGGCCTTGCCACCGATGATGACGGCGATCGCCAGCCCGATCACGCCATACTGCTTCATGAACGCCATGAATTCTTTTCCCATGTTCACTCCGAGGTTTGGGGAAATGATTAGATGATCCTGAGGAACGCGAAACTCCGACGGCCCTTCTGCAACGCGACGAACCGGCCGGCCAAGAGCTGGTCGGCCCCGACGACGACCTCTACACCGGCAACCTTCTGGCCGTTGATCGAGAACCCTTGGCCCTGGATGCCGCGCCGGGCCTCGCCTTTGGACGCGGCGAGGCCGGTTTCAACCAACGCATCGACCACCGGAATGCCGTGCTCGATCCGGGCCCGTTCGACCGCGACCGTGGTGACTTCGTCGGCCACGATCGAGAGAATCTCACCGCCCGCTCGGGTGAGGTCGCTCCCGCCGAACAACAGTTCGCTCGCGGAGATGACCCGATCGGTCGTCTCGGCCCCGTGGACCCGCGCCGTGACGTCCCGGGCCAGAAACCGTTGCGCCATCCGTCGGCTCGGGTCGCCGGCCTGGTCGGCCATGATCGCGACGATCTGCTCGAGCGGCACAACCGTGAACGTTTTGAGCAGCCGCTCGACATCGGCGTCGTCGGTGTTGAGCCAAAATTGATAGAACTTGTAGGGAGACGTCCGGGCCGGGTCGAGCCAGATGTTGCCGCCTTCGCTCTTCCCAAACTTGGCGCCGCTCGCCGTCGTCAGCAGCGGAAGCACGGCGCCGTGGGCCTGGCCCCCTTGCCGTGAAATCAGCTCGATGCCGGCCGTGATGTTTCCCCATTGATCGCTGCCACCCATTTGCAATTCGCAGTGGGCGGTCCGATACAGATGACGGAAGTCATGGGCCTGCACCAGCATATAGGCAAACTCGGTGAACGAGATCCCGGTTTCCATCCGGCTCTTGACCGAGTCTTTCTGGAGCATGTAGTTGATCGTGAAGTGTTTCCCGGTGTCGCGGAGGAACTCGAGCAGGCTCAAGCCGAGGAGCCAGTCCGCGTTGTTTCGCAGCGTAGCCGCGTTGGCGCCCCCGAAGTCGAGGAATTTGCCTAACTGGCCCTGGATCGCCGCCGCGTTCGCCTGAACCGTTTCGGGCGCCAGCATCGGGCGCTCGTTCCGCTTGCCGCTCGGGTCGCCGACGAGTCCGGTGCCTCCGCCGATCAGGGCGATCGGGGTCCCCCCAAACCGCTGCAGCCAGACCAGCGCCATGACCGGGACCAGGTTCCCAACATGGAGTGAATCAGCCGTCGGGTCGAAGCCGACGTAGCCGACCATGGGTCCGAGGGCCAGCCGGTCGGCCAGGTTTGGCGTGGCATCGTGGAGGAGGCCGCGGGCGGTCAGCGTGGTCAGCAGGTTGGTCATTGGGGGGGATAAAGTATCACCATCGGCGCGGTCTGTCTGCCCTTCCGCCGGTCCGGCCTTCCATCTTACCTTGCCTCATGGCCATCCGGCTGTTCAAGAGTCTGTCACGCTGGTGGCACTCCCCGACGATCCGGTACCGAATTCTTCTCACCGTCGGGGCGCTGGGCATGTTCGGCGTGTCCTTGGTCCTGGGCGCCTGGTTCAACGTCTGTGCTCCAGTCGATTCATGCCCATCCATCGCCAGTCTCGAATCGTACGATCCCGACCAGGCCTCCAAGGTCTATGCCGCCGACGGGCGGCTGGTGACTGATTTTGGAATGACCCGGCGGACCGTCGTGCCGCTGAAACAGATCTCCCCGGCCGTGATCGCCGCGGTGCTGGCCACCGAGGACCGTCGCTTCTACCAGCACGGCGGGATCGACTGGTTCCGGGTCCTCGGTTCGTTCAAGGCCTTGTTCACCGGCCAGCGGCTTCAGGGGTTCTCCACCATCACCATGCAGCTGGCCCGGAATCTCTGGCCCGAAGAGTTGCCCGCGAATCTCCGGTCGGGCTTTTTGGGAGTGACCAGGAAGCTCCGCGAAGCCCGGATGGCGCTCGAGATCGAACGGAACTACAAGAAAGACAAGATCCTCGAGTTGTACCTGAATCAGATCAATCTCGGCAATGGCGCTTACGGGGTCGAGACCGCGGCCGCCCGCTACTTCGGCAAACCGGCCCGCCAGCTCAACGTCGCCGAAGGGGCCATGCTGGCTGCCATTCCGAAAGCCCCGACCCGCTACAACCCGCGTCGCAACCCGGACTACGCCGTCCAGCGCCGCAACTTGATCATCAATTTGCTGCGCGATCAGGGGAAGCTGTCCCGAGAATCGGCCGAAGCCTGGAAGGCCTATCCGCTGGCCCTCTCGTCGCGTTCGGACTTTACCGGAGTGGGCGACTATTTCGTCGAATACGTTAGGCAGCTGCTCCAGGCCCGGTTCGGGTCGGAGCTGTATCGCTCCGGGCTCCGGGTCTACACCACCCTCGACATCGACATGCAGCAGGCGGCCGAGCGCGCCCTCGAGGCGCAGCTCGTCAAGATCGAGGAAGATCCCAAGGCGTACGGGAAGTTCCCCCACCAGACCTTCCGCCAGTACCTCGACAAACGCGACCCCAACGCGAGCGAGGAAGATCAGGGACCGTTTTCGCCCTACCTCCAGGGCGCCATTACCTCAATCGAGGTCAAGACCGGGTACATCCGGGCGCTGGTGGGTGGGCGGGATTTTGCCGACAACAAGTACAACCGGGCGACCCAGGCCGACCGGCAGGCCGGTTCGACCTTCAAGCCGTTCGTGTACGCGGCGGCCCTTCGGGCGGGCTATCGCTGGAGCGACATCTACGATGACGCTGTCGTCGAAATCCCCATCCCCGACCAGGAGCCGTGGGCCCCCAAGAACTATGACAACAAGTTCCGGGGCCGGATGAGCATGCGGGAGGGGCTCTACGATTCCCGCAACACCATCGCCGTCCGGGTCGGACTCGATGTCGGAGTCGACGCGGTCGTGAAGGAAGCCGCTGCCGCCGGGATCACCAGCCGGATTCCGCGAGTGCCGTCGATATTCATCGGCGCCGCCGAGGTCACCCCGCTCGAAATCACCTCGGCCTACGGAACCTTCGCCAATCTGGGTGTTCGGGTGCCGGCGATCGCTATTCTGCGGGTCGAGGACCGGGCCGGCAACATCATCTGGCAGCCCGAAAACAGACCGACCAGGTCCATGGACGAGCAGCACGCGTGGCTAATCCTCGACGGCCTTCGGGATGTCATGCGCAAGGGCACGGCCGCCGGCGTCATGCCCCGGGCCGGCATCAACCTCCCGGCCGGTGGCAAGACCGGCACCACCAACGACGGCATGGACGTCTGGTTCATCGGCTTTACGCCGGACTTAGTGACCGGCGTCTGGATGGGCTTTGACCGAAAACAGGTCATCATGTCGAATGCCCAGGGCGGCCGGCTCGCGGCTCCGGCTTGGGGCGCCATGATGAAAGACGTCTACGAACGCCGGAAGGCGCCGGTGGCCTGGTTGATGCCCGAGGGCCTCCTAACGCTCGACATCGACCACTCCACCGGATACTTGGCAACCGCGGCCTGCCCCAAGGACCGGGTCGGACCCGAGTTCTTCTTCCCGGGCACCGAACCGACCGAACGGTGCCCGATTCACCGTTGACCCTCCCGCCGGCTACTCGACTTCGCCTCACCGCTGACTGGATCGTCCCGGTAACGTCCCCGCCCATTGAGGGCGGGGCGGTCCTGATCGGCCCGGACGGCCGGATCGAGGCGGTGGGGGCGGCGGGCGTCGTGCCGTCGCCTCCGGGGGTTCCCAATCTTGGGTTTGCCGGCGCGGCGCTAATGCCCGGGCTGGTCAACGCCCACACCCATCTGGAGCTCACCGGCCTTGCCGGGAAAGTCGAGGAGACCGACTTCTCCGCCTGGATTCGGGGAGTCCGGCAACTCAAGGCCGGCCTAAGCCCCGAGTGGTTTCGGACCGCGGCCCGCCAAGGCGTGCGCGATGCTTTTGCCGCCGGGATCACCACGGTCTTCGATACCGGCGATTCCGGGGCGGTGCTACCGGCCCTCGTCGAGCTGGGCGGCGCGGGGGTGGTCTACCAGGAAGTCTTCGGTCCCGATCCCGGCCAATGCGACGAAAGCCTCCAGGGGCTCCGCTCCCGGGTCGCAACGCTGGCGCCCCAAGCCACGGGCCGAGTCCGCCTCGGCGTGTCCCCCCACGCCCCGTATACGGTCAGCGGGCCCCTCTACCGCGCCGTTGCCGAGTTCGCGGCCGCCGAGGGGCTTCTGATGGCGGTTCATCTGGCCGAATCGCCGGCCGAGTCAATGCTGGTGGCCCGGCATGAGGGGCCCTTCGCCGAGGCCTGGAATGGCCGGGGCATTCCGCCGGTCGCCCGCCACGGCCGGCTACCGGCCGTCGCTCGGCGCTCGCCGGTGGCCTGGCTCGATGCCCACGGCGTCATTGGGCCCCAGACCCTCTGCATTCATGCCGTCCAAGTGGACCAGGCCGATATCGAGACCCTGGCCGCCCGGCAAACCCCGATTGCCCACTGCCCCCGTTCCAACGCTCGCCACGGCCATGGAGTCGCGCCGCTCGCGGCTCTCCTGGCGGCCGGCCTCCGGGTTGGCCTCGGCACCGACTCGGTCATCAGCGTGGGCGCTTTGGACCTCTGGGCCGAGATTCGGGCTGCTCGCCGCCTCGGCGGCCTCACTCCGGGTCAGGCGCTCGGACTCGCCACCCAAGGCGGGGCTCGTCTGATCGGGGCCGAGGCCGAGTTTGGCTGGCTTGGGGTGGGGACGTTTGCCGACGTGATCGCCGTCGAGCTGGGTCACGGGTCCGAAAATCAGTCAGTCGAGTCCCGCGTGCTGGACTCCGGCCCGGGTAACGTTCTGGCCACATTCGCCTCCGGGCGGCCGGTCTACCGGAGGGGGCCCGCTTGATCTTGCTACCCCAACGTTTCTACAATGCTAGTAACCCATTACGTGGAGAACAGGCAGTGCGGTGTCTTGCGCTCAACGCATCATTTGAACCCCTGACGATGGTCCCGCTTCGGCGGGCCCTCCGCCTGGTGATCGACGGCAAAGCCGAGATCGTCGAGGCCGAGGGCGGGGAACAGATGCGGAGCGTGAGTCTCGCGCTCCCGAAACCGGCCATCATCCGGCTGGTCAAGTTCGTCCACGTCCCCCGGAAGTTCCGCCGGCAGGTGACGAACACCTTCCTGTTTGCCCGGGATGAATACACCTGCCAGTACTGCGATCGCCATCAGAGCGAACTCCGCCCCCGCGAGTGCCTGACCCGCGACCACTTGCTGCCGATTTCCCGGGGCGGTGGCAACGATTGGCGGAACGTCGTGACGGCGTGCAGCACCTGCAACACCCGGAAGGGCAACCGGCTCCCCAACGAATGCGGGATGCACCCGGCCACGACCCCGATGGAGCCCCACTTCGTCCACCTGTCGTGGGCCGTCCGGCGCCTGACCCAGACCCAAGCCAAGTACATCCGGCTCTTCTACGGTCCCGAAGCCCTCCGCGCCCTCGGCGGCTAACCCCTCCGAGCGCCGAGCGCCGAGTGCCGAGTGCCGAGTGCCGAGCCTCATTCCGGCCTTACATCAAACTGTTCCGATCCGGCGCCGAGGACCTGACTGGGCAGGCCCGCGATCCGGAGCAGGAACCGCCGGATCCCTCGTCCCACGGTCGTACCCGGTTCCGGGGTTTCGAGGGTGGGGTCGCCGGCCAGGAACCGTTCTAATTGGTCCATGTCGCGGTCGGACAGGGCGGTGATCCGGACCGAGAGGGTGTAGTAAAAGCGTCCCGGCCGCTGCGGCATCCATTCGACTCGCTGGGGCTTATCCAATTCACGAATCGCCGAATCGCGGACCGCAAACCGGAGCGGACGCTCGGGCCGGCCGCCGGCGATTCGGGTAATCGCGTATTCCTCCTGCAAGGGCTCTTTGATGACAATGGCCTGCCATTCGACCAACCCGGAAAACTCGTCGATCCACCCGTCCCGGGATCGCCAGGTTTCCAGCGAATAGGAAACCACCAACGGCAACGAGTTCTCGAGCGCCTCATACCACCGGGTGTCGGCCAGGAGGCCCCGGAGCGAGATGATCGGCTTCCGACTGCCGGTTCGATGGGTGGCGGTGTCAAGGCTCATCGAGACGGTGACGGAGCGCGACTGCGCCGCCGCCCCCGACCAGAGGGTCACCAGTCCGACGGCAGCGAGCGACCACCGGCGCATCAAAATCGCCGCTGGAGTCGGAGGACGAACCGGAGCGAACGGCTGACGGCCACGGCCTTGACCACGTAGAGGCCGATCCCGCCCGCGTCGATCCCGGCCCCGACATCGGCATCCCATTCGCCGAACTTCGGGATCCGGTTGTTCGGCACCCGGCCGGGACCCTCGCCGGTGAGCCAGGCCCTGCCGGCGTCGGCCAGGACCACCAGCTCGGCCTGCTCGATCCCGAGGATCTGCTGGAGGACCGCCAACTCGGCGTTGCGGATCCGGAACGGCAGGTTGATCGGCAGGCTGGTGCGGATTTCGATCTGGGCCGCGAGCATCCGGTCGCAGAGCGAGGCCTGGCTTTGGTCGGAGAACCCTGGAGGCGCGCAGTTGAGGTCGCGAAACCCGAGCCCCGGGAGGATGTCGGGGCCGCCTAACGACACCCGGCGCTGCACCGGCAACGGGTCGCCCCCGATCCACCCCCCGCCCATCAGCCGGACGTTGACCCGGGTCGACGGGTTGAACCGGGCGTACCGGATCAGGTCGAACCTGGCCTTCGAGAACCGGTAGCGGCCGGGCTCGATCGGCGGGCGGACCGCGGCCGGCAGGGCGACCGGCGAGGCGTCATCGCTCCGGCTTTGCTCGACATCGGCGTGAATCTTCCATCCGGTGGAAGGCCGAGCCGGTTCGTTGCGAGTATCGTAGTCGAGGGAGACTAAGGTTGTTTGGTAGAACCCGTCATCGATCAGCGGATTGGGCCGCCAGGTGTCCTGGTTCCGGAACAAGGAGACCGGATCGCTCGACGGCACCGATCGCTCTTGCTCACCCCGGAACGAGAGGCCGAACCGGAGCTGAGGAAACGGAGCGACCGACAGGAAACCCTCGACCCCTCGAGCCTCGAAATGGTCCCGATAGTCGCGCTGAAACAAGAACGCTGACCACCCAGCCTCTCCCTTGGTGAGGGGTTGGTCTTCGATCGACTGGATCTGCCGGTAGCCCCGGCCGCCGAAACTGAGCCACCGGCGCCCCCGTCCCGCGCGCCACTCCGTCGACACCATGAAACCGACGTCATCGCGCAGCTTGGTCCGATCGCTGGTCGGGCGAAAAATGCCCCGAAGGTCGAGTCGGGCGTCGGCCCGATCCGATCCCTGGGTCGTGAACGACGGCCCGAACACGATCGGCAGGCCTTCGACCCGATTGTAGGTCTGGCCGGTTTCCAAGCTCAATTTCGTGTTGATCCGGCCGGTCTGGAACGACGTCCGCACCGCGGCGATCTCGCCTAACGGCTTCCGGCGCTCCCGGGCCTCGAGTTGTCCGTTCGGCATCCGGAACACCGGCGCCAGCGCGTCGTACGCCGTCCGCTCGCCGTCGAGCCGCGCCCCGGGTCGGACCTCGATCCGCCCGCCGGTCACCAGCACCGGACCGAGCACCGTTCCACCCGGCCCGATGATCAGGTCGCCGTTGATGACCAGCACTGGTCCCGCAATGGTACCGTTGACTCGGAGATTCCCGCGGTACACCGCCACCCGCCCCTCCAACCGCGCCCCCCGCGGGAGCGCAAAGCTCCCCCCGAACCGGATCGTCGCGCTGTCGTTGTAGATCTGGACGACCTGCCGGAGGATCTCCGGCGGCAATACCCCCGCCACCGTCGTATCGCTCTCCACCGAAGGCCGAATGATCACCAAACTATCCTGGCCCCACACAACCCCCGGCACCGCGCCCAAAATCAGCACCGCCGAGAGCCGAGCGCCAAGTGCCGAGTGCCGAGTCATGACAGTCCCAACCGCTTCATCCGCCGGTACAGATTGGCCCGGTCGGTCTGCAACGCCCGGGCGGCCTCAGCCACATTGCCCTGGGCCCGGGCCAACCCCTCCCGGACCAGGGCCCGTTCGTAGTCGTCGAGCAAATTGGACAAGGAGCGCCCCTGAAGATCCACGGCCCCGGGGCTGCTCACGACGTCGTGGGCTGGGTTGCCCTCAAGCCGGCTTCCCGACTTCGGCAACACCTGACGCACCAGCGCCGCATCGATCTCCGGACCGCCGATGATCGACAGCCGCTCGATCACGTTCGCCAACTCGCGCACGTTGCCGGGCCAGTCGTACGAGGCCATCGAGGCCAGCGCCTCGGCGGTGAAGGTCGGCGCTTGATGCCCTCGAATCCGTTCCGCCAAATGCCGCACGAGGGGCGGGAGGTCGTCGAGCCGGTGACGGAGCGGGGGGAGCTCGATTGGAAAGACCGCCAGCCGAAAGTAGAGGTCCTCCCGGAACGTGCCGGCCGCCACCGCCTGATCGAGTCGCTGGTTCGTCGCCGAGATCACTCGGACATCAACGCGCAGAACCCGCTCGGCACCGAGCCGCTGGATCTCGCCGGTTTCGAGGACCCGGAGCAGTTTGGCCTGAGCCTCGAGGTTCAAATCGCCCACCTCATCGAGGAACAACGTCCCCCCATCGGCCAGTTCGAACCGGCCCATTCGCCGCTCCGTGGCGCCGGTGAATGCTCCCCGTTCGTGCCCGAACATTTCGCTCTCGACCAAGTCGCGCGGAATGGCGGCGCAGTTGACCGACACGATCGGTTTTCCAGACCGGCGGCCCGCCTGATGGATCGCGTTGGCAACCAGTTCTTTTCCGGTCCCTGATTCCCCGTAGATCAGCACGCGGGCTTCGGTCGGGGACACCTGCGAGATGGCCTCGGCCACCTGTCGCATCCCCTCGGTCGTGCCGACCATTTCGATCCGCGGCCGCTTGAGCTGCGACTTGAGGGCTCGATTCTCGGCCTGGGTCCGGGTCAGTTCGAGCGCCGACCGAAGCGTGATCAGCACCGCCTCGGGCGTCAGCGGCTTTTCCAGGAACTGAAACGCGCCGTGTTTGATGGCCCGGACCGCGTCGGTGAGTTGGGCCTTCCCGCTCATCATGATGACCGGAACGCTCGGGTCCCGCTCCCGGATCTTTTCGAGCGTGGCGATGCCATCGGGGCCCGGTGGCATCATCAAATCGAGGAGGATCGCATCGGGGTGGACTTCGTCGATGGCCAGGAGTGCCGCGTTGCCATTGGCCGCCTCAGCCACGTCGAAGCCTTCGGACTTGAGCAAGGCGCCGAGCATTCGGCGGATATTGGCTTCGTCGTCCACGATCATGACACGAGTCGTCATCGCTGGTTCGTTCGCCGGTCCGCGACGCGGCGCTCCACATAGGGTCGGTCGGCTGGCCGAGTCTTGGCACTCTCGGGCATCAGGGGTAGCCAGATCACGAACGTAGCCCCGCCTCCCGGCGTTTCGGCGACCTCGATCACCCCCTGATGGAGGTCGACCGATTGCTTCACGATGGCGAGTCCGAGGCCGGTACCGTCAGTTTTGTCGGTAAAATAGGGTTCGAAAACCCGACTTTGTTTCTCCAGGGTGATTCCGGGCCCCTGGTCGGCGATAGACACCCGGACCCCCCCCTGCCACGGACGGATCGTCACCTCGATCCGGCCCTCGCCGAGCATGGCTTCGGCGGCGTTACGGATCACGTTGGCAAAGGCCCGCCGCAGCGCGTCATAATGTCCGACCACCAGCGGCGTTTCCGGGGTGACCTGCAGGTTGGCTTCGATCTCGGCCGGCAGCGAGGTCCGGAGCAATTCGCCCAGGAGCTCGCCGAGGTCGACTTCGGCCGGCGGGCCCTCGGGGAGCCGTCCCAAATTGGCGAAATCGCGGGCCAACTGCTCAAGCCGGGTCGATTCCGTTCGCAACACGTCCAGCGCCTCTTCCTGTTCGGGGCTGGCGTTTCGACTCAGCGAGGTCACCGCGAACCGGATCGGGGTAAGCGGGTTCTTCATCTCATGAGCCACCCGCCGGGCCACCTCCCGGAACGCCCGGAGCCGTTCCGACTCGAGCTCCGACCGACGGGCCTGCGCCAGGCCGGCCGCCATGTCGCGAAGCGCCGTCCGGAGGGCCGCAAATTCCGGGGCCCCCGAACGCCCGGGATCGGGGGGAAGGGGCTCGTTCCGCTGGATCTGTCCGGTCCAGCCGACCAGTTCGTCGATCGGCCAGCTGAACTGGGCGGCCAAACTCCGGCCGAAGAAGATCGCGGCGTAGAACAGCACGATCCCAAGCCCGGTCAGGGAAATGGCCAGGCCGTAGGTGTACCAGCGCTTGTAGATGTAGGCCCGCTGGGACAGCTGGAGGGCGTCGCTCAGGCGGTCTTTGTAGTCATTCAGGGCCCGGCGTTCTAGAGGCGTCAGTTTGATGGTGTCGAGGGTGGCCAGGAGCTGCTTGCCGGACTCACGGAGTGGGCGGACCACGGCCTGGGCGGCTTTGGCGGGGTTGTTGCGGATGGTCGAATAGGCCCAACCGAACATCGCCATCGCCGAGGGCAGGGCAATGAGGAAGATGGTCAGGGAGATCCGGCCGCGAAAGGAGAGCCCGCGCATGAGACAAATAGTAATCTCGGGCCCGGTCGGGGGTCTGGGTCGCTCTAGTCCGGCGGTGGCACCTTCCAGCCATCGAGTGCGCGACAGGCAGCGCCGTCGGTTGTTTCGGACGGGTTCACGATGCGGAAGGCGTAGGCATCGGGCTCTTCGAACCGCGCGACCGCGAGCGATCGGCAGGTTTCACGCAGCCGGGTCCAAACCATGGCCGCCCCGTAGCCGAGCGGCGTCAGCAACGCATAATCGATCCGATTGGACCGGAGGTAGCTAAGAAACTCGGATGGTTTGATTGACAGCGCGGTGGAGAAGTTAACTGCTTGGCGTCCGGAAAATAAATAGACCGGCCGCTCTTTCGTCGACATCAACCGGGTGTCGGCCGGGACGGAATCTTTGAGCCAGTCCGTGAGACGTAGCATCGCCCGTTCCGCGCTGTTGATGCAGCGCCCCCGTATCATCGCCTCCGGCCGGCAGCCGTAGCTATCTCGATACTCGCGCGTCAGTCCCATGATCTGGCCAACGGTGAGAACAACAACCAGGACGAGGATGACCCGGTTTTCAGGGGCCCGGCCGCGAGCCATCCGAAGAACCACCAGGAAGACTGAGAGCATCAGCAAGGGAATGACTGGGGTAAGAAATCGGGGCGGTACGAAAGGCCAGACCATCAGCATCCCGACATAGGCTACGAGGTACCCGGCACCCGGAAGCCAGGCTCGCCCCAGGGCGGCGGTTCCCAGCGAAAGAGCCAGAACGACTATAACTGCCCAGCCGACATTGTCGATGACCGTTCCCGGGACCGTCGGAACCGACAGCGCCGAAGGGATGGTTCGAGTCAAGAACTCGTTGGCCGTTCCCACCACTCTGGCGCCAATCTTGGCGACGGCCGGCGCCCACCTGGACGGGGCGGTCGAGGCAGACTTCCGTGTGGCAGTGGGAGCGGTGTTCTGGATGAACTGGTCAACATAGGAGCGCGGCCCCGCCTCACCCGGTGCCAACACCGTCCACCCAATCCAAGTCCCCACCGTGATCGCACTCAGCATTGCAAGGATAGCGGCCCTGGCCCACTGACGTCGCCACAGCCAATAGCCAAATAACCCGATGAGTCCTCCTACTCCTGCCGTCCGTACCAGCGCCGCGATGATCGCCATCGCCGAGGAAAAGACGAATCGGGCTGTGCGTTCCGGATGACCCCGCAGCGCCCAGAGACTCAGCATCACCAGGAATGAGAACAACGGCTCACTCATGAGCCGGCCCGCCCAGTGTCCCATCCCGGGGGAGAGACTCAAGACGAGGGTCAGCCCAAGGGCCAGCTCGTCGCTCCAGATCTGCCGAACCGCACTGGCAAGGAGTCCGAGGGTTGCCGCCGAAAGCCCGACGTTCAGGAGGATAAGGAACGGAAGGCTGTCACCGGCCAGCCATTGCCACAGGGCAAGCACAACGGGATAGCCTGGCGGATACCTTACCGCGATTGGCGCGCCAATCTCCTGAAGGTCCCGGTAATGGAACTGAGACAGCGACCGGGCGAGAAGCAGGTACCCGGCATCATCGTCCCCAAACGTGATCGACGTGTATCGAAAATACCAAACAACGGCGCAATGAATCGCCAGTAACGCCGCCAGCCAGAAGTAGAAATGTCGAATCCGAGGTGTGTCCGTCATGTCACCGACCCGCAGGGTCCTTCCAATCCGAGTGGGCCCGGGCCTCTCCGAGCCGTTCGTCAATGAAAATGTATCGCTCCGCCGCCCTTCCCGTCACTCGATGGCGAGGCGCCGAGCGGTATTCGGCTTGCGGATCGCTTGCCCGAGCTAGCGCAACATCAGGGCCCCGGTTAGCGTACGACTCCCGGGCCCCGAATGGGTACCGATATGCCCGTTGCGACTCCGCAACAGCCAGCATCTTGACCCAGGCCTTACGGCGCCATTGGTGCGCAGTGGAACAGATGCGAGAGCCAGACTCGATCGCTAGCAGTACGTCTGCCCGGCTCTCGGGCATGGCTGGTGACTGATGTGCGGACTCGTCGGAATCCTTTCCACCCGCCCCCGCACGGAGGCGTCCTTGGGCGCGGACGTCACGGCGATGATGGACACCATTGTCCATCGCGGTCCCGACGACGCCGGCAGCTGGGTCGATGCCGAAGCGGGCATCGCTCTCGGATTCCGCCGGCTGGCGATCGTCGATCTCTCGCCCCTCGGCCACCAACCGATGTCGTCGGGCTCGGGCCGGTTCGTGCTGTCGTTCAACGGCGAGGTCTATAACTACCCCGCGCTCCGGACCGAGCTCGAGAAACTGGGCCACCGGTTCCGCGGCCACTCCGACACCGAGGTCATCCTAGCCGCCTTCGAATCGTGGGGCATTTCGGCCGCGGTTGAACGGTTCGTCGGGATGTTCGCGATGGCCCTCTGGGACCGGCAAGAGCGCGAACTCACGTTGATCCGGGATCGGTTCGGGAAGAAGCCGCTGTTTGTCTATTCGGAGCCCGGGTACGTCGCGTGGGGGTCGGAGCTCAAGGCACTCGTCGCCGGTCCGGTGTTCGACCGCACCCTCGATCGCGAAGCGGTCCTTGAGTACCTCCGGTACCTCTATGTGCCGGCACCGAGGTCCATTTACGCTCGAGTAAAGAAACTCGAACCCGGCACGATCCTGACTGTCCGGGACCCCAATCGGGGCCTTCCGTCGGCCCAGCCGTATTGGTCGCTGGACGCAGTGGCCGCGGAAGGGGAGCGCCATCCGTTTGACGGGTCTGACGACGAAGCGATCGACCACCTCGAGCGGTTGCTCACCGATGCGGTCAAGCTTCGGATGTATGCCGACGTTCCGCTCGGCGCCTTGCTGTCCGGCGGCATCGACTCATCGGTCGTCGTCGCGCTGATGCAGTCGCTCTCGACCCGGCCGGTCAAGACCTATACCATCGGCTTCGGCGAGAAGGCCTACGACGAAGTCCATCACGCGGAAGCGGTCGCCAAGCATATCGGGACCGAACAAACCACGCTCCGGGTGACCGGGGCCGACGCGTTGGCGTTGGTTCCGCAGCTACCCCACTGGTTCGACGAGCCCTTGGCCGATCCCTCCCAGTTGCCGACTTATCTGGTATGCCAACTGGCCCGGCGGGACGTTACGGTCGCTCTGTCAGGCGATGGAGGCGACGAGCTGTTTGCCGGCTACAACCGGTACCGGTTTGGGCGGGGTTTGTTGCGGGCGGTCGATCGGGTCCCCTGGGCCCTTCGCCGCGGCATTGGGCGTATCACCCGGCTCTTCGGCCAGGGAGGGGACCTCCGATCCCGGATCGGGACGGTGAGAAAGGCGGGCGAGCTACTGGCCTCGAGGTCGGTCGGCCTGGCCTACCGCAGCTTGCTCTCCGCCTGGCAAGATCCCGGATCCCTCCTGCCCGGCGTGCCTGAAGCGCCGGGAGTTTTCGCCGACACCATCGCGGCACGGCACCCCACGTCTATCCTCAGCCGGATGTTGCTGGCCGACCAGCGCAGCTACCTGCCGGATGACCTCCTTGCGAAAGTGGATCGGGCGAGCATGGCGGTCAGCCTCGAGGCCCGGGCTCCCATTCTCGACCATCGGGTGGCTGAATTCGCCTGGACCCTTCCGGATCGCCTGAGGCTGCGCGGCAACCAGACCAAATGGGTTCTCCGGCAGGTCCTCTACCGCAGGGTGCCCCGGGCTCTCGTCGATCGCCCCAAGATGGGGTTTTCAGTCCCAATCTCGGCCTGGTTGCGAGGCCCCCTCCGGGGCTGGGGCGAGGACCTCTTGGCCCCCCCAAGGCTCGATGCAGCCGGCCTTCTCGATCCGGCTCGCTGCCGGCGGGCCTGGAGCCTTCTGCAGGCTGGCGAGGAGCATCGCAGCCAGGCGGTTTGGGCCATGCTGGTGTTCCTGGACTGGCACGCCCGGTGGGTCGGTCGACCGTAGTCGAACCCGGTTGTTGCGACAAACCAACACAACCATGCGTCTGTGCAACGTCTCGTCAAGTATGAGGCTACATTCCCGCAACACCTTCGCTACCTATATTGCGGCATTGATTCTGCGACCTTGCAGGACAGTATCTGAGGGGTACTGGCGCCTTCTGGGGCGCCCCACCCGGCTTAAGGAAATCCGAATGCGGCGATCGCCA
>JAYTTT010000189.1:0-2107 GCA_043744895.1 Gemmatimonadota bacterium | reverse complement strand
GCGCGGCCGGGTGGGGCGGGGCGGCCAAGCCAGCCATTGCATCTTGATCAGCCGCTTTCCGGCCCCTCGGCTCAAAGCGTTTGCCGCGACGGACGATGGGTTTCGGATCGCCGAGCTGGACCTGGAGGAACGCCGCCAGGGCGACCTCCTCGGTCAGCGCCAGTCGGGGACGGCCGACATCCGTGTTGCCCGCTTCCCCGACGACAACGACCTCCTCACGACGGCCCGGGAGCTGGCGAAGAACGTACTGGACGACGATCCGGGGCTCGAGCAGACGCGACACAAGGCGCTGAAGGGACGGGCGCTGGCCCGGTACCCGAACGCAGAAGTGCTTTTTCGGGTTGGCTGATCGCCGCAATTCTTGAAAAGAGGCTCTATGAAATCGGTTCTCAAACTGCTCTTTGCCTTGGTGCTGGTGGCGATGCTGTTTGTCACCATCCGGGCCAGCCTTGCCGAAGGCGTATTCTCGGCTGGTAGCAGGCTGTGGGCGGACTGGTGGTTCAAGGCAACCTTGGCCGACGCCTACTTTGGCTTCCTGGCGGTGTTCGTCTGGATCGGCTGGAGGGAGCGGACCGTGGCCGCCCAAGCCATCTGGTTCGTCCTCCTGATGACCCTCGGCAATATCGCGATCGCGATTTACTTCCTCGTTGCCCTTCAGGGTCTCGACGGGCCCGGCATCTCCGGCCTCTTTGCCCGGAAGGCGGTCCGGCCATGAATCCGACCGTCGGTGGTTTGGTCGTGGCCCTGGGTCTGCTCACGCTGGTGTGGGTCGGCAGCGTTGTGAGACGGGACGCCAGTCTGGTCGATCGGTTTTGGGGGGTGGGATTCGTCGTCCTGGCCGTCTACTACTGGACGACGGCGGACGCGGCGTCCGCTCAAGCGGGAACGGTTTCAGCCGTGGTCCTCGGACTGGTAGCGCTGTGGGGCCTTCGTCTGTCCGGATACCTCACCTGGCGCAACTGGGGTCATGGCGAGGACTACCGCTACCAGGCGATGCGCCAGAAGACCGGTCCGAAGTTTTGGTGGACGAACCTGCTGACGGTTCACTACCTCCAGGCCGCCATCATGTGGTTCGTGTCGCTTCCGCTGCTGGCCGGACTTCAGGGTCAGGCCTCCATTCGGCATCCTCTGGTCTGGTTCGGTTTCGTCCTGTTTGCCCTGGGCTTTTATTTCGAGGCGGCCGGCGATTGGCAACTGACCCGGTTTCGGGCCAACGAGGCCAATCGTGGCCGGGTCCTCGACTCGGGGGTGTGGCGCTATACCCGGCACCCGAACTATTTCGGCGATGCCTGCCTGTGGTGGGGCTTCTACTGTATCGCCGCCGCCGCGGGCGGGGGCTGGACGGTCCTCAGTCCGCTGGTCATGACGGGGCTGTTGCTGAAGGTCTCGGGCGTCGCCCTGCTCGAGAAGAAGTTGGTGGAGACCAAACCCCAGTATCGCGACTACGTCGCCCGCACTAGCTCGTTCCTTCCGATGCCGCCCCGTCGCCCCGCCACGTTGCCCGGAACGCCGCCAACAGATCGAGGGTCCGCCGCGCCACGCGAGTGAGCCCGGGACGCACCACCGCCAGAGTATGGGTGTCCGCGACGGTATCGGTCCAAGTGAACTTGTAGGGCTCCTCGCCCCGCATGAAGTCGAACCGGCGAAACCCGCGTTCGATGGCCCGCCGGATCATGATGCCCATCAAGACCTGCCCGACACTGTCACGCCCGTACGCGGGATCACGGCCGCCCTGGTAGTAGCTGACCGTCCCGTTCGCCGCGAAGCCGTACCAGGCCGCCACCGGGCGTCCATCGGCGCGGAGAATGGACAGCCAGGTCTCCCATGCCGCCGCCCCGTGCGCCACCATGGCCCGATGTTGTGCCAGCCGGCCCGCGCCGCCGAGAACTCCCTCGTCCCAACGCTTTTGATGCAGCGACACCAGGGTGTTCCAGCCCTCTTCGAATCGATCCGGCGGCACCTGCTCAACCTCGACGTGATACCGCTTGAACAGTGCCCGCTCTTTCCGGCGGACGTTTGCGCGGCGGGAACTGCTCATCTCGTGCAGCAATCCCTCCCACGTCGCCGGCAACTCGATATACGGACACCGGTTGTCGGTGTGAAAGTC
>JAYTTT010000188.1:0-8115 GCA_043744895.1 Gemmatimonadota bacterium | reverse complement strand
GGGCGCGGCCGCGACTTGTCAAACCGGAATCCAGGCGCCCGTCCGCTGCAAGCGCATGGTTAGGCCGCGTCATTGGCAACGCTCAGCGACCAGTCGCTCAGCTCGAGCCAACAGTGAACGAAAGTCGGTGTGGTCCGCAGAGCTGAGCGGCCTGTCGGCTCGTTCAAGCGCCTCCAGCGCTTCGGTGCGATGTCGTCGCCGGAGAAGCTCTGACACACTTCGAATGTCGGCCTTGAGTGCGTCCCCCGCCTCGTCGACTGCGACTCTACTCATGAAGGGCTGCAGGCTGCGGATCACGGCTGCGTCCGCCGGACTGAGCGCTTGGAGCCTCTCGACCGCCTGCAGGTAGTCCGCCATGTGGCCTCGGAAGCCAACCAACGCCGGCCGTCCCCGAAGCCTGTAGGCGAGGACCGGCTCGGCCTCGGCCAACCTGGCGACCGCAGCCTCGTACTGGGCGGGCAGACCGGCGTCAACGGAGGCCTTGAGGGCCGTCACCAAGGGCTCCCGAAACTCCGCGGAGTGAAACCACTGATCCCGAATTGACTCGGCAGCGACGCCGTAACGACGCGCCAGCTCTCGCGACAGGTCGTCGATAGCTCCTTCGATGTCCTGCCGTCGAAGGGTATGAAGTGTTTCCAGCTGATGGAAGAGGACGACGTTGATCAGGCGTATGCGTTCCCGGCCTCTGTCGAGGACAAGCCGCAGCTCGGCTGCGAGTAAGCCAACGGCCGCGCCGATCAAAGCACTCCATAACTGACCCAGGGGATGATCTCCATTAGAGGGACTCTGCCGCTCATTTTCTGCGCGCCTCGACTGACGTTCTTGACTCCTGCTTTCGTTCCGCAGCAAAGGCGTCGACCGCTGGGCCAATTGCGCTACGACTAAACTGCTTGAATAACCGCTCTCTGAAAAACCTTCGGGTCATCCGGAAGTCTGCCCGGGTGTACCATCGGGACTCAACAACGAGGTCGAGCTGACGCGCCCCGGAAAGCAAGATTCCCCCCAGAAAACCGCCAAGTGCTCCCATTGGCCCAGCGGCAGCAGCGGCAGGTATCGCTCCCACGATTCCCCCCAGCACCCGCGCCATCGCTTTCGCCCTGTTGCGGTACGCTTTTTCGTTTGCCGGCGCTGGATCCCAGCTCGTCTTTAAGAGAGCGCCAGTCACAAAGTCCTCACATGCTGCTCGGCGAGCCGCCTCTGCCGTCTCACTTGTTTTTCTGTCTCCGGCGGCCAGAATCGCCGAAAGCGCTTCGCTTGTGGTTTCTCGGCGTAGCACGGCAAGGACGTCTCCAAGTTGACCCGCCGACCGAAGTCGCTCATCGCGCTTTGCGAGTTCCAGAACAATGCTGCCCCAGCCAAGACAGAGGCCTGACTCCGGCGGATCACGTTGCTCGATGTCGGAGGTAGAGGGCGGTGATTGGCTGGTGCTGCTCAGGCGGAGAGCCAGTTTGTCCATCGCAATCTCTCGAAGCCAGTGAACGCAGTGTCGTTGCTGCTCAACGAGCTGAAGGGGGTAGAACTGGCCTTTTGCGAAACCGAAGAACGCGTAGGCAAGCGAATAGTCCGCGAACGTCCCAAACGCTCGACGGGCGCAGTCCGCATGTCGCCCTTTGGGAGCCATGCTCAACGCGCCGGCTGCTGCCCAAAGATTTCGGAGTTGGGCGAGAGCTGGGGACGCCTGAAGCACTTCATGTGCTTTGAGGAGTCTTGCGACTTGTTTATCTTCACCGCCGTCGAAGAAGACCTGAACAACATCGTCATCATCAAACTGAAACCGCACCCACTCCACCACGTCAGCGCCCCCACTGAATTCAACGTAGGTCATGAAGTCTCTCGCTGCCTCTTCCCACGTCTCCTCGTCTCCCTCCGGCGTGAGGCCAACGGTCTTAGCCCGCGCCGGAGAACTCGTGAGCAGCTCAAGGATAGGGAAAGTGCGGATCGCCTGCGAAACGCCGGGTCGTACGTAGTGGAACGACCGCCCGTTGGTGATATAAGTGATAAAGGTCTTAAAAGCGGTGTCGTGATCCTTGTCGCGAAGGCCCAGCTGTTGCGTGGGGAAGAGTGCGGAGTTCGCTGCAAGCAGGAAGGTCGTATCGACCGCGTAGATTTCAGGAAGAACGATGTCTGCGGCGCGAATGTCATCAGTCGTGATCATCTCTAGTCTCTCGCAAAGTGACGGCCTCGGTAAGCGGCGACCGGCGGCCTAACGAGCTGCCCTTCTGCTGCGGGGCCGCAACGGCGTGGGTCGCAGCCGCCCTGCACAGATCTTACCCTCGCCGCGCCTGCGGAGCTTAGCGCGGCCCCGGCAGCAGCAAGGGCGGGTTAGGCAGCCGACTGGCCGTCGCATCTAGTGCATGACCGCGGCTGCGTGTGACGCATACATCGCTCTGGAAATGACGATTCGCACCGGCAATTGTGCTCCCGGATGTAACAAGTAGCGCACAACCGATGGAGTGACACTCTGGCGCTGCCTACTTGGACCTGGCGAATGTTGCGACAACGTTGCCAACATCGTTGTTGTTGACTATGCGTATCGTGCCATCGATGGCCTCAAAGTACATGAAGGATTGGTAGACGGCACGCAGGGTTCCCCAACCCTTGGGAATTGTCATTGCGACCCCTTGCGGCGGCGTGGCCGTTGCGCTTGCCTGCCGTTCAATCACGGCTAACAAGACGATCAAGCTAAGAGCAGCTAGAAGGGCGGGAAGCGATCGTTTGTATTTCATACTACCTCCTGAGAGACGCGTTCCTGGAACCGGAAAGGTGGGAGAGCGGGCTGCCTAACGGATCGCGCTTCTGCTGCAGCGCGCCACCAGAAACCTAACTCTGGACCCAGAACGCCGCCGCGCTGGCAGCAGCAAGCGCTGGTTAGCCAGCGGCCCCAATTGAGGGTGGCTCGAACGAATCGCCGTCATGGATGACGAAATAGTGAGGTACATACCCAAGGGACGCAGCCTTCCTTACAACCATTGTCGAGGCCTCGATCGCGTGCGCAGCAATCGAGACCAGGGGCGCGACTTGGCCTCCGTACCCGCCAATCTGGAACGATTCCATTTGAGGTACGTTGGAGTCGAGGCTCCAATCTTCGTGACCGAGCCCGGATTGTTCTGCGAGAGTACGGATCAAATCGGCGTAGCTGTACTCATGGCCCATGAAATAGACAGCAAGCCCACGATCAACAAATTCGCGAAGAGAATAGGATTGGCCGCGGCTTCGATGATAAGCCCAGACCTCCTCCGGTGACATCGTAGTTAGATCCACATCGGATGCCTGTTCGAGATCACCAACCATCGGCAGTGGGAACGGTAAGTCGGGCAAGGGCGAGATCGAATACCCAAGCTGCAGCTCGTCCATCAAATCGAGCAGCAGCGGTTTGTTCGAACCGAACTGGCAGAGAAGAACCCGAAGACTTGCCGCGACCTGTTTGTACCTGTCTGGTTCGCCGGGGAGTTTGGCAAGCGCCTCACGCAGAAACTTGACATGGCTCTCAAGGTCGGCAACCAGCCTATCTCCAGATTTCGGCGCCTTCGAGCGGGTCATTGCGGATCTCTTGAGAATACGTGCGGTCGTCTGGCTAACGAATTGTGCTTCAGCGGCGGGCGCCGCACGGAACCGAGCGGCCGCGCCGTCCACCGATCAACATCGGGGCGCGGCCGCGACTTGTCAAACGGAGCCCTGAGCGCCCGTCCGCCTGCAAGCACGGGTTAGAGGGCAGCCGAGGTGGGATCGCTTCCGGCACGGTGTTGGCCTACGGAACGAACTCCTGTTGGGACACGACCGCAATAAAGCGGATGACGGCCCCCGCCGGGGCGGGCGGGTTGTAGCCGAGGAGAAGACGATAGGTTTGTCCCGCAACGAGGGGGATGGCTGGGGAGCCCGGGGTGGCGTTCGAGGGCCTCACGCCGTAGGTGAGCGGGCTCACCAGTTGATTGTCCTCGTTGAAAGCGCTCCACATCTCAACCGTGTCCACCGCTCGGAAGACGGACACGCTACCGAGTCCGCAGGGGGCGCTCCACGCGATCACAGGGCTGGGTCCAGGACTGATCGATACTATCCCGACGGTGTCGCAGGCCGCGATCTTGAGAGTGGGCTCGGGGCCCGTGGGCTCGCGGTGGCAGGCCGACGATCCGACCGCTCCAGCGGCGAGGAGGGCTTCAAGAAGGGCGCGTGTTCGTCTCACATTAGACCCGGTGGCTGCCCTCTAACTAGTATTGGACCTGCGCCAATCAGCCCGCGAATCAGTAAATGCCGCGATAACGCCCCTCGCGTCCGCCTAATACGTTAGCGGCTGCAGCCTAATCAGGCAAATGCGGCGCTCATGACCACCATTCGACGTGATCAGCCCGTTTCCGCAGCCGAAATGGTCCGCCAAGCCGATGGGCGGCCGTCTTAGACTGCGAAACTTACCAGGATCCGGAGATTAGGCTGCGAAGGAACCGCATCTTCTGATTAGGCTGCGATGATTAGGCCTGCGAGAATCGCGATCGAACAAGGGAGTGGGAACGGGACTACTGCGGCTCTCGGTGTGGCTCAATTGGGCCCGAACCTGGAGCGAAGACTGGCGGTCATGGCCTAGATCAGGGGCCCAGGCGGGTCTGTTTCCATAGACCTCAAGAGTCAGGGCCGCGCTCGCGTGGCCGCGGGCCCGGGATTACGAAGTGCATCCATTAACCGCATCAGTCGGCCGGGATTCGGGACCGGCGTCATTCCAAATTCCCCGGCCGTGACCCGTACCAGGGAGCTGCCGGACAGGTGGATTTCAGGAACCTCGGTTGCGTTCACCAAGGCGGACACGTGCTCCGCGGTCACCCCGCCACCGGCAATGACCGTCAACTCACTGCCCGCCCGCCTCACCAGCCGGCCAATCGCGGCCCGCCCCTCGTAGGCCGTGGTCCCGCCCCCTGCGGTGAGGAGTCGGGCTACCCCATTCGCCATCAGGACCTCGAGCGCCTTGAGGGGCCTCGTCACCGAATCGAACGCCCGGTGAAAGGTGACCGGCATCGGCCCGGCAATCGCCACCAACCGCTTGAGACCCTCGTGATCGATCCCGCCCTCGGCCGTCAGAGGCCCCACGACCACCCCGTTGGCCCCGGCCAGGGCGGCATGCCCGATATCGCGTTCCATGACCCGGATTTCATCCGGACCATACCCGAAATCGCCGGCTCGGGGGCGGATCATGACCACGACCGGAATCGTAACCCGCTCCCGAACCGCCTCGATCAGCCCCAGGCTCGGCGTGGTACCGCCCAATTCGAGGTCCTGGCACAGTTCGAGGCGGCCGGCACCCAGGGCGGCGGCCATGGTGGCCGACGCCACCGAATCGACGGCTACCTCGACCAGCGGACAAGTTCGCGTTAGCATTGGACCATCCTGAAGGTTCCCTGATTCTAACCGCGAAGACAATGCGCCCTGCCGCCCTCGAGGCCCAATGACCGATCCCGTCCCCACCACCGGCCCCGGCGGCACCCCCGGCGGCGTCAGCACCTTCCTCGGCGGCCTGGCCTTGGTTGTTGGGGGCGGGTATCTCATCCTGAACCAAGTCACCGTCACCACCGGATTCTGGTCATTCTACGGCTACAACGCCTTTGGATTGTCGCTGATTCCGCTGCTGATCGGAATCGCGATCCTGTTTTTCAGCGGCCGCTCGGCGGTGGGCTGGTTCCTCGCCCTGGGCGGGATGCTGATCATTCTGCTGGGCATCATTGCCAATCTCCACATTTTCTTCCAGCCCACCAGCCTGTTCAACACCCTCATGATGCTCGGCGCCCTCGCCGGTGGACTCGGATTGATCGCCCGGTCACTCCGGTCCCAATAGGGGCCTTGGTCTCGTGCGGCCCCTTCACCAGGTCGTGACCCGCGCCCCCGGCGTCCGCCGAGGCACCGCGGTGTTCGCCGGCAGCCGAGTCCCGGTCAAGGCCCTGATCGACCACCTCGACCGCGGTGGCTCCCTCGACGATTTCAGCCGCCGCTATCCCCAAGTATCCCGCGATATCATCAATGCCGCCTGCGCCCTGGGTCTCGAAGCCTTGGGGCTAGCGGTTCCGCTTGAGGGCGTCGTCGAACAAGCATCCCTGCTACCCCGCACCGACGATCAAGGCGTCATCGCGAACGGCGAAGAGCTTTCGGCCTCGCTGGTGGTGGGCCGCAAAGTCCGCTGCCCAGCCTGTCGAACCCTGGTGTTCAAGTCCTGGCCCGAAGGGTGGGACGCCCACGCCGGCCGTCGCTGCCGAGGGATCGTTGGGAAGGACGACCGAACCCGCAAGGCCGAGTTCAAGCGTCGTTACCAGCACCTCTTTCGCTGATCCCCATGTGGTGGCTGCTCCCGGCGGCCCTCGCCGTCCAGACCCCTGATCCGATCCGGCTCCTGGCCCCTGACTCCGGCCGCGCGATCAGCCGAGCCCGGGCCGTCCAGGAGGCATTCGAGTTCGACCGGCACCGGAAACTCCCGGTCCTTCCGGCGGCGACAGGCCGGTGCGACGAGCGAATCGGCCGATTCTGCTATTGGTACGACGCCGGCGACACCAGCCTGCCCAAGGAGCCGGAAGGAGTGAAGACCGCCCGGGCCCGGCTCAACGCCAGCCTCGCCCTGGCCCACGCCGATCGCCCCGCCAGCAATTGGCTGATCGGCCAGCGAGTTCGCTACCTCCTTGAGCATCAGCAACCGGACTCGGGCCTCACGGTCGCGGCTCGCTGCGGCGCCGCGCCGTGGTGGTGTAGTGCCCTCGCGGGGCTCTCCCTCCATCTCGCCGAGCGGTTCGCGAGCGCCGACTCCGCCTTCGATGCCGCCCTGACGGCAATGCCCGCCGGCCTCCGCTGTGCCTGGACCGACTGGTCCGTGATTCTTGAATCGGAGGCCGCGGCCAAGAACAAGCCCCTCGACTGCGACGGCCGCCGCCGCTTCGCCGATTCGCTGTTCCTGCTGGCCAAGCCGCTGCTGTCCCTGCCAGGGAACGATGTTCGGACCGAGCTGCTGTCGCGCCGCACCATGGTCGCGCTCCATACTTTCGCCCGCTCGCCCCATTTCATCCCCTGGGGCAAGGACATGGAAGAGCTGATGCTCCGGTACGGCTGGTCGACCGCGTGGTCGGTGAATGAGCCATCGATGATGTCGCTCGCGCCATCCGGGGTAACCGGACACCAGCGGTCACCCGCGTATCAGTTCTTTCCCGCCCGGAACGCCGACCGAAGCTGGCGCTGGGACCTCGAGCCCGATCGGGCCCGGTTTCGGTATGCGCCAACCTACGCCGATCGCTTCATCCTCGTCGACAACGCGCAGATTGCCCGGTTTCCCCGGGGCGACTCGACCATCGTCGTAGCCGGATCGATCGGGACGCCCGACGCCATCGTCGCCCTGACGGCCATCGGGCAATCCCTGAACGACGTGGCCACGGCCCGAACCGATTCAGCCGCGCCGGTCGGCGGACTCCTGGTCCGTCTGGCCGGCAAGCCGACGATCGCAAGCGTCGAGAGCCGACGGCATCGCCAGGTCGCCACCGCTCGCCTGGTCTTCGATCCCGAGGAGCCCACCGGCCCGCTGATCCTGTCCGACCCGCTCTTCTTCTCCGTGGACGACCAGCTCCCGGAAAGTCTCGAAGGGGCCACCGCCCGGGCCCTCGCAACCACCCAGATCTCCAGGGAAACCCCGGTCGGGATCTACTGGGAAGCCAGTGGCCAGACCCACGATTCCCTCGACCTGGCGGTGTCGATCACGCCAATCCGACGAGGGTTCCCGGGCCGGATCGGCGATGGGTTACTAACTTTGCGGTGGCAGGCCTCGGGCGGAGCCTTCGAACTCGACCTGCGACGCCAGAAACCGGGGCGCTATCTCCTTCGTCTGGAAGCACGAGCCGGGGGCACGACCGCCACCAGCCAGCGCGCTTTCATTCTCATGCCTTGAGTCCACCGTGCTGATTGTCTCACTGCTGTTGACCCTGTGGCAGGCCACCCCGGCCGGCCGCCTCCCGCTCGACCCGGCCGTGACGACAGGACGGTTGCCCAACGGAGTCCGTTACTACGTTCGAAAGAACACCCGGCCCGAGAAGCGGGCCGAGCTTCGGCTGGTGGTCAACGCGGGGTCGATCCTCGAAGACGACGATCAGCTCGGGCTGGCCCATT
>JAYTTT010000187.1:0-29711 GCA_043744895.1 Gemmatimonadota bacterium | reverse complement strand
CCTCACCGCGGGGGCCGACGCGCAGGCTCGTCCCGCCGGGTCCTTTCCGGCCGCGTGCGGACGGTTCTCGCCCAAGGCGCTCCCGTATCGCGCCGAGGTATTGACCACCCGGTTCGCCCCCGACAGCGGCGGGATATCCGCTCGCTGCGTGGTCCGCGGCCGGATCGTCTCGTCACCCACCTCGACCATCACCTTCCGGATCGATCTTCCCGCGCCCGCGGCCTGGAACGGAAAGACCCTCACCATCGGAGGCGGCGGGTTCGACGGGGTGGTCTCGATGGAGCAGCCCTGGTGGCGCGAGCTCCTCGGCCGAATGGGCGGCGCCCCGGCCGACGTCACGGCGTTCGTCACCGGCGGGAGCGACTCGGGGCATCAGGGGCGCGGCGCCGCGCCGTCGATCGACTACACCTGGTCGGTCCACAATCCCTCGGCCCTCGAGAACCACGCCTCAGAAGCCAATCACCGCCTCCTCGGAACCATGGTGGCGGTGTCCAAGGCGTTCTACGGCAAGGCGCCGACCAGGCGCTACATGTTTGGGCTCTCGAACGGCGGCCGACAGGGCCTGATGGCGGCACAGCGGCATCCCGAGGACTACGACGGCATTCTGGCCCTCGCGCCGGCGATCAGTCAGACCGCCTTCGCGGCGAACCTGACGCCGATCATGCAGCACATCTACGCCCATCCCGACAACTGGCTCGACCAGAAGCAGCTCCAGGTGTTCCAAGCGGCCGAGCTCGCCGCGTGCGACCGGCTCGACCGCCTCGAGGACGGGGTCATATCCGACTACCGCGGCTGCCGGTTCGATCCGACCACGATCGTCTGCAAGAGCGCGGGCGACGGCAACTGTCTCACCCCGGGCCAGGCTGAGACGATGCGGCTGTGGATGGGCCCGAAGCGGGTCGACGCCGAGATGGCGGATGGGCTGATCGGCTACGCGCGTTATGGCCCGGGCGGGCCGCTCAGCGATTTTGCCGGCTTCCTCTTCGGCACCTCCTTCGCCGCTCGCGACGCGTTCGACTACATCGCGGCCGACAACATCGTCAAGACGGTGACCGACGACCCCGTCACCGGCATCATGCGCCATGACCCCGCCAAGTGGTCGAAAGACTACCTCCGCTACTCCGAGTTGATCGACGCGACGAGTCCTGACCTTGCCAAATTCGCGGCGCGGGGTGGCAGGCTCATCATCATCCATGGCACGGGTGACTACTGTGTGACGCCCGAGCGAACCGCCCAGTGGTTCGAGACCGTGCAAGCCAAGATGGGGAAGGCGCCGGTCCGCGGCTTCGCTCGATACTACGCTGCGCCCGGGTTGGGGCACATGTTCACTGGGTCAGGTGCCGACGCCTTCCCGCTGTTCGGGGCGCTCCAGAGTTGGGTGGAGCGCGGTGCCGCGCCGGAGCGCCTGATCGGCAGCCGGCTCGCCCGTTCCGGCGCGGCGAGTTACACCAGACCCGTGTGCGAGTATGGCACCTTCCCGAAGTACTCGGGAACCGGAGACTCAAACAACGCCGCGAGCTATGCGTGCAGCGCAACCGGCGGCACTTGATGTGGGTGTAGGAGCGGGAAGGGGGTCGGCCGGGGGCGCTTGGGGATGAGCGGGCGGGTGCCGCATGCGTTGGGATCGCGGGATGCCCACGGCCCGCCCAAGATCCCTGGCGCGCCCCCGGCCGACCCCCTTCCCGCTCCGCGGAGCTTGCGAGCTGATCATTGACGCGGTGGTCGTTCCTAACGCTCGGGTTCGGCCAGCAGGACTCGGGGCGCTATGCGCGATTTACCACGCGCCGGCGGTGGGACTACTTCGTCCGGCAACTGATGGGCGGTGCGCCGCCGGATCCCTGAGCCCGACCGACGACCATCCTCCTTCCTTGAGCGGGCTGTCTTGACGCCCTAATGTGATGTCTCACCAACGACTCGCCCTCGCGGGCATCCTGGCACTGTCCGCCTGCAAATCGCCGGACGCCACCCCGGTCGCCGACCACGCCGCCGCCGCGGAGCTGCAGGCACTCCTCGATCAGGCCGTCACCGCCGGCCTACCGGGCATTTCCGCGGCGGTGGCGAACAGCACCGGTGTGGTCTGGACCGGGGTCGCCGGCCAGGCCGATCTCGAGGCCGGCACGCCGGTCCGCGCGGACATGCTCTTCGGCGTCGGCAGCATCACCAAGACGTTCGCGGCGGTCGTGGTCCTCCAGCTCGCCGAGGAGGGGCGGCTCGACCTGAACGCCACCGCGGCAAGCCTCCTGGGCGCGGCGGTGGACGGAATTCCGAACGCCGACCAGGCCACCATCGCCCAACTGCTCAACCACACGGGTGGCGTGCCGAGTTGGGAAGACGACTCCGCCTGGATTCACGAAGGCCGGGGCGACCGGCTTGATCCGACCCGGATCTGGGGTAAGACGGCCACGCTGACCTATATCAGAGGACACCAGCCGCTGGCCCCACCCGGAAAAGCGTTCAGCTACGCGAACACCAACTTCACTCTCCTCGGCATGGTGATCGAGAAGGTGACTGGCGCGGACGCCGGGGACGAGATCCACCGCCGGATCCTGGTCCCGCTCGGACTCGCCGACATCCACCTCGAAGGGTTCGAACCCGTACCGGAGGCCCGGGTGGCCCATCGCTATCACTGGGCGACTCCGACCTTCCGTCACGATGCCGGCATCAACCCCGCATTCCCCGAGATCCGCCCCGGTCTGATTGACGCGAGCCGGTCGAATCTCTCGGTGGAATGGACCGCGGGCGGGATGGTGGCCACCGCCAGGGATCTGGCGCGCTACGCGGTGGCCCTCCGGGACGGGCGGCTGCTCAAACCCGAGAGCATGAAGTTCCTGACCGAGTGGTTTCCAGCGGGGACCGGCGATCATCGGCCACAGCGGGGATGGGCTCGGCTTCACCGGATCGTTCTATTGGGTGGAGGGCGCCGACGCAGTGGTCGCGGTGGTGTCGAACGTGGGATCGATGCACGCGACCAGTGCCGGCACCGGGTCCGCCGCCGCGGGGCAGGTGCCCGGGACCGCCTACCTGGTCGCACGGCGGCCGCGCTTCATCGAGCTGGCGACGAAGGTCGCCGCCGGCCGGTAGGCATCGACGCGAGTCGTCTGCCGCTCGAGCCCCGGTGGCCAGGCTCCACAGTACAGCCCGCGGGCGAACCCGGCAAATCCACCAGGAAAGTCATTTCGGTCCTCCGCGCTTGGGGGGCGCAGCCTTCTTGGCTGCACCGTTCAGGGCCACGGCCGCACGGATCAGCGCCTTCAGGGCCGGCGCGTCGATCGCCTCGCCCTCGTGGATGTCGATGGCTCGTCGCACGTTTCCATCGAGGCTCGAGTTGAAGAGGCGGGAGGGGTCCTTCAGGGAGGCGCCCTTGGCGAACGTCATCTTCACGACCTTCTTGTAGGTCTCGCCGGTGCAAACGATCCCGTCGTGCGACCAGACCGGCGTCCCCATCCACTTCCACTCCTCGAGGATGTCGGGGTCTGCCTCCTTGATCAGCGTGCGGATCCGGCCGAGCGTCTCGCCGCGCCAGTCGCCGAGGTCGGTGATTCTCTTGCTGATCAGCTGAGCTGCGGACTCGTCTTCTTGTCTGGTCCCGGCGCGTTTCATCATTGCCTCGTCGGAAAGATTCGCAGATACCGGCGTCGGCTACGGGACCCAGCCGGGCAACGCGGCGGCCTGCTTGACCCACCTCGCCATCTGCTCCAGGTCGAGCTCCCCCTCGCGGATGTCGACATAGCGCGTGTCCTTGCTCTTGCTGGCACCGGGTGGGACTGGTCGCAGCGATGTGCCGCGGAAGAACGCCACCTTGACGTAGTGGGTAAAGGTGTGGATCCCCAAGAACCAGCCTTGGCCTTCGATGCCGTACAACGGCGAATTCCACTTCACGGCCTTGCGGACGCTGGGCACCTTCCGCGCGATGAGCGCGTCGAGCCGGCGTCCGATATCGCGCTTCCAATCCGGCAGCGCGGCGATGTACGCCTCCACCGGGGCGTCGCCGCCGGCCTTTGCGATCTGAGGATTGCCGCCCGAAAGGAGTTTTACCGGCTTGGCCTTGCCTGCCGACCGTCGTTTCGTCATCCGGTCGGTCGCGCGCTGCGCCACTTGGTGGCATACGGCAACACGAACAAGTACAGACCGGTGAACAGGAGCAAGAAGAGCGGGGGCAGCGGCGAGTAGGTCACCCAGGCTGGAGGCTGCCCCCATCCCAAGGACAAGGCGACGATGTTGGCAATGACGGTCGCCGTGAAGACGATGGACACCCAGCGGTGGATCTGCCGAATCCGGTTGTTCCAGTTCATGGGATCCTCGCGAGTAGGTCGACGAGCTTCCCGCCCATCAGCTTCCAGCCGTAGCGCGCGCCACCAAAGTTCTGCTTCTGGTCCGGCTTGAAGCCCGACTGCACCAGGGACAGGCGGGTGCCCGACGCCATGGGGGTGAGCGTGAAGGTGACGACGGTGTCCAACATGTCGCCGACGACCCAGGTGTAGCTGAGCTTCCGATCCGCTTCGATCTCAAGGGTCCGGCAGTTCACGGTGCCGTCCCACCCGGGGTACGGCGGGGTCCTGAACGTGAACGCGACCCCCGGCTCCAGCTTGAACCCGACAACAGGCAGGAGCCACTCGGCCAGCAGCACGGGGTCGGTGAGCGCGCGCCACACCTTCTGTGGCGAATGAGGCAAATCGAATTCGAATGCAATGGAGTCAGTTTGCGATGGGGCGGTTTTGTCGATGGGGTTCATTCGTCCATTTTCTCCAGCAGTTTGTCGAGGCGATCGACGTGCTCCGTCCAGAAGGCGCGGTAGTGCGCGATCCAGTCGATGAGCGGCTTCATTCCGCGCGGCTTCACCCGGTAGTAGACACAGCGCCCTTCGCGCCGGCCGTTCACGAGGCCGGCGTTTTTCAAAGTGGCGAGGTGCTGCGAGACCGCCGGCTGCGAGATGTCGAAGCGCGCGGTGAGGTCCTTCACCGCTGCTTCGCCACGGGTGAGTGACTCGAAGATCGCCCGGCGGCTGGGGTCCGCCAGCGCCTGGAAGATCTTGTCTTCGACCACGGCCGCCGTCATAGACGATATATAAGCAGTCGCTTATGAATTGTCAAGCTAACCTGCAAGGCCTCGGTGGAGACCATCCAGTCGATCCCACACGCTGAAGATGAAGAGGCCGCCGACGGCCTTCGCCAAGTGACACGTCACCACGCCCGTGCCGGCCGCAATCTCGAGCACCCGATGGCCGACGCCATTCACGAGTAGTGCCGAGTGCCGAGTGCCGAGCCCCTAATCCTTCAAATACCGTTCAAAGAACCCCAACATGTCCTGGAGCATCTGCTTGGTATTCTCCCGGCCGTAGACGTAGTAGGTCTCACCCGGGTAGGCCTTGTATTCCACCAGTTTGGAGTGCTTGGCCAGTTCCCGGGCAAACTTCCAGGCCGCGTAGTCGGTGTCGAGCACATCGAGGCCGTACCCGTGGATGATCATGGCCGGGGCGGTGGCGTCCTTGGCCTTGAGGATGGCCGAGCTTCGTTGGTAGATCGCTTCCACCGCCGGCGTCGACGGCCATCGGCCCAACTCGTAGTGGAGCAGCTGGCTATGCTGGAGGACCGGGACGATGTTGTGGAAGTCCTTCACGTCGCCATAGCCCGACCCCGAAATCGCAGCCTGAAACACCCCCGGCGCGAACGAAATCGCGTACATCGTGAGCATCCCGCCGTAACTGATCCCGGTAATCCCGATCTTTTCCGGATTGACGTACGACTGCTTCTTGGCCCACGCCACCCCGGCCAGCACATCGCGGAGGTCGCCGTGACCCCAGTCACGGTTGTTCAGGTCCTCGAACCGTTTCCCGTAACCTGAGCTGCCTCGGACGTTCGGCGCGATCACCACGTAGCCGCGGCTCGCGAAGAACTGGGGCTGGAGCTGGTAACCGTCGCTGAACTGCGAGGTCGGGCCGCCGTGGACGTACATG
The DNA here is from genome assembly GCA_043744895.1 of Gemmatimonadota bacterium. Lineage (GTDB taxonomy): Bacteria > Gemmatimonadota > Gemmatimonadetes > Gemmatimonadales > GWC2-71-9 > SHZU01. The sequence goes on along the minus strand of JAYTTT010000187.1, from coordinate 23,758 downwards.
ATGACCGGGGCCCGTTCGCCCGCCTGGAGATTCTTCGGTTTGTAGAGATAGGCGTTGATGGTCAGGCCGTCGTTGACCCAGCTGATCTTTTCCGGCGCAATTAGCTCGTTCGCCACCGCACCGCTCGGATCCGAGAACGTGAGCTGGGTGGGCGTACCGCCGGTGGCCGCCACCACGAAGAGATCCTGGGCCATCGTGGGCGTCCCGAAGCCGTACGAGATCCGGCTCCCGTCCGGCGACCACTCGGCCCGCGTCACCAGCCCGACGCTCGGCGCCACCACGGTCCGCGCGGGACCTCCTGCCGCGGGCGCCGCTTTGAGGCTCTGGGTGCCGTTGGTCATCGACAAAAAGAGGACCTGGCTCCCATCGGGTGACCACCGCCCATCGCTCTGGTCGGCCGCTTCGGGAGCAAGCTGACGCGGCACCCCGCCGGCGAGGGGCGCCACCCAATAGGTGGCCCAGCCGCTTCGCTGCGAACGGAACAGCATCGTCTTCCCATTCGGCGAGACCCGGACGAAGCCGAACGAGGCGCCCTGGCGATAGTCAAAGAAGTCTTTGTCAGCGAGCACGGCCCGAGCCGGTCCGCCGGCGGGAGCGATGGCGAAGACATCGTGGTCGACCCAGCGGGCATCGAGCCGGGTGAACAGAATCGTGCCGCCGTCGGGGGTCCACGAGGGAAAGCCCTCGTAGAGGGGACTGGTGGTGAGCCGCTTTGCCGCGCCATCGGCGGCGTTCACGACCCAGATATCCTCGCTCCCGTTCCGGTCGTTGGCCAGGGCGATCGACCGGCCGTCCGGCGACCACGAGTAGGAACGGACGTGGCCCGACAACCTCGTGATCCGCCGCTCGCTCTTCGCGGCCAGATCCCAGCCGAAGATGTCGTTGCCGCCGGTCACGTTCTTGACGTAGGTCACCAGCCGGCCATCCGGCGAGCGGCGAAGCTGGGTCGCGCCGCCGAGGGCTTCAGCCAGCCGAATCGGGGTGCCCCCGGTGGCGTTGACCATCCAGAGGCCGCCATCGCCACCGCCGATATAGAGCAAATTGGCCCCATCGGCGGACCAGACCGGCGCCTCGTTGGGCCCGATCGTCGGGATCACGGACTGGAGTTGATCGATGGACGGGCGGCTCGCGTCTTGAGCGGACAGCGGCGGGAGCGCGGCGGCGGCGAGGCCGGCCGCCGCGAATAGGATTGGCTGGATCGGTTTCATACCGAGAATGTACTCGAATCGGGTCTGTTAGCGCAGCCGGGCCATCAGGTAGTTGGTCCGGGCCCGGATCGGCTTCCCGTCGGGGCCGAGGTCGAACGTCATCCGCTCGCCCAGTTCGCCGTCCTTGCGGATCTCCTGAAAAGTGTGCTCGCCGACTTTTCGGTAGCGGGTGATGCTCTTGACCGGGTCGGCACTTGGTACCGGCATCGTCGCCAGGCCGCCTTGCCACCGGATCACTTCCATCTCGCCCCCAAAGCTCCAGTAGCTGCCGAGGTAGCGGGAGAGCGCGGTGTCAGCGGCGGCAATCGAATGGGTGGAATCGGCCCGGGCGTCTCGTACGGCCGGCCCCAGGAACTCGTACGCTTGCTGGGCCAGGCTCGACGCGTCAGTGTCGAAGGTGTTGGCCATCACGATTGTCGCGATCTTCTCGTCGGGTTTGAGCAACAACTGAGTTCGGTACCCGGGGCAGCTGCCGCCGTGCCCGACGAAGGTCTTGTCGTTGCGGCGCCAGACCTCGAAGCCGAGACCCCAGGTGGTTTCCCAGCCCGGGTCGATGAAATGGACCCGCTGCATTTCCCGAAGCGTGGTGGCGGCGAGCACCTCAGTGCCGCCCCGCTCCAGCAACCGGAACTGCCACGACGCAAACCGGGCCAGATCGAGCGCGGAGGACGCGTACCCCGCCGCCGGGGCCATGGCCTTGGTCTGATAGAACGGCATCGGGTGCCGATTGCCGTCGCGATCGACGCCGCTGTATCCGGTCGCGAGGCGTTTGCCCCGTTCCTGGGGCGGCATTTCGGAGAACGTGTTGGAAAGGCCTAACGGTCCGAGGATGTTGGCCTGGACGTAATCGGCGTACGACTGTCCCGAGGCGGCCGCCACGACCGCCCCGGCCAGCGTGAAGCCCAAGTTTGAGTACTGGAAATACTTCTCGGGCCGGTAGCTCACCTCCCGTTCGGCGACACCCTTCACCAGTTCGTCGGCGGTCGGGAACGCCATGTTGGGTTCGAGCCAAAGGGTGTCGGCGAATTCTCGCTGAAGGCCCGAGGCGTGAGTGAGCAACCCCTCGATCGTGATGGGTCCGTCCGTGGGATACGCCGTCTTCGGAGTGAACCACGGCAGGTGCTTGGCGACCGGGTCGTCGAGCCGGAGCTTCCCCTGGTCTCGGAGCTGGAGGGCCGAAATGCTGGTGAAGAGCTTCGAGATCGAGCAGATGCTGTAGAGGGTGCTCGGCGTGGCGGGGGTTTTCCGGGCCAGATCGGCGGAGCCGGTGCCGCCCTGCCAAATCACCTCTTGGTCGATCACCAGCGCGGAGGCGATGCCCGGGATCTTCTTGAAGGCCCGTTCGCCGTCCAGCCATTTCTCGTACGCGGCCACGGCTTCCTTGACTCGGGGGTGGGACCCGATGGTCTGGGCCCGGAGCCCGGAGGCGCCGGCGATCAGGCACAAGAAGGTCAGGGATCGCAGCCGGGTCATCATGATCTCAGGCCTCTCGTTTGGACTACTTGGTTGGGGTGGATCCGAGATGTGACATCAGGGCCTGGTTCAGCGGATGGACGCGGAACCGGTCGAACTCCAGGAAGTATCCCTCGGGATCATACCCGACGAACGCCCGGTACCGCCCCGCCTCATCGTCGGTGACAGCCGTTCCCCGCAAGGCGAACGACTCGCGCTGCGTGACGGAGCGGAACCACCCATCGATGTCGTCGATGATGAACGAGACGTTCACCGCCTTCTTCTCGGTCGAGCGGTGCATGCCCCGCCGCTCATCGACCAGCCCGATGAAGCCGGTACGAGAGCCCTGATAGACCTTGGCCCACCCTTGATCGACCACCTGCCGAAGCCCCATGACCTCTCCCCAGAAGCGCTCCATCCGCGGGAGGTCCCGGTAGTAGAGCCAGGTGATCGTCGCGTTGAAGCCGAGTCCCACGGGCAGCGTGCTGCTCGGCGCCCGGACGGTCGCCGTGCCTTTGATCAGGGGGACGAAGTTCTCGTTCTCCGGGTGCGGGTTGAAGCGCTCGAACTCGAGGAGGTATCCCTCGGGATCCTCGATCACGAATCCATCATGGGCCCGTCCCGGCGTCGGCGCAAACGGAGTGCGCGGGGCGATCCCCTTGGTGCCGAGATAGGCATGCCACTGCTCCAATCGATCGGTGAGGAGCGCCACCGCGACCGACTTCGGTTCGTCGGCGGGATGCATTCCCTTGGCGGCATCGACCAGAATCAGGTAGGAGTCTTCGGTCATCCGGAAGATCTTGGCCATCTGGTAGTCGGCCACCAACTCAAGGCCGAGCGTCTCCCGATAGAACGCGGTGGCGCGGCTGAGGTCCCGGTAGTAGAGGAAGAGGTTGCTGGCTCGAATCCCGAAATCGCGGAGGGTGCGGAACCCGGTCTGCTCGGCGAGGAGTTCGTTGATTCGGGTTACCGGGTAGCTCAGCATCCGCCCGAATCGCCGGGCAATGTCTTCGCGTGGCCGCCCGGTGTACTGCCCGGCCTGTTCGAGCTTCAGGGCGTCGGCCTTGAGCTGGAGATATTCGTCCTTGGTGGTCCCGTGGTAGACAAGGAGGACGTCTTTTCCCTTGGCCACGTCGGCGGGGAACAGGTCGGTCACCAGCAGACTCGACTCGCGATAGAGCTGGACGTGGTTTCGCGCCGCGACTTGGAGCGCTTCGGGAAGGAACCGCTCCATCTCCGCGGGGGGCAACACCGCGCTCAGCGCCAGTTTCTTGACGCCGGAGTTGACCAGCTCGCCGAAGCCGCCGATGGTGCCGAGGTGGTAGGAGAACTGGTCGATCGGTGACGGGGTGGTTTGGATGCTTCGGCAAGATCCGGCCGAGAGCAGGGTACTGAGGCAGAGTGCGGTGCGGAGTCGGAGCATCGTTATCGGACCGGGTTGCCGTGAAGAAACCGCTCAACGGTACTCGCGAGGGCGACAGGGGTTTCCTGCATGGGGTAGTGACCAGCGTTCGGGCACACCGAGATTTCAAGTCGGGAGTATGAGGATAGGCCTTGGCGCACCGTCGGTTCCTGAAAGGGCTCGCTGTCGCGATCCCCGACGACGGCCAGCACTGAAAGATCCGCTCGAGGGCGGCCCCCAACGGCGGTGGCGCCGAACATCCGGACGTAGCCCCGCGACGCCTCAGGGCGGGCCGACTCCGACCAGCGCCGCAGTTTGAACTCGAGCCATTGATTCGACAGCCGGTCGCCCCATTGGTTCGCGAGCCCGTCATGGCGGGCCGCTTCATTCATGGCAACGTGTTCGAGGTAGCCGAGCACCTCCGCGGACGCCTCCATCCCCGCCGGTGCAACCGGGGTGAGCAGGACCAGGGTTGCCACTCGCTCTGCGGCCGTGGCGGCGACTTGCTGCGCCACGAGGCTCGACATCGAATGACCGATCAGATGGAACCGGGGCCATTCGAGGTGGGTGGCGAGTGCGAGGACATCGTCGGCGGCTTCAGCGAGGTCGTATCGTCCCGATCGATCCCGGGAAAGCCCGTACCCACGGAGATCGGCGAAGGCATAGGTGAACCGGTGGCGATCGAGGTAGGGGACCATGGGATCGTAGTTCCGGTGGTCACCCATCCAATCGTGGAGGACGATCACCGGTTCGGGGCCGTCGCCGATCACCTGGTGTCCCAATGGCTCCATCGTGATCTCCCGCGAGGTCTCGTGTGACGGGGAACGTACGGTGCCAGGGGCGGAATGTCACGGCAGCGACCAGGAGCAATCGTGAAACGGAGGCCTTGCGTGGATGGTGACTCGACACTATAGTTGGCAGTAACAACTATGCTGACCGCCCGCACACCGGCCTCTGCCGACGCCGCCGAACTCTACGACGCGCTCTCCGCCCTCCTCCGGGTCTACCAATTTCGCGACCGGGACCGGATCTGTTGCCACGACGTGTCGGTCACTCAATGCTATGCCTTGGAGGCCCTCCTCAAGCTCGGCCCCTGTACCCTGAACGCGCTCGCGGCCGAGCTCTATCTCGACAAGAGCACCGCGAGCCGGGTCGTGGCCGCATTGGAGCGGAAGGCCTACGTCAGCCGGCGCCCCGACCCGAACGACGCCCGCGCCATGCGATTGGATGTTACCGCCGCCGGTCGCCGGCTCCACGAACGGATCCGGGACGATTTGGTCGCTGAGCAGGCCGCGATGATTGAGGATTTTGGTCCCGAGGTGCGGCGCGGCGCCGTGGTGCTGCTCCAGCGGCTCACCGCCAGCGCCGCGGCGCGATCGGGCCTTGACGGAGGTGCGGCGTGTTGCTGACCCCAACCCTGCGTTCCGCGACGCCGGCCGACTGGCCTCGGCTCGCGGCGTTGCTGGAGGACGCCAAGCTTCCGCTGGCCGGCCTGGCCGATCATCTCGCCACCTTTCTGGTGGCGGAAGATGCCGGCGCGATTGTTGGGGCGGCCGGGCTCGAGATCTATGACCGACATGCGCTCCTTCGGTCGGTGGCTGTGACATCGACCCGCCGGGGCACCGGTCTGGGCGGCGCGCTGACCGAAGCGGCTCTCGACTTAGCTCGGAGCCGGAGGCTTGAAACAGTGACCCTCCTTACCACAACCGCGGCGGATTACTTCCCACGGTTCGGTTTCCAGCCGATCGACCCGGCCGCCGCGCCGGGCTCAGTGCGCCAGTCCACCCAATTCAACGGCATCTGTCCCGCCTCGGCGGTGGCCATGCACCTCGAACTCAACCCAGAACAGACGGCACCATGACGACGTCCAGCGTGAAGGCAATCGTGCAGGAGAAGTACGGGCAGGCGGCCACCCGGGTCACCGCCGGCAAATCGAACAGTTGCTGTGGCGGGGCGGAGTGTGGAACCGGGTCGGTCGACCCGATCACCTCGGGGCTCTACGACGAGGCCCAGCAGAAAGGGCTGCCGGTCGAGGCGGTCTTGGCCTCGCTGGGCTGCGGCAACCCGACGGCCTTGGCCGAGTTGAAGGCGGGGGAGACGGTGCTCGATCTCGGCAGCGGCGGCGGGATCGACGTCCTGCTCTCGGCCAAGCGGGTCGGCCCGACCGGCAAGGCCTATGGTCTCGACATGACCGACGAGATGCTTCAGCTGGCGCAGTCCAACTTGAAGAAATCGGGGCTCACCAATGTCGAGTTCCTCCGGGGTGAAATCGAGAACATTCCGCTGCCGAGCAATTCGGTTGACGTGATCATCTCGAACTGCGTCATCAACCTCTCGGCCGACAAAGACCGGGTGTTGAAGGAGGCGTTCCGGGTCCTCAAGCCAGGCGGACGGTTTGCGGTGTCGGACGTCGTGGTCAACGGCGAGGTGCCCGAGGTGCTTCGGCGCAACATGGAGCTTTGGGTTGGGTGTATCGCTGGGGCGTTGGAGGTCGGGGAATACCGGACCAAACTCGAGGCGGCCGGTTTCAGCGATGTCGACTTGGAGCCGACTCGGATCTACCAGATTGACGATGCCCGGGAGTTCCTGGCTGCGGAGGGTATCGACGTCGACGCCATGGCCCCGTTGGTGGACGGGAAGTTCATGAGCGCTTTCGTTCGGGCCCGGAAGCCCTGCTGCGGGCCGGGGTGCTGCGGCACCTGATTCATTCGGCCGCCCGCCACGCCAGGTGGCGGGCCCACACCGCCTGCCACAAAGCGTCCAGCTCGGCGGCGGGCAGCCGGATTCCGAATCGTCGTTCGAGCACCTCCTGGTACTCGGTCCGGCTGGTGACGTCCCGTTCGGCCAGCCCGGCTTCGGTGACCGTCCGGAGCACCGCGCCGCGGAGGGATACCAGGTCGTCGCCCTTTTGAAACGCCGGAATTTCTCGTGGACGTGGTGCGCCGAGCCCTGGCCGACAGCGCCATTCGCTCGTCAAAGGCGCCAGCGCCCTAGATTTCAGCCAGGAGTGGCTCGATGACTTTCGTTCGAAACCCATCTCACACCATGATCTCACGCCGCGGGATGGTCGCGCTTTTCTCGTTGCTCGCCGGGTGCTCGACCGCCCCGAAACCAACGCCCGTCGATGCCTCCGTGACGTGAGCCGGTGACGAAATGATGAAATGCCGCCGAGCGGGTGTTGGGGGAGCGTTGGCGGGCTTTCTGGTTGTCCACTCAGCGGCGGCTCAGCGAAACGGCCCCCGCGAACGCGACGGGTTTGTGACGACTCCCGACAGTGTTCGCCTCTGGTACCGGGTCGTGGGCCAGGGGGCCGAGACGGTCATCATTCCCGCCGCGCTCTACCATCGGAAGAGCTTCGACCGGCTGGCTCGTGGGCGGCGGGTGGTCTTGTTCGACCCTCGGCGTCGCGGGCTGTCGGACACCGTGCCGGCCAGCAAAGTGTCCATCGAAACCGATCTTGCGGACCTCGAAACGATTCGGAAGACGGTTGGGGCCGAGTCGTTTGCGCTGATTGCCTGGTCGGCGCTCGGCATGGAATACTACCTGTACGCCTTGCGGTACCCCGGCCGGGTTACGAGGCTCGTTCAACTCGCCTCCCTTGCCCCAAGGCGGGTTCCGTACTGGGACCTGATGAAGGCCCGCCAGCAGGCCCGGATCGATTCAGCGGCCCAGGCGCGGCTGAACGTCCGCGTGGCGGCCGGCGAATTCAAGAGCAACGAGGCCGGGCTCTGCCGCGAGCTGGCCAGTCTTTCGAACCCAGCCACGTTCGGCGACCCGAAGATGAGCCATCTGGCGCCGGACGTGTGTGACTCACCGAACGAGTGGCCGACCCGATATGGAATCATGGTCCAGGCCATCCTCGCCTCGTTCGGCGACTTCGACTGGCGTTCGAGTCTCGGACGGGTCAGTATTCCGCGGCTCGTCATCCACGGCGATCGCGACAATTTCCCAGTCGAGGGTGCCCGCGAATGGGTTGCCGGGCAGCCAAACGCCCGCCTCCTGGTGCTTCCGGGCGTCGGTCATTGGCCCCAGTATGAGCGCCCCCGGGAAACGCTGAACGCCATCGAAGGATTTCTGAGTGGCCACTGGCCGGCCGGGAGTCGGTCAATTCCCCGCGCCTGAGCCGGCGCGGTCCAACCCATCGGCATGAGACGGACACAGCATGGACAACTCGACCCGCGACCAGTTCGCCGCCCAATCGTACCCATTCGTTCCCCTCCAGTTTACCCGCCACTCGCTCGCCGAATCCACCGAACAGGCCCGGGCTTTCTACGCGGAGATGAACCGGCGGCGGACCACTCGTCACTTCGCCACTGACCCGGTGCCGAAAGAGCTGATCGACTGGGCCATTCGAACCGGCGGAACCGCGCCCAGCGGGGCCCACCAGCAGCCGTGGACCTTCGTGGCCGTCTCGGACCCCGACTTGAAGCGGCAGATCCGCGAGGCCGCCGAAAAGGAAGAGTACGAGTTCTATCACGGTCGGGCGCCGGCGGATTGGACCGAGGCCCTGGCCCCGCTCGGCACCGACGAACACAAACCGCATCTCACCGACGCGCCCTGGGTCGTGGTGCTCTTTCGGCAGTCGCACGGCGTGCGGCCGGACGGCACCAAGCGCACGTACTACTACACTCAAGAATCCTGCGGTATCGCGGCGGGCTTCTTCATCGCGGCGGTCCACCTGATGGGCCTGGTGACGCTCACCCACACGCCGAACCCGATGGGATTCTTGGCGGAGTTGCTGGGCCGGCCCGCCAACGAGAAGGCGATGCTAGTGATGCCGGTGGGCTATCCGGCCAAGGACGCCCAGGTGCCGGATATCCACCGGAAACCGATGTCCGAGATTGCGATCTGGAAGTGACCGACGCCCTGTACTCGTTCCTCTCGCACTCGTGGAGCGGGCTCTCGACCGCCGCGATGGTCGGCGCGATCCGGATGCGGTACGTCCGAATCTCCCGGTGATCCGAGCTGATCCACACGCCGGCCGGCATCGGGCACAACTATCCTTATGAAAGTCCGGACTTTCTCCTGGACGTCGTGCGCCGGGCCCTCGCCGATAGCGCCGTCCGTAACCGATCCCACCTCAGGCCATGACCAGATCCTATCTCGCTGTTGCGCTCCTCGTGGCTGCCACCGGATGCTCCAAGGCGCCCAAGGCGGCCCCCGCCAATTCGTCGGCGGCCCTCACCCGGCTGCTCGACGCGGCCCATGAATACACGATTCAAGGCAGCCTGTCGGCGCAGCTCAAGTACGGTCGGCCCATCGACCGTCTCCAAGTACCACTGGCTGTCGCTCCGAACGATCACGCCGTACCAGAGCCCACTGACCAGCGCCTTGCTGTTCTTGGGGCGCGACATGCCGCTCGATACTCCCGAGGCACGGGCCCGATACCTCGCGCGGCTCGGCGATATCGCGGCACTCGTCGATACCATCCAATCCGGCTTGGCCTCCCGGGTTGAGCGAGGCGTATTGGTGCCCAAGGCGGAGGTCAAGCAGATCGTCGGCGCGCTCGGCGGCATGAAGGCGGCGGGAACCAAGAGCCCGTATGCTCCGCCCCCCGCCCGGATCGCGGCGCTGCCGGATTCCGCCCGGGCCCCGTTTTCGGTGGCCGTGGCCCGGACGGTGGACGAGGCCATTAACCCCGCGCTGGAACGGCTGACTCAGTTTTTGAGCGGCGAGTACTCCAAGGCCGCGCCCGACCAAGTCGGCTTGCGGCAATACCCAGGCGGCGAGGCGTACTACCGCTACCTGGTTGCCCGGAACACCACCCTCGACCTCACGCCGGAAGTCATCCACCAAACCGGACTCGACCACCTGGCCAAGCTTGAGTCGCCGATGGACAGCCTCTTGGTCGTGATCGGCTTCAAGGGGACCCGCCAGGAATTCCTGACCGCCATGAATCGGGATCCTCGTTTCTTGGCCAAGACACCGGAGGACGTGGGCGCTCGGTACCAGAAATACTACGATGCCATCAAGCCTTTGGTCTCGAAGCTCTTTTCCAAGCAGCCAAAGGCTCCCGCCGAGTATCGCCGGTTGAATCCCGCGCTCGAGGGGTCGCAGACCTACGGTTTCTATCAGCCGCCGACGCCGGCGTCCCCGGTCGGGATCTACTTCTATAACGCGTCCAACTTGAGCAAGCGGAGCCTCTTCCAAGTGGCTCCGATCGCCTATCACGAACTGGTGCCCGGTCACCATTTTCAGATCGCGTTGGCCCAGGAGAATGCCGACCTCCCGCTCCTTCGCCGCGATTTCAACACCACCGCCTACGCTGAGGGCTGGGCCGAGTATGCCTCGGCGCTGGCGGGCGAACTCGGCCTCTACGCCGATCCCTACGATGCCTTCGGCCGGCTGATCAGCGAGGCGTTCTTGACCACTCGTCTCGTCGTGGATCCCGGCATGAACCTGCTGGGCTGGTCGCGAGACAGCGCGATGGCGTTCATGCGGGCCCATACCCTGACGGCGGAATCGGAGGTCGCTTCGGAAACGCTGCGGTACTCGGTTGATCTCCCGGCGCAGGCGTTAGGCTACAAGGTTGGCGCCCTCGAGTTCTGGCGGCTTCGGCGGAAGGCCGAGCAGGAACTCGGCCCTCGGTTTGACGTGCGAGCCTTCCATGCGATGATTCTCGATGCCGGTGGTTTACCGATGAAGGTGGTCGGCACGATGGTCGATCGGTGGATCGCCAAAACCAAGGGGCTGAAGTAGCCCGCGAGCCAGCCACCACGCCACCAACCCGATTCCCGCCGCCCGGATTCCGACCGCCAACCATATCGGAGCGCCGAGCTGGGTGGCGGTGGCCGGCCCGGCAAACCAGTAGTAGATCCCGCCGGCGGCCGCGGCGATCAGGAGCAGCGCCCGGCTCGACTCCACCCGGAGCGCGACGGTCAGAAACCCGATGGTCAGATAACTCGCGACCGACCACCCGAGCGTCGTTCCATACACGGTGGCGGCGGCACTGAGGGGGCCGTCGGTGAGTTGATTGTAGCCGATGATGAAACCCGGCAGTCCCGCGAAAAACACCCCGTACGACGTGGCCAGCCAGCGGGCCGTCCGCCGGGTGGTTCCCAGTAATTGCGGGATCGCCTTCGCCTCCGCGAGATCGAGGCAGCCCCGAGGCGTGCACACCGTGCAACTCGCGCACCGGGCCCGCTCCATCCGGGCCAGCGGGGCCTGGCCATACAGCAATTCAACCGGGAGGACCGGGCAGAGGCCGTTGCAGAAGGCCGACCGGACCGGGAAGATGGCTCCGAGCGCCACGGCGAGCGCCCCGACCGCCGCCACCGTGATCGCCAGCACCAGACCATTTTCGTTGAACACGAACCGGCGGGCCGGGACCATCAGGTGGAACAGCACCAGCCCGGTGATCGCGAGGGCAATGGCCAGGTTGGGAGCCAGCGGGCGCGGCTTCCCGAGCCGGTTCCCCAACTCATTGAGCGTCGCCAGCGGGCAGATGCCCCGCCAAATCTTGGTCGAGATGAAGAACGTCGCCGGAAGCACCGGAACGGCAACGTACCAGAGGAACTTGAGGCCGCTGGTCGGGGCGAGCACGAGCCAAACCAAGAGCAGGGGAACCGCCAGGAACGCCGACCAGCGCGCCACGGCCCAAAGGGCGACAGCCTTGGGTTCTCGAATCAGGACTTTCGGACCTGCCATACGCGCCCTCCGCCGGACCACTGGTACCTGCCTGCGGGAAGTCCATGCTAGAGCGCGGTCCCTGAAGGGACCTTGAAGAGACTATGAATCAGGTGCTAGCGAGTCGGTGGTGTGCCCACGATGCCAAGGAGATCAGCCGGCTGCTCAAGCCAATGATCAGGGTCGGTTCGGGCCAGCACCGATCGGTTAAACGGCCCCCACAAAGCCGCCGCGGTCCGCATCCCGGCCGCCCGCCCGCTTTCCATGTCGTGGACGCTGTCGCCCACGTAAATGGTCGAACCCACCGACGCTCCGAGCGCCCGGGCGGCGATGAGCAGCGGTTCGGGGTGCGGTTTCGGATTGGTGACGTCGTCCGCCGCGACGATCACGTCCATCGCGTCCGCCAGCCCCAAGAACCGGAGCCCGCGCTCAGCACCGGCCCGCTGTTTGCTCGTGACCAGGCCGGTCTGGAACCCGCGACGTCGGATGGTCCGTACCATTTCGACCGCGCCGGGATAGGCGCCGACCCGGCTGTCGTGGTTCGAGATGTTGAAGTCGCGGTAGGTCGTGATCAACCGCTCGAAGAGGACCGGTTCACCGGCCCACTCGCCGAACTGAACCCGGAGCGGCGTGCCGATGCCGGCCAGCCAATGGTCATCCGTCTTGGCCGGCAGCCCATGAGTGGCCAAGGCATGGTGATAGCTGTCAATGATCAGGCGAATCGAGTCGAGGAGGGTGCCGTCGAGATCGAAGAGGACGGTTCGGAACGCTGCATTCATGGCGGCAAGCTAGTCGGACCGTCGGGTTCCCTGAAGATGATCAGCCCGATCAAGACCGCCGTGGTGACAGCTGCTCCGCCGGTTGGCCCAAGCCCGGCTGCCTCAGCGAAGGCCGACGGGTCGTTGGCCGCGATCCGGTCAACCAGCATGCGCTCGCCGGCGGTGTGACCGCGCCCGAGAAATCGAAGGACGCCCTCTGCCTCACGAACGGCAGCCGACGCTCGGCAGCGCGCGGCGTCCCGAATCTTGGCGCGAGCCATCGCCAGGGCGCCGGGGCTAATCGGGTGGTCCGAAACGGCGTCTCCATTTCGTTGGCGGTGCCAATCCGCCATCGCACCGTCGAGCGCCGAGCGAATGGCCAGTTGCTCCAACGGGGCGACCTCGATCGACGGTCCGATGGCCGCCCGCTCCAGGAGGAGATCGGCCCCGTGCCGATCCTCGAGCCACGGGCCGGCACCGCGCCGGATCAGGACCAAACCTCGCTCGGTTGACGAACCGTCGGATATCGCGAAGCCGGCCACCGCGGCCGCCGGCCCCTCGACCCCGGCGAACGCCGAGTGATCCAGGGTTTCCCCGGCGATCCGATCGGTCCGGCCTCTCGCGCCGAACCAGCCGGATTCCGCCGACAGCGACCGCTTCCGGGCAATGGCGGCTTCGAGACCGATCCGATCCTCGAGCGCCGCGGGGACCCGAAATTCGATCACCTCGACCGACGCATGGGTCGATCCCTGGCGAATCGCCCGCCCGTCGCGCTGGTCGAGCCGAACCGCGGTCCACGGCAGATCGTAGTGGATGATCCGGCCCGCCCGGCGGAGGTTGAGTCCCTCGGCCGCCACATCGCTCGCGAGGAGCACGGTCGGCGGGTTGATGCCCGGGTGGATCGTGACCGGGTCGAAAGCGTCGAGGACCGCCGCGCGCGTCGCGCGAAGCCAGCCCATCCCGGCGGCCGACCCGCTCACCCAGGCCACGGTCGAGCCGAGCGGCTGCCGCCGGAGGTAGTGGACGGTGTCGACCGACGTCGTGAACAGCACGGTGGGTTGCCGGTCGGCCAGGATCGCGATCAGGTGCTCGAGCTTGGGATCGCCGCTTCCGATCCGCGACCGGACCAGCCGCTCCAACCGAGCGAGACCCCGGCGGTCGCCTAACGCGAGGTCCGCCGCCAGGCGCTCCGGCTCCAGGACCTCCCACCACACCAGTTGCTCGGGATCGGCGCCGGTCACCGACCGAATCAGGGCCCGCGAAACCGGATGCCCAGCCCGGCGAGCCGCCGCGGCATGGTCGAGCAGGCGGCGGTACCGGCCCAGGCTCGCCAGCAGGGCGGCCGGGCTCGAGGCCAAGGCCCGAAAGAGCGAGATCCGGAGCAACCGCGCCACGGGACCGTCGCGGGCCAACCGGAGCCGCTCAATCGAGCGGACCAGACCCGGAAAACCGGCGTCGGTGGCCGCCCAGTCCTCGATCGTTCGCCCCCGCCGGATCGGGCGGTCTTCGGCCGCTGCGGTGCCGGTGACGATCACGGCGGCAAACGGCGGCGTCGCGATTTGCCGCTCGAGGTGCCGGGCCATTGAGGGTACCCCGAGCGGCCGAAGGGCGTCATCGCGGATTCCGAGCAGCAGTTGGGCGGCCAGGTCGGCCGCTCGATTGACCATCGGCGTCGCCGACAACAGCACCACCACCCGGCCGATCAACCCGGGCGCAATAGTCCGATAGCGGCACGTGGCGGGATGACGGAGCCGGTGACTCTCGTCGATGATCACCGGGCCCCGGCCGCTGGGTCGGTGGCCGCGGCTCGCCGCTTCGTGGCTCGAGAATCGGATTGGAATCCCCAGTTCGGCAGCGGTTCGGTGCCAATGGCTCCGAAGGATGGCCGGGGCGATCACCTCGATCGGTTCCCCGGCGGCGAAGTGGGCGCCGAGGGCGAGTCCGACATAGGTCTTTCCGCTCCCGATCGGAAGCGCCATCAACACCCCGCCGTAGCGTTCGAGGGCCGCGATGGCCTGGCGGAACGGGGCTCGTTGGGCCGGCAAGAGCCACGGCGGTGGGTCGACGGGAGACTCGGCCCTCTGGAGCAATCGCGCGATCGCCGCCGCGATCGGGGTCACCCGGTCTCCAGCAATTCAATCACTCGGCGGTCGATCGCCGCTTGATCGCCGGGCGGCGCCTGGTGCGCGGCCCGGCTGAGTTCGATCAACAACCGGTCCGTCAGCGCGTTCAGAGCCACCGGCAGATTGCCGACCAGTTCAGCGTTGAAACGCGAGTAGCCCGACGCGGCCACGGTGGCGTGGCGCTTGGCGTGCTCGCCGATGATCCGGCTGTTGAGCCAAGCGGCCAATGCCAGCGACTCGTCGGCGGAGTCGGTGCCGATCCAGTAGCAGGTATTTAAGGGGATGACCAACCGATCGGCCGAGCCGACCAGGGCCACGGCGCCGAGGCGACGCGCCAGATCGGCCCAGATGACCCGATACTGCCGAAGCCCCGCGTCGGTTCGGAACACCGTCCACGGTGGCCCGGCCTGGTAGTCGGCTCGGTGCTTCAGCCGCCGTTCGTGGGTCGCGAAATAGCGGCCGGCCAAGGGGGGAACCTCCTCGACCGGGCGGCCGCGCCGGTCGATCGCCCAGATCACGTGGCGGACGGGCACGAATTGGAACGGCCCCACGTCCCGGCCCCGCACCGCCGGTCGCAGCAAGCCTTCCTCAATCGGTGCCGGCGGGTCGACGAAGACCTCGTCGGCCCCGGTCTTGACGCCGAGGCGGATCCGAAAGTGATCACCGAGGCGAGGGGTATCTGTCCGGCTCGCCGGCGCGGTCGCGGCGGGGTCGAAGGTCCACGGCCCGGAGCCGCCTAACGAATGCTGGAGGACCTGGGTTCGCGTGCTCCCGAGCTGGGTCGAGAGCCGGTGCCCAGGCGGGGGCCCGGCCCGCGTCCCGATCAGGGCCATGGGATAGACGGTGGCGTCGAAGGCCTTCCCGTGGTCCTGGAGGTTGGCGACGACCGCGAGGGTCACGCCGCGAGCCAGTCCCTCGCGGGCCACTGCGGCGTATTGAGCGGTGAGAAGCTTGGCCGGCAGGAGGAGGCCGACGACTCCCTCGGGCCGGACCAGTTCGAAGGCCCGTTCCGCGAACGCCACCGAGAGGTCCGGCAGCGGGGCAAAGCCCGAGGGCCGCCCGACCCGGCCACCGCTTCGGAACCATCGGTACCGGCGCTTGAGCGCCTCTCGTTCGGATTGGCTGAGGGCCTCGGCCCGGACCCACGGTGGGTTGCCGAGCACCAGGTCGAATCCGCCGCCGGCCGCGATCTCCGCGAATTGGGAACCGTAGTGAAACCAGGGGAGTTCGTCGTTGGTCCGAAGCCGGCGAAGGAGCTGTCGCAGCAGGGTTCGGTGGCGCCGGATCCGGTCGAGTTCGGCGCGATGAGTTCGGTTGAGAGGCACTCGCTCTCCGAACAGTCCCGGCGACCGCCCCGCCGCCGCCACGTCGTGGATCGCGGACTCGGCCGTGGCCACCGCCGCCTCGAGGGCGGAGCGGGCGGCTCGGATTTCCGCCTGACGGAGCGAGGCCAGCGCCCGGCGCTTGGCCGGCCCGGTGGAGGACACCACCGTCCGTCGGAGCACGGCCATCGCGCCGGCATCGACCGCCGAGACGGCGAACGGGAGATCAACCCGCTCGAAAATGCTGTCACCCTGACGGATCAGCGCATCGAGGTTCGGGAGCGGGGCAATCGCGTCGGCGGTGGTGCCGGGGTCGGCCTCGATCACCTCGAGCCAGAGGCGCAACTCGGTGAGCCGGACCGCGTTCGGATTGACGTCCACCCCAAAGAGATTTCGGGCGACCACGGCCCGGGTCGCCGCCCCTCGGCACTCCCCGCCCCGAACCCGGATCGCGACGAGCTGTGGCAAGGCACCGAGCAGAAAGGCTCCGCTCCCAACCGCCGGATCGAGGATCGCGACCTCGCGCACTCGCTCCAGTAACGTCGCGGTCGGCGACTCGAGCAGCGCCGGAACCTCCGACCGGGTGCAGTGGGTGGCGCCGGCAATCCAGGTCGCCAGGCTGGCGGTTACTACCTCGTCAACCAGATCGCTCGGCGTGTAGAAGGCTCCGGTGGCCCGGCGAAGTTCCGGATCCATGACCCCCTCGAAGACCCGGCCCAGCATGTCGGGTCCGATCGAGGCCCGGGCGTCGGTCTCACCGGAGATGGTGAAATGATGGCGCTCGAAGAGCTCGTCGAAGGCCTCCTGCCAGACGGTGTCCGGCAAGTCGTCGGGCCACGCGTGCTCGAGCGGATGGGGATCGAACAATCCACCGTTCAGAAACGGCACCGCTCCGAATCGGCGGGCAACGGCAGAGCGGCGGTTGCTCGGGCGGTTAAGGGTGCCGAAGAACAACGGTTTTAAGAATCGGCGCTCGACCCGGCCACCGGCGGCCAGGCACCGGTCAAGTTCTTCGCGAAGAAACCGGTTCCGGCCGTCGAGCCAGCCCCGCTCCTGAACGAAATAGAGAAACAGCACCCGGGTCAGGTCGAGCAGAGCCAAGGCGTGCCGGTCGGCGCGGGGAATCTTGCGGGGCAGGGCGTCAATCGCGTGCTCAAGGGTGGTTCGGAACCGTTCGAAGAACCGCTGATCGAGCGACCGCCCAGCGAGTGCTTCCGACCAGGCCAGGCAACAGCCGAGGGTCGAATCGGTGGGGGCGGTGCGGCCCCGCTCGAGGATCCGCTGATCCACGGCCCGGACTCGGTCGAGGGTGATGGTCGCGACCGGACAGTCGGCCACCGACGCCGAGAGGGCCAGGTGGCGGGCCACGGGATCGACGACGGCTACGACCATGAGCTGGCCGCGGGCCGCCAAATGCCGGGCGATACGATGGGCCGCGGGCGCGGCGGGCGCGGTGTGGACCGCCAGCAGCAGCAGTCCGGCCCGCCGCCCGACGATGGCGGCGGGGGCCTCGGGCGTGGCGGGAAGCTTCAGCGAACCAAGCGACAGCTCGTGCCAGGTCGGGCTGAACCCAAGTTCGAAGGCCACCTCCGGGAGTTGCCGAAGGCCGGTAACGGTGGAAAGGGTGTCGGCAAGCGACACGGTGCCTCGCGTGATGGAGTGACCATCACGGTGGCGACGAAGGGGACCAAAGCGTCAACCGAACCAACGCGAACAGGGCGAAATCACCGCAAACCGGCCGGGTTGCCCCTCTGGCCGCCTTACCCGCGAGTCGAAGCGGCCACGATGTGATCGAGGTCGACTTGAAGCGTGGCCAGGTGTTGCAGGATCGACTCGGCGTCGACGACGGCATCGGGGTCGTCGTCTGATCGTGGGATCAGGGTGGCCACCATCGCGTCGGTGTAGCCGACCACCGCCATCGCCACGCCCCGGTCGACCAGGCGATTGAGCCGAAGGAGGAGCGCCATGCCTTGACGCGGCCGGAGCGCGGCGATGGCCGGCGCCAAGTAGCGGATCAACAACTCGCGGAGGTATTGCATCTCCTCGACCACCTCGCCCGCGGCCAGCCCCCGGGTCGCGGCGTGCTTGCCGTAGCCAACGGTGATCCGGCTCCACAGCGGTTTGACTTCGCGGCGGAGCGGGCCGATCAGAGCGGCGAAGGTATCGAGAATGAGGCGAAATTCGGCGTGGGTTGCGTCGACCGGGGCAGACGGTGTCCGGGCGATTCGGTCTCCGATCCACTCGATCCACCGGTTCGCCATTGCGTCGCGCTGCTCAGTCACAGCGCGGCTCGCGGCGATCAGGGTCGGATGGGAAGCGCGCAGACCGGTCCCTCCAATCGGGGAACTCGTAGAGGCGAGTGCAATAGTAATCGACACCGGCTCAAGTGCCAGCGGCAACTGGCAATTGGTTCCCGCCGGGTTCAAGTTGTGGTCATGGCAACTCCCACTTTGTCCAAGGCGACAATCCCCGGCGTGCTCGGTCCGCTGTTCGTCGATGTTCGGGCGGCCAATCGGCACCAGCCCGGCCCCGCCGTGATTGTCCTGCACGGCTTCAAGGGTTTCAAGGATTGGGGAATGTTCCCGCCGTTCGCGGAGCGATTAGCGAAGGCCGGGTTCACCGCGGTGTCGTTCAACGTCAGCGGATCGGGGGTCGATGATGCCGGCGCGTCGGTGTTTCCGGAGCGGTTCGGCCACAACACCTTCGGCGCCGAAGTGCGCGACCTCGATACCGTGCTGGCGGCTCTCGACGCCGGCCAGCTGGGCGTGGCGCGGCCGTCATCGGTGGGGCTCGTCGGCCACTCCCGCGGCGGTGGCATGGCCATCCTGTGGGCCGCCCGCCAGCCGCGGATCTCGGCGCTGGTTACCTGGGCCGCCATCGCGACCGTTAGGCGGTGGAGCCCGGATCAGTGCCGGGCGTGGCGGGAGGCGGGCGTGCTCCAGATCGTGAACGCCCGTACCAAGGAGGTGCTGCCGATGTACCTCGACACCCTGGACGAAATCGAAACCCTTGGCGCCACAACCCTCGACATCGAAGCGGCCGCCGCAACGGTGGCAATACCGTGGCTGCTGGTTCACGGGTCGGCGGACGAGGCGGTTCCCCTGGCGGAGGCCACTCGGCTGGCGGCGCTCGCCCGCCCCGGCACCGTCGAACCGCTGATGGTCGAGGGGGCGGGGCACACCTTCGGGGCGGTTCACCCACTGGCCGGGATCCCGGCCCATTTGGAACTGGTGTTCGATGGGTCGATCCGGCTCCTCAGCCGTTCGTTGGCCTGACGCTTGACCCGGGCCGGGCTTCCCGGCGAACATCCACCATGCCCATCTACGAGTATCGCTGCGATCGGTGCGGCAAAGCCTTCGAGGAATTGGCGGCCGGCCCTGCCTCGTGCGATGCCGGGCTGCCGCCGTCCGGTTGTTGCGGCGGCGGCTGTCACCCGCATTGAGCCGGATTGCCCGGCTCGCCGGGGCGCTCGCCACCCGGGTACCCACGGCCGTCGAAGATCCCTCCCGAAAGTTGGCCGCGGTCGCGGTCATCCTGGTCCGCGATCCCGACGCCGTGTTGCTGATTCGGCGGGCCGACCGCGAAGGCGATCGATGGTCGGGGCATATGGCCTTTCCGGGCGGCCGGTGGTCGCCGGAGGATCCCGATCTCCTCGCGACCGCCCAACGGGAGACTCAAGAGGAGGTTGGGGTCGATCTGAGCGGGGCCCGGCTGCTCGGCCGGTTCGACGATTCGGCGCCCCGAACCCAGTTCCTGCCTCCGGTCATCGTCAGGCCCTTTGTCTTTGTACTGGAATCCCGCCAGCTGCTGGTTCCCAACCACGAGGTGGCCGCTGCGGTTTGGGCCCCCATCGACGCCTTGCTCGAACCCGGGGTCTACCGGCCCTTCGAGTTTGACGCCCGGGGGACCCGGATGCTGTTGCCGGGATACCACTTGGAGCAGGGCGTGGTGTGGGGCATGACCGAGCGGATCCTCACCCCGCTGTTGTCGCTTAGCTCCTAACCGGCCCCCAGGTCAGCAATTCCCTGTTGACGAATCTGAAATTTAGGTTATACTAATTTTACTTCTCGCTGCTCCAGAATTCAATGTCAGAGGTGATTGGTGCTTGGATGACGCCCCCCGTCGCTCGCGAGCCGCTGACCCGATCCACCGAAGACTACCTCAAGGCGATCTACCGGCTGTCCCCCGGTGCCGATCCGGTGTCGACCAGCGGCTTGGCCCTCCTCCTCGAACTGACCCCGGCGTCGGTCAGCGGCATGGTCAAACGGCTCTCCGAGCAGGGCCTGGTCGAGCACGCACCTTATCGCGGGGTTCGGCTCACTCGCGCCGGCCGGCGGATTGCCCTTCGGATGCTGCGGCGGCATCGGCTCATCGAGACCTACCTCGTGGCCTTCCTCGGCTATACCTGGGACACCGTCCACGACGAGGCCGAGCGGCTCGAGCATGCGGTGTCCGACGGATTGGTCGAGCGAATGGCCACCGCCCTCGGCAATCCCCGCTTCGACCCCCACGGCGACCCGATCCCCGACGTAGACGGTCAGATCGCCGATTTCATCCATGTACCCTTGAGTGAGGTCGGTGCCGGCGAGACGGTCACGATCCGTCGGGCCGATACCGGCGATGCCGGGCGCCTGCGCTACCTGGCCTCGGCCGGTTTGATTCCGGGTGCCGCAGTCAGGGTTGTCGATTCGCAGCCATTCCAGGGCCCTCTGACCATCGAGCTCGCCGGGGGCGAACGGATTGTCGGCTATGGGCTGGCCTCCCTCCTTCTCTGCTCTCGCCAAGGCATCTGATGCGCCTCTTCCTCCGGCTCGTGATCGGCACAGTGTTGTTGGGCGGCTGCGATGCCGTGTTGCCCGGCGCGCCGAACCCCGACACGGTATTGGATGGAACCGTCGATGATCTGAGCGGCGAGCAGCAAGCGATCCATCTCGCTGGAGACGCCGAGTTTAGTCGGGTATTCGGAGTCGCCGACGGCCTCGGACCAATCTTCGTCGCCCAGGCCTGCGCCAGCTGCCACGTCGGCGATGGGAAGGGTCACCCGGTGTTCAACCTGACCCGGTTTGGCCGGATGACGGCGGCCGGCTTCGACCCGATGCGATCCGACGGGGGTCCCCAGGTCCAGAACCGCGCCATCCCGAATTACGTCGCCGAGCGGGTCGTCGCCGGAGCCACGGGCATCGCGGTCTTCACCGCACCGAGCGTGACCGGCCTCGGCTTTCTCGAGGCCGTCGACGACACCTCGTTGCTCGCGCTCGCCGATCCGGATGATCGCGACGGCGACGGGATCTCGGGCCGGGTCCAGTTGCTCGCGCCGAATGACTTGCTGGTCGAGTTGGCCCGGCTCGAGTTGCTGTTCGACCCCGGCGAGCCTCGCCGCCACCTCCTGATCAATGGGCGATACATCGGACGGTTCGGGAAGAAGGCGTCGGCGATCAATCTGCTGCACCAATCCGTGAACGCCTATCATGAGGATATGGGCCTGACCACCGACCTCTTGCCGAACGATCCAGTCAATCCGCAGGTCGGCAACTTTGCCGACGATGGCGTGCCGGACCCCGAGGTGTCGTCGAGCACGGTGGCCCGGGTGGTCTTCTATCTTAAAACCCTGAAGCCGCCACCCCGCCGGAACGCCACGGCCCCCGACGTCGCGGCCGGCGCGGCCTTGTTTACCGGCATCGGATGCGCCCGATGCCACGTCGCCACGATGACGACCGGGCCGTCGCGGCTCCGAGCCCTCGATCGGGTCGGGTTTCATCCCTATACCGACCTCCTCCTCCACGACATGGGGCCGGAGCTCGACGACCGATACACCGAAGGCTCGGCCACGACCGCCGAGTGGCGGACCCCGCCGCTCTGGGGGCTCGGGCTCGCCGAGCAGTCCCAGGGCGGCCGGGCGTTCTACCTCCATGACGGACGGGCCACGACCCTCGAGCAAGCGATCGAGCTCCATGGCGGAGAGGGCGTCGCCAGCCGGGCCGCTTTCCGTCGGCTGCCGGCACCCGATGTCCAACGGTTGCTCGCATTCCTGAGGTCGCTATGAATCGCCGTCAGTTCGTTCGTCGGCTCGAAGGGGCGGTTGGCGGGTGCGCCGCGCTCTCGGTCACCGGCTGCATCCCGTTCTACTTCGCCAACGTCTCGGTGGTTGGCCGGCGCCTGATAGTCCGAGTCGACGAACTCTCCAGCCGGGGATCGGCGTTGATCGACCCACCGGGCGGCGACCTGCCGATCTTCCTTCAGCGGCTCGCCGACGGAACCTACTCGGCCGTGTCGACCCGCTGCATGCATCGCGGTTGTCCCGTCGAGCCCGCCGCCGACAAGCTGGTCTGTCCTTGCCATGGCAGCGAGTACACCCACACCGGCGAAGTCTTGAAGGGCCCGACCGAGCACCCGCTCCGGAAATTCCCCACCGCGATCGAGGGCGACCACGTCGTGATTGAATGGTGATGGTCGGCATGCTGCTGGCCGCGCTCGCGGTCCAGGACACCGGCATGGTCCAAGGAGGGATTTTCCAGCGACCATTCATCGCGTCGGCCGGCCGGACCGCGATTGGCGGCTACGCGGAAGCCAACGGGTCGTATCTGGTTACCGATGGCGTGGGCGAGGGGTGGTCGATGGAGCTCCGGCGCTTCAATATCTTCCTCTATTCTGCGGTTGGGCGCCGGATCCGGTTTCTGTCCGAGCTCGAGTTCGAACATGGGACCGAAGAGATCGCCCTCGAAACGGCGCTGATCGACTTCGTGGTCACGCCGTCGCTGGTGGCGAGAGCCGGGATTCTCCTGCCCCCGATCGGAGCGTTCAACGCCAACCACGACAGCCCCCGCTACGATTTTGTCGAGCGCCCCCTGGTGGCGACCGACATCATCCCGGCCACCCTCTCTGAGGTCGGGTTCGGCCTCCACGGCCGGCTCGCGCCGAGGGGCTTTGCCGTTTCCTATGACGCCTATCTCACCAACGGACTCGGTGACGGCGTCATTCTCAATTCTCTGGGCCGAACCCGTCTGGCCGCGGGCAAGAGTGACGAACGGTTTGCCGAGGACAACAACGGATCCCCGGCCGTGTCGGGCCGGGTCGCGGCCATGGCTCGGCGGTGGGGGGAACTCGGCCTCTCTTACTATGGCGGGGTGTATAACTCGTACCGCACCGAGGGGACCGTCGTCGCCCCCAAGCGGCGCCTGTCACTGATTGCTGTTGACCTGGCGACCGACATCGGCCCAGTGGCCCTCCGCGGTGAGACCGCCTGGGCCCGGATCGACCTGCCCCCGGACCTCGGCGAACTGCTGGCCGACCGGCAATGGGGGTTTTACCTCGATGCCACGCTGCCGGTCTGGCGGCCCCGGATTCGGGGTCTCGAACGTCCGGTGATCAGTGCCGTCGTCCGGCTCGAACGCGTCGACTTGAATCAGGGTCGCTTCTCCGCCACCGGCCTCGATCGGGGCGACGATGTCAACGCGGTCACCGCCGGCATCAGCTTCCGGCCGGCGGCGGGCACGGTGTTCCGGGCAAACTACCGCCATCAGACAACTCGGGACTTGCTCGGCAACCCGCCGTCGAGGACGGCCGGATTCCAAGTCGGGTTCGCCACGTTTTTTTGAGTTCGCCGCCTAACCGAAGGGATCCTCATGGAAATCGAGCTCGGCGTCCTGCTCATGCTGATCACCTTCGGAACCGGGATCTTTGCCGTCTTCGAAGTCGAAACCCCGTGGTGGCGTAAGGTGCTGAAGTGGTCGGTGATTTCCGGGGTGACGCTGCTGCTCGCCCGCTCGGTCGGACACTGGGCCCTGGTCGTGCCGGTGGTCTTGGGGCTCATCGGCACGGCATTTCACTTTTGGTGGTGCCGCCGCCACGGCATCCATCCGCTCAAGGC
>JAYTTT010000186.1:0-2122 GCA_043744895.1 Gemmatimonadota bacterium | reverse complement strand
GCCTTCCGGAGCAGCTGGGTGGATTGGAGTACGAGATCGGTCGCCGTGGTGCCAACAGGCAGAGCCCCGACTAGCTTCATGCCCACGACTTCGGGGATCAGCATGAAGTACGGCTGGCCGAGCATCACGGCTTCCGCTTCAATGCCGCCGACTCCCCACCCCATGACGCCGAGGCCGTTGATCATGGTGGTGTGCGAGTCGGTTCCGACTAGGCTGTCCGGGTAGGCCGTGAGGTCGCCGTACTGGTCGCGGAGCTGCACGGCGGGCGACAGGTACTCGAGGTTGACCTGATGAACAATGCCGGTGCCCGGCGGGACGACCCGGAAGTTCTCGAAGGCCCGCTGGGCGAACTTGAGAAGTTGATAACGCTCCTTGTTCCGGCCAAATTCCAGTGCCACATTCTGTTGGTAGGCTCCCGCCGTTCCAAAGTGATCGACTTGGACCGAATGGTCGATGACCAAGTCGCAGGGCACCACCGGGTTGATGCGTTGGGGGTCGCCGCCCATGGCGGCCATCGCATCGCGCATCGCGGCGAGATCGACCACGCACGGCACCCCGGTAAAGTCCTGGAGGACGACCCGGGCCGGCATGAAGGGGATTTCGCCGCTGGCCGGCCGGCCGGTCCACTTGGCAATCTGGAGCACGTGGTCCTCGGTGACGATGCCTCTCCCCGCGTGGCGGAGGGCATTCTCCACGAGGATCCGGATCGAAAAGGGCAGGTGGTCCAACTCCATCATCCCCTGTCGGGCGAGTTCGGGGAGGCGGAACATCACCGCGCGAGTGGCTCCGAGGTCAAGCCATCCTCGACAGCCGAACGGATTGGGTAGGGCGTTGGTCATAGTGGAAACCTGACGGTAGCGGTCGTACGTTGTGGGTAGTGGAGCTGGCCTAGTCCCGAAGTCTGGCGCGCCGAAAGATAGCCAAGGAGGGCCGTACGAGCGGAACGACGCCGGTCCCCGCCGCGATTACTCGCCGCGATGATGGGATTCTTTTCCAGTGGGCGCCCGGTGGTGCGAACGCATGGCTGGCCGCACGGGCTCTTCGGCTTGCCTGTCCCTGCGCCCAATGTGTCGATGAGATGTCGGGCCGCCCCCTCCTCGATCCGATGGTGGTGCCTCCGGATATCCGTCCCGTGCAGCTCGTGCTGGTCGGCACCTATGGCCTTCGGATTCATTGGAGTGACGGTCATGCCACGGGCATCTATACCTTCGAGTTCCTCCGGCGGCACCCGGAGGCCCCGGTCCCAGCCCTATGACGATCATCGGCCGGGGCTACTGGATCCTGATCTGGTACGGCATTCTGACCATCGGCGTGGTCGGCCTCTTGGCGGCCTTGTACTGGGCCAAACAGACCCAAGGCAAGAACTTCGACGAAATCCTCCGAGCCTGCGGGACCATCACCATTTCCATCGGGATGTTGCTGTTGCTGTATGGGCTTGACGGCGGTCTCGGCCAGGCGCTGCTGGTGATCGCCTTGGTGTGCTTTGTCTCGGCCTTCGTGGTCGGTCGCCGCAGTGGTCCGCCCGAGCCCCCTCGAGGTCCGGAGATCGATGACGATCCGGAGTAAGTGGCTGCTCCTGGTCGTCTCGCTGGCTCTGACGGTGCCCCGAGCTGCGGTGGCCCAGGTGGTCGGGCCGTCCACCGGCGGGATCGCGGGCGTTGCTCAGGCCGAGCGGATGCTGGGTCACACCAAACGGGTCCTGATGATCGCGGCCCATCCCGATGACGAAGACACCGAGCTGCTCACGTACCTGGTTCGTCGGGAAGGCGCCGTCGCCGGCTATCTCTCGCTGACCCGGGGCGAGGGCGGCCAGAACCTGATCGGACCCGAACTGGGCGAGGCCCTCGGGTTGATCCGCTCCGAAGAACTCCTGGCCGCCCGAAGCCTCGATGGGGCCCGGCAGTACTTCACCCGGGCCTTTGATTTTGGGTTTTCGAAGACCCAGGCCGAGGCCTTCACGTTTTGGCCCCGAGATACCGTGCTCAAGGACGTCGTTCGGATCGTCCGACGGTTCCGGCCCCAAGTGATAGTGGCGATCTTTTCCGGAACGCCGAGAGACGGCCACGGTCAGCATCAGGTCGCGGGATGGGCGGCCCAGGAGGCCTTCCGGGTGGCCGCCGAC
>JAYTTT010000185.1:0-132884 GCA_043744895.1 Gemmatimonadota bacterium | reverse complement strand
GCTCCCCTACCAAGCTTCGCGGCTGCATTTGCACGAAGCGCACGACCAGCAACGCTATGAATGGCAAGAGTCCCAGGGCCACGAACGGCGACCAAAGGGGAATGGCCGCCATGATGAAGCCGACCTGAGCCAGCTTGAGCATGGTGAGTCCAGCGGGGTGTAGGACAAACCAGAACACGACACCAGAAGCAATCCAACCGGCCAACGCATGCTGCGGCACCCAAAGGAGGAGGCTGCTAGTGGATGAATACTGAAACAGGCCAGCCCACCATTCCAAGATCCTCGCAGGAAATTGGCCGTGAAGGAGGTAGTTGAGGCAATACCCTACCGCGTCTAGACCTCCCAGAAGGGGAAACACCGCAGCGGCAAGAAGGATTGGCCGACCTATGATCTTTGCGTACCAAGCGAGACCTAGCATCAGACCGATTGCCGACCAAACCAAGAGCATGACCTGGGCGGCCTGCCAGCCAAACACCTTGGCGACGATGGCGGACGGCAGATAGTAGGCCGTATAGTAGACCAGGGTTGCCCCTTGGGTGTCAGGAAACCGATTCAAATAGGGCTTGCTGTACGTGACCGGCCAGGCCAGCTCCATCAGGTCTTTCAGCATGGCGTTGTGCTTGATATAGTCCCCGCTTTGATGGCCAAAACCGCCGATGCCGGACATGGAAAGCCATAGGGTCACTAACACAGTAACGCCCAAGAGGTGACCCCTACCCGCGAGGGGCCGTCCACTGAAATAGCGGGCAATCGGTACCAGCGAGGGTGGTGAGGTTCGGGGCCGCCGCAACACAAGGAACAATGCCGTGCCGAGCAAGAGCACCAACGGAATGCCGTAGCTAGCTCGCAACCAACCAGCGGCAAAGAGCAGCTGAGGAATCACCAAGTAAGCCGCCGAGGCCTTATACAAAAAGTCCCCTCCCGAGGATTGCGGCGGGGTATCGGCGGCGGTTAGGCCCTTCATTGGAGTAACACCTTTCGTGAGACGCTAAGGACGCACATGACAACGTCGCCTAACGAGGCGATCGCGGTTGCCACGCTCATCGACAAGGAACTGCCCGAGGGACGATGGCAAAGTAACCGGGGTTTCGCAAGAGGTGGCGGATCAGGTTCCGCCTTCCGCGCAGACGGGGATTGGGAACTTGACCGGGAATCAGAGATAGGTCGTCGGTGTTTTCGTTGGTGCCCCGTTGCCAGGGCCTCATGGAATCGCAAAAGCAGGCCGCGACGTCCGTGGCCACGGAGAAGGCACGGTGACGGGCGAACTTTCCGGGAAACCGTCCCCCCGTTATGGTTCTACTTCCCTCGCATGATACGCTGACCGGACTGCCAGAGGCGATCGGCACTGTGAAAACTTCTGAGACTGCGTCGACGCTGTCGGGATCGGATTCACCCGGTGTATCAATCCCCAGGCTGACACTCTGGCTTGCGCTGGTCGCCGGCCTAGCCGAATTGAGTGTGCTCGAGTTCTGGCAACATGTCCTCCGGATCCCAAGTGACCGCAGCCGCCAAATCGTCTGGATGACCCCCCTCTCATATATCATACTCCTCGGAATTGCCTCGACGGCTTTCGGTTTGGCAGCGCACTTATGGCCCCGAGTCGCCACCAAAAGGCTTCGGGTCTTCGCGATCGCTTTCCTGGCCGCGTTTGGACCCACTTTCCTGTTCTATCCCAAGATCGCCAAGCTCGCCGTGTTCATACTAGCGGCGGGCATCGGAACGCAGATTACCCGTTTCGCCACGGCGGAAAGCGCCGGTTTCGCCAGGCTGATACGCCGAAGTACACCGTGGCTCGTTGGCGTCGTGCTCCTCGCCACAGCCACTCTGAATTCCTGGGAATTCGTCCGGGGACGGCAGGCCAGGGCCGCGATCGGCGCGGCTCAGCCAGGCGCACCTAACATTCTACTACTCGTCCTTGACACCGTTCGGGCGTGGAACCTCAGCGTATCCGGGTACGCCCGTCCAACGACGCCAGAGCTCGAGCGCTTCGCACGGCAAGCCGTCCGTTTCGACCGCGCGATCGCGACTGCGCCATGGACGCTTCCGTCGCATGCGACAATGTTCACTGGCCGGTACCCGCGCGAGCTCTGGGCGGACTGGGAGGAGCCTCGCCTGGACCCGACCCCCCCGACCCTGGCAGGCGTGTTGCGAGCGAACGGCTATGTCACCGGCGGCTTCGTGGCAAACTTCGGGGTAACCAGCTACGAGAGTGGGCTCGACCGGGGCTTTGTGACGTATCGGGACTACCGTGTGTCCTGGGCGGCGCTGCTGATCTATTCCTCTCTTGGCCGGTATTTCGCGATGAGTCCGGACGTACGCCGTCTGGTAGGCTACTACGACTGGCTCGACCGCAAGGGGGCGCCGGAGGTCAACGCCGAGGTGTTACACTGGCTGAACCGCGAGAAAAACCGGCCGTTCTTCGCATTTGTGAACTACTTTGACGCCCACCTCCCGTATCTCCCGCCTGCGCCGTACGATACCATCTTTGGCGCCCGCCGCCCGCCGCCGCGATTGCGATACTGGATGAACGGCGCGGACATCGTAGATAAGTCGGCCCTTACACCGGGGGAGGCCCAGATCGAACTCAACGCCTACGACGGTGCCCTGAGATTTCTCGACGGCCAGGTCGGCGCGCTACTCGATTCGTTACGCAGCCGCCGCCTGCTCGAGAATACGATCGTCGTCGTGACGTCGGATCACGGCGAACAGTTTGGCGAACACGGCCTGTACGATCACGGCAACAGCCTGTATCTGCCGCTACTGCATGTCCCTCTGCTTATTGCCTGGGCCGGTCACACTCCCCGCGACACGAACGTTGCGCAGCCGGTCTCGCTGCGCGACCTGCCCGCAACACTCATTGACTTGGCTGGCCTATCAGGCGCGCCGTCCCTACCCGGCACCTCGCTGGCGCGCTTCTGGGATCGGCGCCGGTTCGCCGACACTACTTCGACATCCCCGCTTTGGTCGCTCGTCCGCCCAGCCCCCCGGCCGGGAGGCCACTATCCGACCGCGGAAGGGGAGCTCCGCTCGCTGGTGTGGGGCGATTATCATTTCATCCGCAACGGCGACGGTGCCGAGGAACTGTACGACATCGCCCGCGACCCCAAGGAGACTATGAACTTGGCCCTCACAGCCCGGGGGGACAGCGTGCTTCCGATCATGCGGAACCGACTCGGCAGCCCTGGATCGCGGGCCGCGCCGTAACGGCGGCGGCAACCCGCCAGAAAGGCTTCGAGCGGCAATCGACGTTCGGACCGGTGCCGGTCAGCCCGGTCCAGCAGGGATCCTTCGAAGCTTCGTTCTGCTCGCAAGCGCGACAACCGGGCGGCCGAGCATTCCATCAATCCGACGACGTCAGGGACAATACCCGAGGGGGCTCAAATGACAATCACCGTTGACGTGGAGGGCCTCGCCAATGCAGAGGTTGCGTCCGGCCGAGCCTCCACGTGACGCCTTCTCGGCCAGCCATCCTCTGCTTCTTGCTTTTCGCGGGATTCGTACCGCTGCTAGTCGTTGTTCCGACGCTGGTGCCACCCGATCCCACCGTGCTGAGCGCCGCGTCGAAGGCAGGCTACAACACGGTCCTCGCCTACCAAGCCGTCGCCCTGTGGGTTGCGCTCAGTTTTGTTGTGATTTGTGCCGCGGCGAGACAGGGCTGGCTGCCGCTCGCATCAACGACGAGCCCTGCTAACCCTGTCGCGTCGGCGAATGACGAGCACAGGAGTTGGCCCGTGTTGGTGGCAGTTGCGATTGTTGTGCTACTCGCATTTTGGCCTCCGTTTCTGGCTCGTCACGGGCCGTATATCGAGGACGGTTTCTTTCTCACCGTGCTACACCGGATCCATGGCGGCCAGATACCGTACCGAGATTTTGAGTTTCCCTACGGCCCATTGATGCTGTATCCCGCAACGCTTTGGGTCCGTATTGTCGGGTTCTCGATGCGCCATTACTACACCTACCTCGCGCTACTCGAAGTGCTTCAATACTTGCTTCTGGCGGTGCTCGTTCAGCGTCTAGTACCCCGATCCCTCCCGCGGGTCCTGGTTTTCGTCCTCCTGGCGATATTCCTCGTGAATCCGCTGCTGGGGCTGAACTACAACGGATTGCGAAAGCTGCTACCAGCAGCTGCCCTGCTGCTGCTGGCGCGCCACCCCACGGACATGCGATACGCCGCTGGCGGCGGAGCCCTGTTGGGTTTAGGCGTTGCCTACGCTCACGATTTCGGCCTCGCGGCCTGCATCGGCGCAGTCGGAATGTACCTTGCCGTGCTCCTGCGACCCCCGTATTTCGTCGTGCTCCGGGCCATGGCGGTGACCGGGCTCGTCGGGGTCGCCGCTTGGCTGGCTGGGGCAATCCCGCTGCTCGGCGCAGCTTTTCCGTGGTACCTCAGCGAGACGCGTGATTTGGTCGCGCGGTTCAGCGCCGGCGAACAGGGATTCCGGTTTTACTGGACCGGCCACTCACTGGCTGCGTTTGCGTTGCTGTCAGTGGGTTGTGTCGTCGCGGCACGCGGACTGGCACGATGGCGCGAGAGCCGACCCCAATGGGGCGACCGTTTCCTGCTCGCTGGGCTGATTGCCACCCTGGTCGCGCTCAAAGGGGGCCTGAATCGCTCGGACGTTTGGCACCTGCACGGAGCGTTCTTTTTCCTTTCGGCCGCCCTCGTTCTGCCGCTACCGCTCGAGGCGATGCCGTGGAGCCGTCGTACGGCTCGGGTCGCCGCAGGGCTCGTCGCTTGGATGGGTGCGACCTATCTCGTAGGCAACGCACCGATCGCGTCCTACATGGCTCGCGGCTGGTATCAGGGCATGAATGATCCTCCCCTGCCCGAATCATTGGGAATACCGACAGAAGCACCATCCATCGAGTTCGAGCGAAGCCACCGCCGCCCGTCCGTCCTGGCGCTCGCGGCCTACCTCGCTGGTCCCAGCCACAAAGGACGCCCGGTGTTGTTCTATGGGACATTGAACCTGTTGGGGCCGCTAGTCGGGGTGTACAAACGTGACCGACTTAGTGATCACTTCATCAGCTCTGACCAGCGCGGAATGGCGGTGGGCCAGTGGCTTGAAGCACAGGAGGCCCCTATCGTAGTAATCGACGTGGCCTGGTACGAGAGACTCATTGGTGCATCCAGCGCCGATTCGCTTGGGCGGGAGCCTTCGTTTCAGCCAAGTACAGCCAAGTCTCTCGGTAGCTGGCTCGCAAGCGTTCACTATAGGGGTGTCGAGGCCGAGGCTCCTCTAGTCGAAGCCCGATGGCGGCGAACGGTGGGTGCGGTGATCCGTGGTAGGTTCACGCAGGATCGCCAGTTCGGGAGCTTTCTAGTCTTAGTTCGGTCAAGCGATGCCGGTGCCAGCAAGTAGCCTTGGTCCCGATAGCAGAAGCGGGGCTCCCGGTCGCAGAACTCTTTCGGAAGCACGGCATCAGTCGGTGGGTACTCGCGGCGCAGGGTGAGGGGCGGGCGCGTTGCGATCCGCTGGTCGATCCAGACCAATTCGGCTCCTTCGAACATCGGCGGGCCCAAGGCAAGGCGCGACTCTTCCCGTGGGACACATCGTCCGCCGCCACCCAAGCCCCGGGTAGCACCCGCCCCACGATGTCCATAACGAACTGGCGGCGGCAAGCCGAGTGCTTCGTCCACCGGGCCCCGGCTACCTAATGCGGCGGAGCTGCAACAACAACGTCAGACCGTGTTTTGCGAATTGGGATACCTTGACCGACGGGCTTCCTCCGAAGCGGTCACGAAAATGAATTGGTATCCAGAATATCGGGGAGGCTTTTTGGAGCAGGGCCGTCAAGAGGACATTTGCCAAATAGAAGTCCTCAGGGACCTTGGTGATGACATCGGCAAGGATCGAGCGATCGATAAGCCGATAAGGAACGTTGGCATCCTTAACCCAAGTTCCAGTTCCAGCGAAGACTACCAGTGAGACGATACGTGAGATATACCGTCTGAGTTCCCCGTCAGCGCGGGATGTTCGCAGCCCGTAGATTACCTTGTGCCTGAGTCTGGATTGCCAAAACTCCGCCAAGTATCTGGCGTCGCATTGCCCATCAGAGTCGATCTGTAAGATCCACGCGGCTTTCGCTTCCAGCGCCAACATGTAACCCCGCCTGCAGGTTTGGCCATGTCCGCGATTTGCGTGCTCGAATATCTCGAGCTCACCAGGATATTGTGACTTGAGAGCCAAGAGTTTTTCTTGGGTTTGGTCCTTGCTCCCGTCATTCAGAACATAGATCTTCGCCGATGCCTTCAATTGCCTAAGTTGAGGCACCCACTCATGGATCATTCGCTCAATCGAGACTTCCTCGTTGTAAACGGGAACGATGATGATCAGGTCAGTTGGCTCCATGCCTCGTCTCTAGAATAGTCTTGGCAATTGAAAGGCCGCGCTCTATGGCCTGATCCATGTTGATGTACGTGTATTCGGCGAGGCGTCCAGCGAAGTACACCTTATGCATCCGGGTTTCCAGTTCAGCGAGCGTTTTGTATTCCAGGTAGAGCCGGTGCGGTTCGGGCGCAGGGATGGGATAATATGGGTCGCCGACACTGCGAGGGTACTCATAGAGAACGGTCGTTCTTGCCAGCTTCTGACCGGTAGCGTGTTTTATTTCCACAGTACGCGTGTGGGGGATTTCTCTCTCCGGATAGTTGATCTGGACGCAGGGTTGAACGTACTCCTGATCATACGTTCGAAATTCAAATTCTAGGCTGCGCCAAGGAAGCTTTCCAAGTCGGCAATCAAAATACAGGTCTATCGGACCGCAGTAGAGGGTTGCCAGCTTAGGGTGGATGTGGTCCTTGATGGAGAAATAGTCCGTACCGAGCTGAAGCGTAATGTTTGGATGGGCAAGCATTCGCTGGTACATCGCCGTGTACCCCTCTTTGGGCAGAACCTGGAAGGTGTGGTCCACATAGCGATCGTACCGATTGTAGCGAATGGGGATTCGGCCGCACACCGACGCAGCAAGGTCCTTCGGATGCTTGTCCCATTGCTTAAGCGTATAGCCCAAGTAGAAACTGTCGTACATTCTTTGCCCTACCCTGGACAGAACAAACTCCTCGGAGTTCGCCGGCTCGTGGTCGTACGTTGTTCTAAGGCTATCCAATAGCGCTTCGGCGCCTTCGGCGTCCAGATGTTTGTCGAAGAAAAGCTCAAGCGTGTCCAAATTAATGGGAAATGGGTACAGCTTATTCCCGACGCTGCTCTTGACGATGTATGTGCCGGCGATCCATTCGGTAAATCGGCCCAGGTAGTCAATCATGGCTTTGTCGTTCGTACGGAAATAGTGGGGGCCGTACTTATGTATCAGCACGCCAGCAGCGTCGATTTCGTCGTAGCAGTTTCCAGCTACATGATTTCGTTTGTCTACGACAGTACATTGGAGCCCGCTCTCGGCGAACTCTCGTGCGGCAACGGCACCTACCGGACCGGCGCCGACAATAAGAACGTCACAGCTCTGGGCCAAAGGGACCACCTTGTGGGGCGAGTCGCGCCAAGTTCTCGAGCGAAGTTTGCGGATGATAGCAAGGCCGCCAGCGCTACGGAAGGGTTCGTGGCGGTAGCTGTCCACACGCCTGCTCGGCCCAACCAAGAATGATCGTTCATCGCAGCCCTGGTCGTGGCCCCGATTGGCCGATTGGAAGTCAAGCTAGACACCCAGGATGTTGAGGGGCACCCGACATTTCCTGCCTGCCGCGACTGCCGGATGCCAGAGAGCCAAGGGTCTTGGGGCGGTCCCTCCGTTCCGTCAAGTTAGTCAGGCCAAGGACGTCAGGCACCGCCAAATCCAGCTCAGTCCCTTGTCGTCCTGCGCCGGAAGGCAGCCAGAAAATCCGGCTGCCAACTGAGCGGCCAGTTCTGCATTTGCCACGAGCCCTGGACCGCAAAGCCCCGAGCAAGCCTCGCTTGATCGCGCAATCTGAGATTCGGGTCTGGAGTCGGCGTGCACGGAATAGGCGTATCCCAGCACAGATCCAGAGCCGCCGTGAGGTTCAGTCCGGTCCTGGTCGTGTACAAGGCCGTCTTGGCCGGCATCGGGACTGGCCGAGCCCAGAACCCAGGGTCCGGGCGGTTCAGATTCGCCTTGAGGATGGTCGTCAAAGGCCCCTCACCTTTAGATCGCCGCGACGTAAGTGGTGTAATCACCATTGATGCCAAGCTGAGGGCAACACAAAAACCGACGAATCCTCGCGGGGCGTTTCGTCCCGCCGTCCGCCAGAGTGGGGAGACTTGACCCCACACAAGGGCCGCCGCCGTCCAAAAGAACGGGACGCCAAACCGGGGATCAGGAGCGAGCACGAACCAAGCGACCAGTGCGGGCAAAAGCGGGGCGGCGAGCCACCACCCCAAGCGCTCATTGGCTGAAGAGGGCGTCCGCCACCCTCGTGTTGTCGCGAAGCAAACGAGACCGGCGAAGGCAACAGCCAGCGGAACGACCATCGAGAAAGGATCGCGCCAGATCAAGGTCAGCCACTTCGGAAACCACCCGCTCAAGCCGACCTCGCCTGCTACCACCGCGAGGTTCTGCGTGGAGCCGCGCGCACCGTGCACGATGTAGGCCATTAAGGCGCGGGCGTGCTCGATTGGAACTTGCCACTCGACCGCCAGCCCCCCAACAGTCGCGGGGAAGAGGGGATAGCCGCTGAGAACAATGCCCCGGCCGGCCCACACAGCGGCCATCACCATCGCCACGCTCAGGGCGATCGCATGTTCGTGCCAGCGCCCGGGCCGGCCGAGCGCGAGTAGGATCGTCGCGAAGGCCGCGACGGCGAAGACGCCGCTGCTCGCTTTCAGCGTCACAGCCAGCCCCAAGAGCGCTGCGATGACTACCGGCGAGTATCGCTCTCGATCCCCGCGCCCCGAACAGGTCAGGGACGCGTACATCGCTGAGGCCGCCACCATGAGAACAAGGGACGCCGGCAGATCGGTATCGTAGCTTGACGCTCGTTCACCGAAGGCAAGGTATACCGAAGGGACGATGAGGAGAGCATCAAAGACTCGACGCGGATGCCGGTCTCCCTCTAGAAGGCGGCAGCAGGCCCAGATCCCCTGCAGCAGCAGGGCCAGGATCAGCACCCCGTTGGCGAGGTGGTTGGCTCGTCCCTGCCAAGGACCCGCGTTGAGCATCGCATAGTAAAGAAGGCTGGAATTGTTGAACCCGAGTTGATCGATCAGATTCGCCAATCCGGGGACAACGGGGAACTTCATCGCCCACTGCACCCCCTGGACGTGATACACTCCGCTATCGTAGCTCATAGGGGAGCCCATCTCTCCGAGCGAGAGACTTGAAACAAAAAGCAGAGCCACGAACACCACTGCGACCCAAGTGAATGGGCGCCTGATACGATCTCGGTTGAGTTTGACGCGGCCGAGGTTGCGGCCGATCCCGATCAGTCCAGTCCCCAACACGAGGGCGAGCGCCACCTCCGACACGGGAAGCACGAAGTTCCAGCACAAGAGAAACAGCGTCACCAGAGTCAGTCCAACCCAGAAAGCAAGGAGGTAGTCGTCAACCTGCAGCAGGCCGGCCCCACGGCGGCGGCGCACCAAAAGCCCCACCCCAACGAACGCCGTGAGGACACCAAGTTGCGATGTGATCACCACAACAAAGCCGGCCAAGATACCTATTGTCGTCATAGCAAGGAGTCCGGCATGGGCCCATACCGCGCCAGAATCGCAGCCTCGTATGTTAACGTTCAGTGTGCACCGCAGGAACGGCGACCTGCCGCGACTGCCGTTCTGCGGAGAGTCAAGGGCTTTCGGGCGCTCCCAATGGCCCGGTAAGTTCGCGGCCTAACCGGAAGGACCATGGGCAGCTGTCAGTCAAGTATCGATCGCCCGAAACGCTGGGTCAAGCCTCCGTCGTCGGTGCCGGCTTGGGGTGCGCCCACTCTCCTGGTCCTTCTCGCTGGCTCTCCAAACGGAGAGGTCCGCGACGACACTCCGGCCGCCTAACGCGTTGCGCCACTGGCGGACCAGCGCGGACATAAACCGGGGGAAGCCCCGATCGAGCGTGCGCCCCTGTCGGACAAACTGCAGAAAGACGGCTCAGAAAGCGCCGCCGCGTCTGAGGCGGCAAGCAGCCGAGGAGTCGGCCCTCATCGAAAGAGCGCCAATAGGCTCCGGGGGCAAAGTGGACACCAGGCCATAGCACCCCGTACGTTGCAGACGGGGTGGAGGACATTTCCGGCCGCAATTGCCACGACTGAGCCTGTGTGGTGGGCCCGCTACATCGTAGAGAGAGGATGAGTCTTGTCGACGCCCAAGACGGCTTTCTTCCCATGCAGCCGCTGACGACGCGCCAAATTGCCGGGCGCCTGTTCGTTACCGCCTGGATCGTCTACGCGCTCCATTTTGCGACCAACGTCGTCCGTGAGCACTACCCCGCGCTGGCGCTCGGCGATCACTTCTCGTTCAACCTCGACGGTTACTGCGGCATCCACCCGGACCTGTTCGAGACGCCGGGCCGAGGCTGTCACATCGGCAACAATCCCGGGGTTTCGATGCTCGCGGCCATTCCGTACGCTCTGGCGCGCCCGCTGATCGACCCCATCGTCGCGCGGGTGCAAGCGCAACGCCTTGCCAGCGGCCAAACCGAACCCCCGGCGCTCAATACTCCATGGGCCAACACCCGCAAGTTCTACGTGATGGCATGGCAGAAGGGCCTCGATATCAAACTCGGCCTCGCGGCGCTCGTCACCCAGGTGTTCTGTATGGCGCCGAGCTCAGCGCTTGGCGTAGTGTTGATGTTCCTGACCCTGCGGGCGGTGCTGGGCCGGGACCGGACCGCGCTGTGGCTCAGTCTGTTGTACGCCTTCGGTACCCCGGTGTTCTTCCGGACTGGATTCCTGAATCACAACCTGATGTTGGGCCATATCGCGTTCGCGGGCTTCCTCGCCGTGTGGAACCCGTGGGGCGGCACCCGGTTGTCGGCCCGAACCCGAGATTTTCTTTGCGGTCTAGGGGCAGGCGTCGCGCTCCTGTTCGACTATAGCGGCGCGGTCCTCATCGCCACGCTGTTCGGGTACGTAGCCCTGAAGCGGTGGGGCGAGGGTGGCGTCAGCAACGCGGTGCGGGCAGGCTCCTCGTTCGTTGCCGGGACACTACCCGGTGTGCTGTTGCTATGGTTCTATCAATGGAAGGCATTCGGCAACCCCTTTCTGCCCGGGCAACACTGGATGCCACCCGTCGCATTCAGTGACCGGGGCTACCAGGGTTACCAGTTCCCGCCCGATCCGGGGCTCTTCGGAATGCTGCTCTTCGACTACCGCTTCGGCTTGTTCGTGGTTGGCCCCATTCTTCTGCTGGCGCTGGCCCTGCCCTGGATCAACCGTCGGGGCCGGGCCGCAGTCCCCTGGCTTGAACAGCTGGCGCTGCTGGGAATCCCGCTCGCCATGGTGGTGTTCTTCGCCGGCAACAACTACACCCGGCTCCAGTTCAACACCGGGCTCCGCTATCTCGCGCCGATCCTCCCGTTCCTGTTCGTGGCGGCGGCGATCGTGCTGGCCCGGATGCGGCCCCTCGCGGCTTACGCTTGGGCCTTGCTGGCGCTGGTTGTCTCGTGGCCGCTGGCGATGTATCGGGAGGTCGAGCATCCGTTGGGGATTCTGGACCCCATCGTGCGCACGTTCAGCGGCGGATTTACGCTCCCGGTCCTGACCACGCTGTCGCAGACCAGTGGTCAGTACGGCGACTTCTTTTCGAAGGGCGTCACCCCGATTCCACTATTCGTGCTCACCGGCGCGATCCTCTATGGCATCTGGTCACCGCGCTTCCGCCAAGGAGGACTGTCGTGAGCACGCCGACCGTGGACGTGATGATTCCGGTCCTGAACGAGGCGCATGTATTGGAAAAGAGCGTCCACACCGTTCGGGGGTTCTGCACGGCGAACCTGCCGTACCGCTGGCGCGTGGTGGTGGTCGACAACGGTTCCACCGACGGCACCCAGGACGTCGCGGCGCGCCTCAAGGCCCAGTTTCCCGCCGATGTGGACTTCTACCACCTCACCGAACGAGGACGCGGACGGGCCCTCCGCCACGCCTGGACCCGGAGCACGGCAGACGTCTGCTGCTACATGGACGTGGACCTCTCGACCGAACTCGCCGCCCTCCCAAAGATCGTGGACGCGATCCTGCACGGCGGCTGCGATGTGTCCACCGGATCCCGGCTCCAGAAGGGCAAATCGAAGGTCACCCGGTCGAGGAAACGCTACATCATCTCGCGGTGCTACAATATCCTCGTGCGGCGAGTCCTCTGGATTCACTTCTCCGACGCCCAATGCGGGTTCAAGGCCGTGAGTCGCCGCGCCATCGAACGCATCGTGCCCCAGATCAAAGACCAGACTTGGTTCTTCGACACCGAATTGCTGGTGCTGGCCGAGAAGCAGGGCTATCGGATCGGCGACATCCCAGTGCGGTGGATCGAGGACGACGACAGCCGCGTCAAGATCGCCAAGACCGCGTGGGACGACATCAAAGGTGTCATCCGGCTCCGGATCCTGCTCTGGCAATGGTGGTTCGGCGCGGGAGATCCGCCGAAGCACCACGCCTGATGCGGTCGCTCTTCGTCACCGGCGGCAGCGGCTTCGTCGGCCGCCACCTCCTCGCCCGCCTCGCCCTGGACCGCTACACCCGGGTCGTTGTCCTGAGCCGGACCCCACAGCCTCCCGCCGACGGCGTCACCTGGGTCCAGGGTGACCTCGGTGACAGCGCCCGCTACGCCTCGTTCCTTGATCCTGACACGGATATCGCCCATCTCGCCGCCGCCACCGGCGGAGCGAGCGCCTCGGTGCACCACGCCGTCAACACCGATGGTACCAAGGCGCTGCTCAAAGCGGCGGAAGCCGCTCGGGTCGGCGGCTTGCTGTTTGTGAGTTCGATCGCCGCCCGCTTTCCGAACGACGCCCACTATCCCTACGCCACCGCCAAGCGCGAGGCCGAGGCCGTCGTGCGAGCGGGAAAAGTGCCGTTCACCATCTTTCGGCCAACGATCGTGCTCGGCGCGGGGTCGCCGATCCTCGACCGGCTTCGCTCGCTGGCCGGCGGACCGATGATTATCACGATCGGGGGAGGCAAGGCCCGGGTCCAGCCCGTGCACGTGGCCGACCTCGCCCTGGTGTTGTCGGGCCTGCTCGAACGGCGCGCCTTCGACGGGACAACGCTGGAGTTTGGCGGCCCCGAAGTCCTCACGATGGCCGACCTGCTGGTCCGAACGCGCGCGGCCATGGGCAAACCGAGAGCCCGGATCATGGCCCTGCCTTACCCGCTCCTCCGCGCCGGATTGATCGCGATCGACACGTTGCTGTTCGGCCGCTCGCCGGTGAGCGCCGGCCAGCTGACGTCATTCGTGGAAGACGGCGTGGCCGAGCCGAATCCGCTCTGGGAGGCCATGCGCGCGGGCTTGGCTCCGTTGTCCCGGATGCTCGAGGCGACCGCACCACATGCCTGACAACCAGGAACGAACCCTCGAAGCCGAGGCCACGGCGTTCGGCCTGACCCTGCTCGGCTCCGACCCTGGAGCCTACGTCGCTGCGCAGTACGCCCGAGCCCATCAGTATCTCCCGCTTCAGCCGGTCACGGCCTTCGATCGCGCGTTACTGGCTCGGGCGGCCCGGGGTCCCTGGGCGCTTCGGGCAGCTGACGGATACGCGCGGGTCTTTGCGCCGATGTCGACGCTCCGCCGCAAACTCACGGTGCTCGTCGCCATCCTCGAAAGCGCCTCCCCGAGCGACGCCGCGTTTGCCGCCACCGAGGAGACGCCGGGCTCGGTACTCGTTCAGCTGATGCTGACCGGGGTGGGCTTCATACTGCTGCTGGGCGGCGGGATCATCGTCCTGGCGCCGATCCACCTCTCAAGCCGGCTCAAGGGGAGCAACGGGTGAGCCGGATCGTCGTCGTTGGCTCCGGCCCGAGCGGCGTCCACTTCGCCCAAACCATATTGGAACAGGGCCGCGAGGTCCTGATGCTCGATGTCGGCCACCAGCGACCGGCGCCCGTTCTGCCCGACGCGTCCTTCGACGATCTCAAGCGCCGGCTCAACCATCCGGCGGCGTGGCTCCTCGGCGAACGATTCGAAGGGGTCACGCTACCAGGAGGAGACGGGGAATACTACGGGCTCCCACCGAGCAAGTCGTTCGTCCTCGCACCGGCGCCGGGCCATGCGGTCCGCGAGTCGGGGTTCGCCTCGCTGGCATCATTCGCCCGGGGCGGCCTCGCCGAAGCCTGGACGGGCGGGGTCTATCCGTTCACCAACGCCGAGCTGGCCGACTTCCCGTTCGGGTTGGCTGACCTGAAGCCGGATTACGAGGAAGTCGCGCGGCGGATCGGCGTGTCCGGCGCCGTCGACGATCTGGCGCCGTTCTTCCCGGCCCACGACAACATCCTGGAGCCGCTCCACTTCGACCGGCATTCGGCCCGGCTGATGGCCAAGTACCTCGACCGTCGCGCATCGCTCAACGCCGCCGGCTGCTACGCCGGCCGCTCCCGCCTGGCCGTGCTCACCCGCGACCATGACGGCCGCGGCCCCTGCACGTACCTGGGCCGCTGCCTCTGGGGCTGCCCGCACGACGCGCTCTACACCCCATCCGTGACGCTGGCGCGCCTAACGACCCGACCCGGTTTCCAGTACGCCCCGGGGTCGTTCGTCAGCCACCTGACCTGGAACGCCGCCCGCCGGGTCACCGGTGTCGTGCTCCGCGGCGCCGACGGAACCGAAACCTCGCTCCCCACCGACACGGTGGCGCTCGCCGGCGGTGCCCTGTCCTCGGCCCGGATCATGCTCGAATCGGTGCGCCGCGCCACCGGCGAGATCCTCAGGCTGCCCGGCCTGATGGACAACCAGCAGATTCTGGTGCCGTTCGTGAACCTCGGCATGATCGGCCGGGCCAGCGATCCGCGGAGCTACCAGTACCACCAGCTCTGTTTGGAGTTCACCGGGGTCGACCCCCGCCACGCGGTCCATGCCCAACTCACGACCCTCAAAACCGGGATGGCTCACCCTGTCATCCAGAGCCTGCCGCTCGACTTCACCGCGGCCACCCAAGTCTTCAAGTTGCTGAGGTCAGCCCTCGGCGTCGTGAACGTCAACTTGCACGACACCCGCCGGCCGGACTGCACCGCGACCCTCGAGCCGCAACCGAACGGTCCCTCGCTCCTCCGCCTGGATTATGTGCCGGCCGGTGACGACGACGCCCAGATCGCCCGCGCCAGTGCCCGGGTCCGCTCCGCGCTCGCCACGTTGGGATGCATCGTGCCTCCCGGAATGCTGCACGTGCGTCCCAAGGGCGCCAGCGTCCACTACGCGGGGTTGATCCCGATGGGCGGCGCCTCGGCGCCACTCACAGCGACGGCCGACGGCAAGAGCGCGGACGTGGATGGCGTCTGGTTTGCCGACGGCGTCACCTTCCCGTTCCTTCCGGCCAAGAACATCACCTTCACGCTGATGGCGAACGCCGTCCGGGTGGCCCGAGCGATGACTTGAGACCACGCCCTAGTAGGCCTCGGTTTCATCGATACCAACACCACAACAAAATCATCCTCTAGTCTACAAAACTTCAAATTGTGGAAGGGTCGGTCCATTCCTACCTTGACTGGCGTGGAAGGAGCGGCCCGGATGGACCGAGCCCCACGAAACCAATCACCTGTGAGGAGGATATTGGTATGAGGCGCGCAGAGTTGGTCCTGGAACGGTTATTGGCGCGGCGGACCCACGAGCTTGAAGCCAGACGCCCAACGACCGGACGGCGGCAGCCCGACATTCGGGTGCTGTTCTTCCCGGCCGGGGGAACCCAGAGTGGGACGATCAAGCCCGCCGGGTCGAGAGCGTCGGCGCCGACCGCCATGGCTCCGCAACCCCGCGCCCGCGCATGGCCTGGTCCGCGCCCCGACTGATCCCCCGCCGGTTGGCCACGATCGCCGATGCACCTTGGTTCCAACGAGGTGTCGTCGCCGCGATCGTGGCCAACGCCGTCCTCCTCGGCATCGAAACGTCGCCCAACGCGGCGCCTTGGGCTAAGTCGGTCTTCACGGCCCTTCACCTGGCCCTTTCCTCGCTCTTCGTCGCTGAAATCGCGATCCGGCTCGGAGCGACCTGGCCGACCCCGCGCCGGTTCTTCCGGGACCCGTGGAACCGGTTCGATGTCGTGGTCGTCGCCCTCTCACTCCTGCCCCAGGCTGGACCACTCGCGCTGGTGGCGCGGCTCGCCAGACTGCTCCGTCTTACCCGGATGTTCTCCGTCGTTCCCGAGCTGCGACTGCTGGTTGGCACGATGTTCCGGTCGATTGGCTCCCTTGGGCACATCGCTCTGCTGCTCGGGGTCATTCTCTACGGCTATGCCTTGGTTGGGATCGCCCTCTTTGGGCAAGTCGACCCCGGGCATTGGAGGAGCCTCGGCGTAGCCAGCCTCACGCTCTTCGAGATTCTCACGTTGGAGGGATGGACCGATCTCCAAGCGACCGTCATCACGGCCGTGCCGATGGCTTGGTTGTTCTTTACCAGCTTCATCGTATTGGCCGTCTTCGTCGTCATCAACCTGTTCATCGCGGTGGTCATCAACAACCTGGAGGCTACCAAGGCTGCCGACCGGCCCCGCCGACGGACCCGACCCCCACGCTTGCGGCGGCTGCCCATGAAACAGTAGAATCGTCCCCATGACAACTCTCGCCAGCGGACTGGACGCCCTCGCCCGACAAACATCCGTCGCCTTGGGACACTTCCCTACTCCGGTCGAGGAACTGGCCCGATTCCGTCAAACGCTTGGACTGAGCCAGCAAATCTTCATCAAACGGGACGA
This sequence comes from Gemmatimonadota bacterium, assembly GCA_043744895.1. Taxonomy (GTDB): domain Bacteria; phylum Gemmatimonadota; class Gemmatimonadetes; order Gemmatimonadales; family GWC2-71-9; genus SHZU01. The sequence goes on along the minus strand of JAYTTT010000185.1, from coordinate 116,090 downwards.
CGCGATTTCCTTCGGGTTCGGCGGGAACAAGGTCCGGAAACTCCGCTACGTCATTCCCCACCTGAAACGGCAGGGCCTCGATACCATCGTGACCTGCGGCGGAGTCCAGTCGAACCACGCCCGAGCCACGGCGGCCGCCGCGGCGGCCCACGGCCTCGCCTGCCATATCGTTGTCAACGGCACCGAACCGACCCGCCCTACCGGCAACGCCCTCCTCAACCGACTCCTCGGCGCCACCTGCGAGTACATCGGGGGCCGAGAAGGCCGGGGTCCCGCCATGGAGGCAGCCGTCGCGCGGCTCCGGGCCGAGGGCCGTCACCCGGGTATCGTGCCGCTGGGGGCCTCGACCCCGATCGGCGCGTTAGGATTTGCCGACGCCGTCGCCGAATTGGTGGCCCAGCAAGCCGTGCCCGACGTCATCGTCCACGCCTGCTCCTCCGGCGGGACCTCAGCCGGACTCTTGACCGGCGTGGCCATGCACGACCTGGCCACCCGGGTGATCGGGATCAGCGCCGATGACCCACCAGCAGCGGTCGAAGGCCAGATCCGCTCCGTCGTCCAGGGTATGGCGCCGATCCTCGGGCTCGACCCGGTGGCGCTCGACGCGGCAATTTGGGTCGAGGTCGACGATGGATTCGTCGGGACCGGATACGGAGATCCGACGCCGGCGTCGACCGAGGCGCAGCAGGTGGCCGCCCGGACTGAGGCGATTTTCGTCGATCACACCTACACCGCGAAGGCGCTGGCCGGCCTGATCGCCTATTGCCACGACGGTCGGATTCCCCCCGATGCAACCGTCCTGTTCTGGCACACCGGCGGTCAAGTGGCGCTCTTCGCCTAGCCTTCGTAAGGGTGGTGAAAGGAAAACCATGGTGTTGTTGTCGGTATTGCTTCCGCTGCTGCTGGTCACGGGCGCCCAGACAAGCGACCTCCTCGTGTCGGCCGGGTGGCTTCGTGCCAACCAGAAAAACCCCCGCTTGGTGGTGCTCCATGTTGCCCGTGACCGGGCTGACTACGACCGCGGGCATGTTCCTGGGGCCCAGTTCGTTCAGGCGTCGACGCTGTGGACCAGTGCCGGACCGGGCGTAGAGCTTCCGACGATCGCCTATCTGGATTCGTTGTTCGAATCGGCCGGCGTCTCCTCCGACTCCCGAATCATCCTCTACGGCGAAGCCTGGACCACCCCTCGGGCCTTCCTGGCCCTCGACTATCTGGGCCTCGGCGACCAATCCGCGATCCTCGATGGCGGGCTGCCGAGCTGGAAGGCGCTCGGCAACGCCGTGACCACCGAAGCCCCGGTCGTGACGCCAGGGACCATCGAACCGAAGCCCCGCAACGATCTCGTCGTCGATGCCGACTGGCTCAAGCAACACCTCGACGACCCCAGAGTAGCGGTGATCGATGGCCGGTCGCCCGAGGAATACGCCGGCACCGTCGAAGTGGAGCGACTCCCCCGCTACGGCCACCTTCCCGGCGCCAAGAACCTGCCCTGGGATCGGACCTACTCCGACAGCCCCGGCGCCCTGAACGGGGTCGCCTCGGCCCTGGTGGATCCCAAGCAACTCGCGGCCCTCCTGGTGGCGGCCGGCGTCACCAACGACAAGCAGATCGTCACCCAGCCATCTCTACTTCGTCGCCCGGATGATGGGGTACCACCCCAAGATCTACGACGGCTCGATGCGCGACTGGAGTCCCCGAACTGATCTCCCGCTCGTCGGTCCGCCCGGGTCGATGCGTTAGGCGCCGACCGGGCGCTCCACGTAGCTCCGGATTTTCCAGCGGCGTCCGTCGAGGTACAGAACCATCACGAAGGTGCCGCTCACATCAACGCCGGCACCACCCTCCAACCGGTAGCTCATCCGGCCGAGGTAGTACGCCAGCCCCCCACTGGCGGTAAAATCGAGCAGGGTGGCGTGGTAACTCTTGACCCGCCCGGCCCGTGAGGTGAGGGTGTCGGCCAATGATGTTCGCCCCTGGACATACCAGCCATCGACCGGCGAATAGAGGCCGTCTTCGGTGAACAGCCGGGTCAGACGCTTGGCGTCGCCGGACGAATGGAAGGCCTGCCAATCAGCCAGGATCAGCTTCACCTCGCCATAGGTATTGGCCAGGAACTCATTACGAGACCGGGACATGACCGGCAATTCATCGCCCGGGATCTGACCCAGGACCGGACCGGCAGTCGCCAGCAAGCCGGCGACGAGGCACACAGGGTTCCGAAAAATCACTGAAGCCGGGCGCTGAAGCGGTCGAGAAATTCCCGCTCGGTCGGCGTCAAGCTGGCAATCCCGGTCTGGCTGATCTTGTCGAGGACCCGATCGAGCTCGGTTCGATTCACTTCGTGAAGATCGTCCCGCCGAATCTTGGCCCACCGCTCCATCGCCTTGCCTGCGGCTTCGAGTTTTGGGACGACCGGCCGCGACTGGGCCTGCCATTCCCGCATCGGGGCCTGTTGCCGGCTCTCGATCCACTTGAGATAGAGGAAACCGCCCAAGAAGCCTCCCAAATGGGCAAAGTGCGCCACCCCGCCGCCGCCACCACCATTGAGACCCGACCACAGCGAGAACCCCGTCATGATCACGACCAGCCACCGGGCCTCGATCGGAAGAATCCCCCAGATGTAGATCGGCTGGCGAGGCCAGAAGTAGGCAAACCCCAACTGAATCCCGAAGACCCCGCCCGAAGCACCGATCAAGGCGCCGATGCCCCCCGTTGGAAACGCGCTGAAGATCAGCCACGCCAAGCCGCCGACCAACCCGCTGATCAGGTAAAGCCGGACGAACCGTGCCCCCCCCAGTCGCGACTCGAGCACCGGGCCGAAGAAGTAGAGCCCGAGCATGTTCCAGAAGATGTGACTGAAATTCGCGTGGAGAAACATGTACGACACCAACGTCCACGGACGCCAGAGCAGACCCACCGCTCGCAGTTCGAGGAGCGCGTTGATCGGCGGAAGGGTCGCCTGAAGGAAGAAGACGACCACGTTGGCTACGATGATGCGAAGGACCCAAGGACTCACGTGACCGGCCGATGCTTGCTGGGGTAGTCGATGATGTTTTCCCACTCACCGGCGTCGGACCGGGCCACGACCGCAACCACCGGGTCAGTGGTGCTCAGGTTGAAGACTTCGTGGGGGATGCCGGGCTCGATGAAGATGAAATCGCCGGGACCGTTGTCCACCTGCTCGGTGAGGCCGTCACCATAGCGGTGGCGAACCTGGCCGGACAAGATGTAGAGCATCACTTCAAAGTCGACATGGATGTGGGCAAACGCGATCGCCCCCGGCGGTACGGTGGCGACGTTCATCGACAGGTGCTTCGAACCCACGTTGGCACCGGACAGGCCGGCCTTATACTGGATCCCGTTCCAGGCCCGGCAAATGGCACTCGAACGCAACACATGAATGCCCGCGCCTCGCTCGGCGTCGGGGATCATGGGGACGGTCATCGACAACTCCGGATGAGATACTTCTGCAATCTAAACCGGAACGGCCGCCCCCACCCTAGCTTCTTGCCCGGAGATACATCCGGCGAATTTCGACCGGAATCCGGATTCGCTTCGATTCGAGCGTGAGATCGAAGATCAGGTCGCCCTGCTTCTCGTCGAGCCGGTACTTCTCCCGAAGTTTGGTATCGCCGTCGATGACTTGTTCCAGGACGAACTCGCGCTCCTTGCGCTTGACCTTGGTGCGCCGGATTTGGCCGCCGAACAACGTGTCGATGATTTCACGGCCGTCCGACCGCAACACCCGCCTGAACCCGGCTCCATCGAGGATCGAGATCGCTGAGTCGGAGAGGGTGACTTCCAGCTGCTGGGACGGGCGCAGCAGCTGGAGGATGACTGGCGATCCGCCCTCGCCGGGCTCCCCACCGAGCCCGCCGGGACCCCTTCCACCGCCGTCCGGAAAGCTCCCAGGGCGACCGCCGCCGGGACGCCCTCCTCCACCCCCGCCCGGTCGGCGGCCGCCGCCAAAGCCTCCGGGCAGCCCTCCCCGGTCCATTCGGCTGGGCCGGTCGCTCCGGGTCGGATCGAGTTGCCATTTCCCAGCGAGCGTTGGGGCCTCCGGTTCTTGCGACTGCCCGCTGACTTGTCCGGTCCCGCCGATTACCAATGCCGTCACCACGGCAGCTACCATCCGACAATGCATAGAGTTCCTCTCTCCGCTATGAACCCTGACACCCGCGTCTACCCCGACGTCAGTGGGCCCCTACATCGAGAGGCACCGCGGCCCGCCAGCCGGCCAGCCGTTCAACCTCGAGTACCTTGATCCGGGCAGCCTGCTCCGGTTTGAACGCCAGATTGACGTCCTCATCCGGGTCGGCCTGGCGATCATACAGCTCATTGGCGGCCAACTGCTTGGTGCCCCAGTTCATCCACCTCACGTAGTGCCAGCGATCGGTCAGCATGCTATAGCCCATGTACTCGATCCCGTCCGGCGCGACCCAGATCCCTTTCCGCAGGAACTGACTGAACACCGCCGGCTTCCACGCCCGGTCGGGGTTCTTGATCAGTGGCAGGGCGCTGGTGCCCTGGAGGTGCCGGGGCACCTCGAGACCGGCCAGTTCGCTCAGCGTCGGATAGACGTCCACGAACTCGACCATCTGGCGGATCTTTTGACCGGGGGGAATGACCCCGGGTGCCCGGATGATCAACGGCGAGTGGGTGTCAATCTGATAGTTGGTCATCTTGGCCCAGCTGTTGTGCTCACCGAGTTTGTACCCATGATCACCCCACAGGACGACGATGGTGTTCTTCGTCAGACCCAGACTGTCGAGTTGATCGAGCAATCGCCCAATTTGGGCGTCGACATAGCTGACCGAGGCGTAGTATCCATGCTTGAGTAACCGCGCCTGGGCATCCGTTACTCCGCCCCGAAACGGATGCGGCACATCGGTAAAGTCGGCATAGCCGCGGAGCTCCCGCATGTTGTCGATGGCCATCTCAGGCCCCTGCTTGGGCACGAACCGGTTCCGGGCCATCGGAATCGTGTTCCGGTCATACAGATCCCAGTATTTCTTCGGGGCGTTGAAGGGCAGATGAGGCCGGTAGTACCCGACTCCGAAAAAGAACGGCTGCTTCCCTTTGGCGAGGTCGGCCAGCTTCCGGATCGCAAAATTGGTCTGGGCCCCGTCGTAGTACACGCTGTCGGGCAGGTCGACGCTCTCGGTCGCGTTCGCCTTGAGATACCAGAGCCCGAATCGATCGATATGGCCGTCCTGCTGCCCCGCCGCGATGATCTTGGCCTTCGCCGCCTCCTGAATGGCCAGGTTGTCGCGGTGGTGATACACCGCATCCGGATCGTAGGGAAAGCCGGGCACTTTGATTTCCGGCTCGCTCCACGACAACGAATCCGGAATGATGTTGTGGTAGACCTTGCCGATCACCGCCGCATAGTAGCCATTCCGAATGAAATGCTGCGGCAGCGTCACCACGTCCGGCACCGTGGTGCGAAAGTCAGTCTCCAAATCCCAGACCCGGCTCGAATCCGGGCGGAGTCCGGTCATCAAACTGGTCCGGGACGGATTGCACACCGCCTGCTGAGCGTGGGCCTCCAGAAACGTCACGCCCGACCGGGCCAGCCGATCGATGTTCGGGGTCTTGATGTCGGGGTCGCCGTAGGCCCCGAGCGTCGGCCGGAGATCGTCGACCGCGACGAACAGCACGTTCGGCCGAACCGGCTCGGCGGCGCGACACCCGGCCAATCCGAGCGCCGCGACCACCACCCACCCACCCCTCACGGCGTCGGCTTCGCGTTGATTTCGTGCGCCTGGACGATGACCCACTTGCCACCTCGGCGCTGATACACGAAGGTCCAGATCTTCCCCTCGGTCCACAGGGCCGCCCCGCTGGTGTCCACCATCTGGGGACGGAAGATCCCCGTGAATGCCCCCGAGCTCGGCGACAACGGCAACACGTGCGCCGGCTCCCATTTGCCCCCGGTCGAACGGACCCGCTTGAAGAAACCGCCGGCCGCCTTGGCCAGCGCCTCCCGGCTCGCATAGATCCGTCCGTTGTCGACGTACACCAGGTCCGGTTCGGTCGTGAACAGCTCCATAAACCGGTCGATGTTGCCGATGGTACCGATCAGCCGGTCCGCCTGGATCCGAATGGTGTCCGCCACGGCCGCCCGCTGCCGAGCCGACAACTCCTGGCCGTACGCCGGGACCGACAGTCCGAACAGACTGACCGCTACGACCGCTCCGCCTAACCAACGAGCCATGCCGAACCCTCCGTTCAAAGGAATTTGACCAACCAGTCACCCAGAAAATAGCCAACGGCCGCCACACCGAGACCCACCACGAGCATGTCGAGCCCGCTCCGAAAAACTCCCCGGCCGGTAAACAAGCTCCGGGCCGCCCCGACCAAGAAGTGAGACAGCATCGCGAGCGCGAACGAGGTCCAGATCGCCCAGGGCTCGGTGCTGAACACCAGCGGCGCCACCGGGATCAGCGCCCCAACCAACGTGGCCGAGCCCGTCACCACGGCTTCCCGCATCGGCGTACTGGTCGCGTCCCCGATCTTGAGTTCCTCCCGAACCTTCTCGGCCAGCGCCCGCTCCGGGTCGGCCATCACCACCTCGGCCATCCGGCGGGCCTCCGGCTCGGCGATGCCCTTGGCCTGGTAGATCAGGGACAGTTCCTCGCGCTCGAGATCCGGCATCAACCGAATCTCCTCTCGCTCCATCGCGATCTCGTGCTCGTACACCTCGCGTTCACTCTTGGCCGCCAAATATCCCGACGACCCCATCGACAAGGCGTCCGCCACCGCCCCCGCCAAGCCGGCGACCACCACGGCATGACCGGTGGCATCAAGCGACCCCTGAGCCCCGATCATCCCAGCCACCAAGCCAAAATTGGCCGTCAACCCATCGTTGAAGCCATACACGACGTTCCGAACGAACCCGCCGGCGCCGGTCTGGTGCCATGGCTCGCCGGAGCGCCCCAGAAGCCCCGCCAGACGCTCAGCGTGCTCTTTCGACTCCTGGGCCAGCCGGAGGGCCGGCCCGCCGGCCGGGCTCCCAATGGACCGTTGGTGGAGTTCGAGGTACCCCTTAACCTCCCGGCCTTCCTCAGCCAGCAGGGCCGGGAGCAGGAACTTGGGGCCAAACCACCCGGCCAAGAGGGCCATAAACCGGGCCCGGCCGGTTGGAGTCGGAGCAGCGGGACGGTGCCCGGCCTCGGCCAGGACTTTCATCCAGACCCCAACATGGCGGTCTTCCACCTCGGCGAGGCTCTGGTAAATCCTTGATTTATCTTGATTTAACTCGACTTGAGCCAGTTTTCGATAGAGGAAGGCGGCGTCGGCCTCGTCCTGGAGGTGTTCGAGCCATTCGGCTGGAGGTAGCGTTTCCATGCCCCCAATCTGCAACCAAACCCCCAACTTAGACATCTTTCCCGACGTGCTCACAGGAACCCTCAGGATGGACGCTTACCGGCTGGCCGACGCCGAGGCAGTACTGCCCCGGCTTCGAGCCGGCGACCCGGAGGCCCAGGAGGCGTTGTTCCGCGCCTTCGAAACGCCGGTCTACAGTCTGGCTCGCCGGATCTGTCGCACCACCGAGGACGCCGAGGACGTCGTCCAGGAAACGTTCATCGAAGTCTTCCGCAGTATCGGCCAGTTCCGGGGCCAAGGCAGCATCTGGGGTTGGATCCGGACGGTGGCGTCGAGCAAGGCCTTGATGCGGTTGCGCCGCAACAAGTACCGCGACACCGACGATCTGGTCGATGACGTCGCGCCGATGAAGCGGGAAGATCCGGCACTTCGGATGGACCTCGAAGCCGCGCTCGAGCGACTCTCGGAAACCTCCCGGGCCGTGGTCTGGCTCCACGACGTCGAGGGCTATACCCACGAAGAAATTGCCGCGATGATGGACCGAACCGCGAGCTTCTCGAAATCCCAATTGGCCCGGGCCCACATCCGGCTTCGCAAATGGTTAGGCGAGGAGGCGATCGCATGACCCACCTCACCATGGAGCAGTTGCTCGCCACCCGCGAACCGGGACTCGAACCGCACGTCCGGGGCTGGCGCGATCACGCCGAGGGCTGTGCACTGTGTCGGGCCGAACTTGACCGCCTCGACCAGCGAATGGCCCATCTCAAGGCGTTGCCGACCCTCCGACCGTCGCGCGATCTGTTCGGCGCCGTGCGGCTCAAGGCCGCGGCGGAGCGACGGGGTCGGCAGGTCCGCCGGGTCGTGCTTGGCGGAATGACACTCGCCGCATCGGTGACCTTTGCCGCCGTGATGGTCAATCGGCAGCAGCAAAATCGAACCCTGGTCGCGGTCGATCCCGGATTGGCCGAGATGATGAGTCAGTCGAAGGGATTGGAGCAAGCCCTTTCCGGGTTCGATCAAGACCGCCAGGTGGTCGACGGACGGACGGTGGCCGTCACATCGTCGCTCGAGGATCAGCTGGCGCGGGTTGACCGGCAGATCGAGACGGCCGGATTGCTCCAGGCAGAGGCTCGGCAGGAACGAATGATCAAGTTGTGGCGCGAGCGGGTCGGGCTGCTCGATGCGTTGGTGGATGTTCACCTCACTGGTGCCCGTTACGTGGGGTTTTGAGCCCCAAGGAGTCATAGCAGCATGATGAATCGTTCGATGTTGGGTCTTGCCGCCCTGGCCATGGTTGCCCCGTTGTCCGCCCAGGAGCGCCGGCCGGCGCCGGAGCGGGCCCCGCGGGCGCGGGTCTATATCAACGGCGACGAAGTCAATCCGATGGACATGGTGACCAACCGGCGGGCTCGGCTTGGCGTCATGCTCGATATGCAGGCCGCCGACAACGACTCGATCGGCGCCACCATCAATGGGGTTACCCCGGGCGGGCCTGCCGCCAAGGCGGGGATTCGATCCGGCGACATCATTACCCGCCTGAACGGCCAGCGCCTGATCAAAGCCGAACAGGATCGGAGCGAGGACGACGAGGCGTCGCTCGCGGCCTTACGACTGATCGAGTTGGTGGCCAAACTCGGACCCGGCGACACCGTGGCAGTCGAATACCGGCGAGGCCGGGAAACCAAGACCGCCAGCATCGTCACTGCCAACGAGCGAACCCTGGCCATGCGGAACCTCGGCGACGGCAATGCCTTGTTCCGAATGCCGCAGATCGAAGGCAAGCTCCGGGATTTGGAGGGTGTTGGCGAGATGCGGATCAGCCGGCCCCGGATGAAGACCACGGAGCCGGGAGCGTTCTCCTTCAACTTCGGCGGCCCGTTTGCCGAACTCGAACTCGCTCCGGTCAATGCCGATTTGGGCGCCTACTTCGGTACCACCGAGGGCGTGCTCGTCATCGACGCGCCCGAACGGAACGGCCTCGGCCTCAAAGGTGGCGACGTCATCCTCAGCGTCGACGGCCGGAAGGCACGGGGACCGTCGAGCCTGTTGCGAATCATGAGCTCCTATGAGACCGGCGACGTCATGAAGCTCGATATCATCCGGAACAAGAGTCGGCAGACGATTTCGTCCAAGGTCGATCGCGACGACGAGTAACACCGCGAGTCGCTGAGGCACCCGAGAGGGGCGGTCGAGCGACCGCCCCTTCTTCGTGCCGGCTTCTTGCCCCCCGTCGGGCCCCTCGCCACCTTACCGCCATGAGTAAATACCGAACCATCGAAATCGACTCCTGGGCCGACTATCAGCGGCTGGTCGGCGGGAGCGGGTTTCGGACCTGGGCGTTCCGGGGGCAACAGAGCGCGAAATGGAAGCTGTTCAGTACCATCTCTCGGTATTTCCGGACCTTCCGCGTGAGGTCCGAGGCGTGGTCGCGGCAGGAACTGCGGGTCAACCGGATTTTTCGCCGGAAGGCTCACCTCTACTTGAGCCACGTTCCCGACCCAGACGACGACTTTCAGTGGCTGGCCTTGATGCAACACCACGGCGCCCCAACCCGGCTGTTGGACTTTACCTGGTCGCCGTTCGTCGCCGCGTTCTTCGCGCTCGAGGCGGCCACCGAACCCGCCGCTGTGTGGGGGCTCTGCGTCCCCAGGCTCCTCGGCGAAAAAGTGGCCACCGCCGAGGGCCAACTGCCCGCCAGCGACCTTCGGCTCAACGATCCCGGCCACTACGATCGCTGGTTCATTCCCAATAGCCTCCGGTTCGCCGTCCAGGGCGAGCCCCTGGTCATGAATCAACGGCTGGTGGCGCAGTCGGCCACCTTCGTGGTGCCGGGCGTATTGGACCAGCCGGTCGAGCGGATCATCGAATCGTACCGGAGCCCCAAGCGGACGCTGGCGAAGATCGTCCTCGACACCGAACGAATCCGGGACGACGCCATGTTCTCGCTCTACAGCATGAACATCACCAACGCCACGCTGTTCCCGGGCCTCGATGGGATGGCGCGGTCGCTCGCCTTCGAACTCGAACACCACTGGGAGTACAACCCGAAGACCCTGGACGTTCATCCCGATTTCCTGATTCAGCAACGAGGGCGGAGACCCAAACCCATTCAGCGGATGCCCCAGGCGTGAAGGAACCGACCCGCCAGGCCTGGAAACGCCGTAGCGAGGCCCGTCCCCGCGAGCTCAAGGCGGCCGCCCTGACGCTCTTTGCCCAGCGAGGGTTTGGCGGAACAACCATGGAAGACATTGCCCGGGCGGCCGGGGTCACGGTCGGCACGGTCTACCGCTATGTGCCCGACAAGGATGGGTTGCTCACCGCGCTCGGCGAATGGGTGGCCGAGGAGCCGCTGTGGCGGGAGCCGGCTGAGATGCCGACCGACCCCATGCTCCGGTTGACCGCGATGCTCCGAGCGATTTGGGCCGCGTCGCGGCAGGCGCCGCATGCCGACATGCTTCGGGTCTTGATCGCGGAAAACGGCAACGCCCCGGCATTGGTGGGGCAATACCGGACTCGAATCATCGAACCAACCGAGCGGGCTCTCGCATCCGCCGTTGCCGCCGTTGACCGGACCCGTGACCCCCTGCTCGTCGCCCGGGCACTCCTCGGCAGCTTGCTGGGCGCCAGCGTCCTCGGAGGGACCCCAACCGGGGTGATGCCCATGATTCCTCAGCTCGCCCCGATCGATGTCACCATCGATCTCCTGGTCCGCGCCGTAGCGGAACCGGAGGGCCGGGCCGCACCCAACGCTTCATTCACTCGCCACGCGGGACCAGAATCGTGGTAACTCGTCGTCGTGCCGCCCTCGTGCTTGCCGCAGCGCTCCTCCCACACCGCGCCGCGGCGCAGGGCCTGCCGCCATACCTGGCCGTCAACCCGGTCATCACCTCGCGCAGCGGGCTCTTCTTTCAACCCTATGTCGACCCCACGCACCGGTGGAACTTTCGGCTCCTGACTGATTACGCCAGCGTGATCGAGTACTCCGGCCAGCCCAGGTCGTCGGTTGTGCTCGACGCCGAGCTACTGCGGCTCGACGCCACGGTCATCCGGAATACCGGGCGGGGGTTTATCGGCGCTTCGGCGAGCCTGAACGGGGCCTACAACGGCTTTCTCGACGGCGTGCTCAACTGGTACCATCGGACCACGGGGCTCCAGGTCAAGGCCCGAGAAATCAGACCCAACAACGTCTACGACTACGCCATCAAGCTCCCCAACGGCGACAGCCTCGTCCGGAGCCGGCCGGCCAGTTTCTTGGGGGACGTTCGGTTGTTAGGCGGGTACCGGCACACCGGCCACTGGCAAACGACCGTGGCGGTGACGCTGCCGACCGGACCGACGGGATTCGGCCGCAAGGTCGCTTCGGCCACAGCCACGACGACGGTGCGAGGGGCCCTCGATCGCCGGTGGACGGCAGAGGTGGGGTTCGGAGCGGGCTATACCCCGACGTTTGGTGACCTCTCGGCCTACCAGCACACGACCTTCGCCTCGGCCAGCACCGGCCTCCGATTTCGATTCGCCGGGCGCCAGGCCATGTTCGTCAACCTGTTTTACCAGTCGCCCAACTATCACGATACCGGCACCCGGGCCCTCGACAACCGCGAACTGACCCTGGACTACGGATTCCTGCTCAAGGCCCGCCGCGGGCCGGAGTGGTTCTTCGGGATGACCGAAGACCTCGAGCCCAAAGGACCGGCGATCGACCTGTCGCTTAGGATTGGGGCGAGGTGGTAAACAGGCACTTCTCGAGTTCCCCGAACAGAAACTCCTTGGCACGCGGATCTCGAACGTTGAGGCCGTAGTGGTTGATCAGCTGCTGCTGGAGCTTGAGCCACTCACTCCAGCACTCATTGCAGATCTGGTCCACGACCCGTTGGCCGATCGCGTTTGGAAACGGGCGAAACGGAACCGGATCCCGCGACTGCCCGCATCGAGTACACGTCACGGGCCCCGCCTCAGTCCCCACTGCGAAGCGCCTTGATGCCGCTGGCCGTTCCGAGCCCGGTACCGAGACCAACCAGTGCGGCCGTCAGCACCGTGATCAAGGGCAGGATGGTCAGCGGCAGGGCAATGACCATCGCGAGGCCACCGGCAAGGATCGGGGCCAATGGCGACTTGGCGGCATCAACGAACCGAAGCCGGCGCCGAACGAACCCCCGGGCAAACCCAAACGCCACGACGGATCCAGCGACCGCGATTCCGAGCGAGATCACCTCGAACATCTGAACCTCCTTGTGTTTCAATGACTTAACCCGGTGCCCCAGTACGCGAAACGCCCAGTGCCGGTTTCAGACTTCACCCCTCCGACGACCTGCCGATACTACGACCAATAAGCCGAAACCGCGAGCGGGCGACCGATCCGCGGTTCTAGAGGATCGCCGCATGTCGGAGACCGAATGCCGAAACACCCGACGGTCGAAGTGCCCAACATTGGCTCGATGGACCACGCCTGGGACGTCCTTGGAGAGTGGACCGTCGATTTCGAGGTCCCCTTTCACACCGATGCCGTGTACGGGGTCTTGAGCGTCAGCTCGTGGATGGAGGCCGCGCTCGAACTCGATCCGTGGGGGGCCGCCGCCGCGGGTCTGCCGGAGAAGGTCGTCCTCGAACGAGCCAGCCGCGTCCATTTGACAGATGCCGGTGGCGGTGCCCTTCAATGGGTCTACGTCTCCGGCGAGGACCGCTGGACTATTCAGGCTACGCTGTGGCCTGGCGCGCTCCATCTCTTCGTCCAGAATGCCGACGATCCCGATGAACAGCTCTACCGGGCCAACGGTTTCCGGACCGGCGACTACTACACCCGGAAGTATCCGCTCGCGAGCCGCTGATCGCTACCAGCGGAGCACCACACTGCCCCAGACAAACCCCGACCCGAAGGCCGTCAACGCCACCAAATCGCCCGGCGCCAAGCGGCCGGCCCGAACGCACTCATCGAGGGCGATTGGAATGGTGGCGGCGGTCGTATTGCCGAACCGTTCGATGTTGTTGTAGACCTGATCATCGCGGAGCCCAAGCTCCTTCTGAACGACCTCCGAGATCCGCTGATTGGCTTGGTGGGGAATCAGCAACGTGAGGGCCGCCGCCGACTCGCCGATCCGCTCGAGACAGGTTCGGACCGACTCCGGCATCCGAACCACCGCGTGCCGGTAGACCTCCTTGCCGTCCATCTGGAGGAAGTAGCGGCCTTCTTCGAACCGGCCTAGATCGACGGTCGGATTGTAGACCGCGCCCGGCTCGTCGACCCAGAGCTTTTCGGCGTGGATACCCTCCGAGTGGAGATCGAAGGTGAGGATTCCGCGGTTCGGCTCCTCGGTGGCGCCGAGGACGGCGGCACCCGCTCCATCGGCAAAGAGCACCGCCGTATGACGGCCCCGGGGGCTCACGTCCATCCGGGTCGACTGGATTTCCTGGCCCACGACCAGAATCTTCCGGTAGACGCCACTACGAATGAAGGTGTCGGCCATGGCCACGGCGTAGACGAAGCCCGCGCACTGGAGCCGGATGTCGAAGGCAGGAATGGTCCCGACGCCGAGTTTCCGCTGGAGGAAGATCCCGTTGCCCGGGAGGAAATGGTCCGGGCTGATGGTGGCGTACACGATGGCGTCGAGGTCGCTGGCGTTGAGCGCCGCCATCTCGAGCGCCTGATGGGTGGCCGCAAGGGCCAGATCGACCCCGGTTTCGCCCGGTGAGATCCAATGGCGTTCCCGGATCCCGGTTCGAGTCCGAATCCACTGGTCCGAGGTGTCCATGGACCCGGTGAACTCATCGTTGGTCACGGTTCGCGCGGGAACAGAGTGGCCGGTACCGAGGATGATCGACGAAGGCATTAGCGCCGGAATTGATAAGCGAGCTTGAAGAAAAACCCGTCGGCCTGTTTGACCAAGTCTCTCAAGGTCAGGTTCTGCTTCCCGTCGAAACCGGCCCCGTAGCCAAAGAAGGCTACGGTGCCCTGCGAGGGCTGGAACGAAAGCAAGAAATCGACCCGGAACCGGTTGGTGTTGGTGGCCTCCGACCGGGCGCCGTCGACATACAGCACCTCTCCGGTGACGGCGTCCCGCCGCTCCGCCCGTCGTTGGGACCGGTACTCGGAGATGACCCGGAGGAAGTAGGTCCGCTTTGGCTGGAACTCGAGCCGAAGGCGGGGAATCATGGTTCGGCCGAATTCGCTGCCGTCCCGCTGCCGGGTCAGCTTGGAATAGACCCAGTTGCCCTCGACCCGAACCCACGGATGGGGACGGATTTCGGCGCCGGCGGTGACTTGGAACTCGCGGCCGGCGGATGCTTCGGAAAAGATCGCCACTTCGCGACGACTGACCCGGATGTTGCTACTCCCTTGGGGGAGATTCGGGGTGCTGACGTTGAACGATACGTCGAGGGCTTTCTCGAGGCGAGCGGGTCCGCGGTAGGGCGCCAGCCGCCCGTTCACCATGACCTCGGCGCCCGCATAGAAGTCGGGATTGAAGTCGACGAAGCCGAGGCGGGTACTCCATCCGTAGCTCCACCCGCCGCGGAGCCGGCCGAAGCCCGACAAGCTCTGATCGCCCTCGGTGGGCTGGTCCTTGGCAAAGCGGCGATAGTCCCAGTAACGGGTTGCCCCGGCAAACAGGGTAATCCCCTCGAAGAACGCGCCCCGTTTGCCGAAAATGGTCAGCCGATTGAAGGCCCGAAAATTGATGTCGCCGACCCGCGGCACGAAACCGAGCGCCGCCTCGAAACCCGGGTCTCGGCCCTCGAAGCTGTAGCTGAATCCGACCGATCGGCCGGTCCGATCGAACCCGACCGACCATGCCGGGGCGCCGACGGTGCCGGCGCTGTCCCGGCGCCACGAGTGCGACAAACTGGTGCTGAACGCATAGAGGTGCCCAAGGGCGAACCGTGAATCGGCCGCCGCCACCCGACTCCATCCGCCACCGACCGAGCGGTTCGTCAGGGTGACCCCGGCCAACGAATTGGAGCCGATATCTGACCGGATCCGGGTGACGCTGACAAACGGATGGGTCCGTTCGCCGGTGACCTCATCGTTCTGTTCGTCGACGGCGGTGAGATGGGCGATGCCGAATCGCCCGAATTTTCCGGTGACTTTGCCCCCGGCCACCGGGTTGGCGATCCGGCGGGTATACACGATCGAGCCGGGCGTCTGGAACAACTCGATACCCTCGAGAAAGAATGGGCGGCGCTCTGGAAAAAAGAGGGCGAACCGCTCATTGAGCGTCACCTGGGCGGCATCCGATTCGACATGGCTAAAATCGGGGTTGATGGTGCCGTCAATCGCCAGACTGGTGAAACCGAGCCGGAAGTTGACGCCAAAATCGGGATTGAGCCGGTCTCGGGCAAACCGCCCGGAGGTGTCGACGGCTCCGTTGGCGGCGGCCGTAACGAACGGCTGCACCTCCGTCACGACGCCCCGCCGGATCCCGGATATCCCAGCCAGGAAGCCACCCTGAGAAAGAAAACTGGTATTGCCGCGACGAACATCGGTCCAGGTGTCTTCGAACCCGCTCCGCTGGGTCGACCGAACCACATTGAAGCCCCAGGTCGACTCCTTGCCGCCCGGATAGCGAAGGCTCTTGAACGGAATCCGAACCTCGACCACGTAGCCGCTATCGGTGATCTGGCCCTTGGATTCGAAGAGATAGTTCGGGCTTCGATCCAGAGAGGTCGCACCGCCCCCGCCACCGCCCCCACCGCCCCCACCACCGCCACGACCGCCACCCCCACCGCCGGAGTTCCCCTCACTCCGGACCCCGTCTTCCTGGACCCCGAGCGGATTGACCCCGAACACGAACGCTCGGCGGCGGTCGTTAAAGGTGTCCAAGAGAATCTGGACCCGATCGTCGTCGTCGATCTTGTCTCGATCGGCCAAGGTGGCGCGGATCGAACCCGGATGCTTGTCGTACGCGACGATCCCAAAATAGAGCGCCGTGGGGCTGTACCAGACCTTGACCGTGGTCTGTTGTTCGGCCGGCTGTTGGTCAAGGGGACGGTACTGATGAAAGTTGCTCAGCAGCGCGGCCGAGGCCCAGGCCGGTTCATCGAGTTTGCCGTCGATCGTCACGGTCGTGTCGATCCGGGGCGGTCTGACGACCGGGCGTTCAGGTGGCGGAGTGCCCACCACCTGAAGCAGAAAGAATCCAACCACTATTCGTAGCGGAGGGCGTCGATGGTGTTGAGGTTGGCCGCCCGGCGCGCCGGCCACAGTCCGAAAAAGAGCCCCACGAAGGCGCTGAAGGCGAAGGCCACAATGACGGCCGTCGGAGAGATCAGGGTATTCCACCCAAGTAGCTTGGACATCGCCCGGGCGCTGCCGGCGCCGACCAAGACACCGAACATTCCGCCCATGAGGCAAAGAACGACCGCCTCGATCAGGAACTGGCTCATGATGTTGATGCGGGTAGCGCCCAGCGCCCGGCGAACCCCGATTTCTCGGGTCCGTTCGGTCACCGACACCAGCATGATGTTCATGATCCCGATTCCGCCGACGATGAGGGACACCGCCGCGATGCTGGCCAGCAGCATACCGAACACCTCGGTGGCCTGCTGTTGGGTCGCGAGGATTTCCTGCTGATTGCGGATCTGGAAGTCGTTGTCCCCACCCGGGCGGACCTTGTGCTCGCGCCGAAGGATTCGTTCGATATCGACCATGCCCTGTTCGAGGGGCACGTCCTGGCGAACCTTAAGGCTGATCTGCCGAATCCGGTCGGTACCCATCAGACGGTACCGGGCGGTGTTGAGCGGAATCAGGATTTGTTCGTCGGGATTCTGCCACGACATGGCGGCGCCCTTCTTGGCCATGACCCCGATCACTTCGAAGGTCTGTCCGCCGATACTGATGAACTGCTTGAGGAGCCCCGCCGGATTGACGTTGAGCATCTCCGGAACCGCGCTGCCCAGCACCGCAAACCGCTGGCGGGCGCCGTCATCGCCGTTGGTGAACATCTGTCCGTACTGAATGGTAAAGTTCTTGACCGGGAGAAAGCTCGGCGTGGTGCCGACAATGTTCACATTGAGGTTTTGGTTGCTGTAGCCGACGGTCATGCTCCGAGACAACTCGGGGACCACGTCCGAGATCAACTTGGCATCGTTCCGAAGGGCGTCGGCGTCGTCGACCGTGAGGCTGACCCGGACGTCGGAGGAACGGCCCCCAAAAAACGACTGACCGGGATATACGGTCAGGACGTTGGCGCCGAGGGCGCTGATCCGGTCTTCGACCGCTTTTTGGGCCCCGGTACCCAGCGCCACCACCGCAATGACGGCACCGACCCCGATGACGATCCCGAGCATCGTCAATGCCGAACGGAGCTTGTTGGCCCGGATACTCGACAGCGCCACCTTGATCGTTTCTCCGATGATCATGGCCGCGCTCCGGTCGCAGGACGAGCGGCTCCGCCCGCTGCGGGGCCACCGGTGGTCGACCGCATGCCCGGCACTGCCCCGCCACCCGTCATGTTACTGATCCGGTTCCGGAATTCCTCTTGCTGCTGCACCATGCTGGCGCTCGGCAGCACCAGGACGGAATCGCTCGCGGTCAACCCGGTGACGATCTCACTGTAGTCAAGGTCCGTCAGGCCGGTTCGAACCATGACGGGGGTTGGTTGCCCGTCCCGGATCACGAAGACGATGTAGTTGCCGCCGAATTGAAAGTCGTTGCCGCCACCCCCCGCCCGAGGCCGGCCTCCGCCCCATCCGCCCCGTCCACCGCCGACGCCTCGCATCATCTGCTGCATGATCTGCTGCTCGCCGGCCGTCAGGGTACCCCCGCTGAACCGCTTCTGAAAGATGGCCCGAACCTGGGCCTGGGTTACTCCGGGCGGCAGTGCGATCGTCCGGCCATCGGGTGTGGTCATCGTGTTGCCACCGGCCGCCGGGGCCGCGGCCGGCTTGGCGGCCGCCGAATCGCGCTTCGACGAGTCAGGCGGGGCGTTTTTGGCCGCGAGCTCCTTCGCCGAGTCGGCCCGCTGCTGCGCGACCTGTAACAGCGGCTGGAGTGCCTCGGCGCTGATCCCAAGAACCGAAGCAGCGGAGGCGACATCGCGCTGGGTCCGAAGGGCGGCGTTCGGAACCGCCAGCACACTGTCGCGGCGTCCAATGTGAAGTTGGACATCGGCGTTCATGCCCGGCTTGAGCAGTCCGTTGCGGTTGTCGATCCGCACCAACACCGGAAACATGGTCACGTTCTGGACCGTTTCGGCCTGGGGTTCGATCTTGAGCACCTCGCCAGTGAACGGCTGGTTCGGGTAGGCATCGACCGTCACCGTGGCCCGGAGTCCCGCCCGAATTTTGCCGATGTCGGTTTCGTCGACGAGGGTACGGACCTGGACCAAGTTCAAGTCGGCCATCTTGAGCAGCACAGTTCCGCCGCCGACATCTCGAGTGGGCGAGGAAATTACCTGGCCGCGTTCCACGCTCTTGGAGATGATCGTACCGGTAATCGGGGCAAGGACATCGGTGTCCTCCATCGCGATTCGGGCGTTCTCGACGTCGACTTGGGCCCGAACGACTTCGGCTTTGGCATTGGCAAGCGCCAAGACGGCCGACTCATGCTCCTGCTCGGTGATCGACTGGGACTTAAAGAGTTCGTCGGAGCGACGGCGCTGAGCGTCGGCGTTCTGAAGCCGGGCTTTGGCCACATCAAGGTTGGCCTCGGCCTGGTTGACGGTATTTCGAGGTCCCCGCTGGTCAACCCGCACCAACAGTTGGCCCCGCGTCACCATCGAACCGGTCTCGGCCTTCATCTCGAGAATCTCGCCGGAGGCCTTCGACTTCACTTCGACGACCGTGTCCGGGTGAATAGAGCCCGTGGCCCGTGCCGACACGATGATGTCGCGCCGCTCGATCGGGACCGACTGGTACACGATCCGGGCGGCTTCCTTCTTCTTGCATCCGAGCACGGCGACCGCAACCAGCGGCGCCCACCTTATGAAACGGGTAGCCATCGTCACTTCTTCTCCGTCATGAAGTCGCGCTCGACCTTGCCATCCCGGAGGTGGATTTGGCGACGGGCATGCGCGGCGATGTCGAGTTCGTGGGTGACCAAGACGATGGTCTGCCCTTCTTTGTACAACTGCTCGAAGAGCGTGAGAATCTCTTCGCTGGTCTTCGAGTCGAGGTTACCGGTCGGCTCGTCGGCCAGGATGATACTCGGGCTGTTGACCAGGGCCCGGGCAATCGCCACCCGTTGCCGCTGGCCGCCGGACAACTCGTTCGGGCGATGGGTCATCCGGTCGGCCAACCCGACTCGGGTGAGCGCCTGGGTCGCCGCGGCCTTCCGTTCCTTCGAACCGACCCCGGCATACACCATCGGCAGCTCGACGTTCTGGAGCGCCGTGGCGCGGGGCAGCAGGTTGAAGGTCTGGAATACGAAGCCGATTTCCTTGTTCCGAATCCGGGCAAGCTGGTCGTCGCCCAGCTCCGACACCCGATAGCCGTTGAGCCAGTACTCGCCGACGCTCGGGGTGTCGAGGCATCCAATCAAGTTCATCAGGGTCGATTTGCCCGAACCCGAGGGTCCCATGATGGCCACGAACTCGTTGCGCCGAATGGTCAGGTCGACGCCGCGCAAGGCGTGGACGGTCTCGCTCCCCATCACGTACTCACGCTCGAGGTGCCGCACCACGATCATGGCGTCCCGGGGGACGTCAATCGGCAGCATGGCCATCCGTTCGGCGGTGGTTCCGATGTCGGCGGTCGTCATAGTTGGCGTCCAATCAGAGCCTGAATTTGCGCTTTGGCCCGGAGATAGTCGAACCGGGCGGTCACCGCGTCAACTTCGGCCTGGGTGAGAGATTCCTGCGAAGTGAGCACATCGACGATCGTCGCCACGCCGAGACGGTACCGTTCCGTTTGAACCCGGACGTCCTCGCTGGCAGCCGCAAAACTGGTTTGGGTAATCCCGGTCCGAATCCGTGCCGCGTCGAGCTCGGCGAGCCTCGTGGTCAAGCTGGCCAAGACCTGGCGGCGAGCCTCCGAGGCACTGGCCTCCGACGTTTCGGCGGTCGAGGTCTGGTTGGCGATGTTCTGTTCCCGAGTGTATCGGTTGAAGACCGCCCAGTTGACCGTCAGGCTCGCCTGGCGCTGCTGAAGAAACTTGAAGTCATTCTGTTCGCTGCCGTTGATCGAGTTCGACCCCGAGAGCGTCAGCGTCGGCCAGTAACCGGCCCGGGCCACCCCGATCGAGGCCCGGGCGGCACGGGCCGCCGCGTCGGCGGTCCGGACTTGGGGGGCTCGAGCCAGTGCCTCGGCCCGCAGTGCCGTGGTATCCAGTGTTTCGGTGACCCGATAGAGCGCGGAGTCGTCGACCGCCGCCGCCGGCCCCTCGAGGCCGATCAACCGGCCTAGATTGGCCTCGGCCGTCGCCAATTGCGTGCCGGCGTTGATCAGCTGGACCCGGGCGTTGCCTAACGTTACCAGCGAGCGGAGCGAATCAGACCGGATCGCGGCCCCGGCCCGAAGCCGGGCAATGGAGACCTTGAGCTGCTCGTCGGCGCGCCGCACGCTCGCTTCGCGAACCCGAACCAATTGGGTCGCGGCGAGGGCGTCGAAGAACTGGTTGGTCGTCTGGAGACCCTGCTGGAACCGGGCATCCTCGAGACTTTCGACCGCCGATTCCCGGTTGGCCCGGGCCGACCGAGACTCCGCCCCGCGCCGGAACCCATCGAACAATTCAATCGAGCTGTTGACGCTGCCGTTAAAGCTCGTCGTGCTCGAATTGGTTGCCACCAGTTGGCCGGTGCTTTGGTCGATCCGCTGGCCTTCCGAAAAGAACTCGGCCGCTGAGCTCGACACGTTGAGGTTGGGGAGGTAAGCCCCTTTGGACGACCGCACCCGGGCGTCGGCGGTTCGGACCACACCCGCCGCCTGGATGACTCGGGGCTGGACTCGCTCCGATCGCTCCACCGCCTCCGCGAGCGTTACGGCCGGCTTGGTTTGCCCCGCGACCGGCCCAGCCATGAGACCGACCACCACCAGCGCCCTGAAGATTTCGCTACTTGTTGCCATTCGTCGCTTCCCGGGCTCGGTGGGCACTATCGCGCCGAGCCAACATTGCATCGTACTTGGTTGCTTGTTCCGGCGTGAGCGTCGCTCGAATTTCCTGCCGAGCGGCGAACCGCTGCTGATCCACCTCGGGATGCTCGGCCCGAATGGCCCGGAACATCGAATCCATCACCGGCTCGTGCCGGCGCAAGACGCCATTGATGACCTCCTGCTGCCCGGCCGAGAGGCCGAGTTCTTCTCGGAGACGCGCTACATAGCCCTCCCGGCCGTCGCTCCCATGTCCGTCCGAGCGATGGTTGCCCCGGTCGGCGAGCATGGTCGCCGCGCCACCAGCCAAGGCACCGAGCGCAAAAGCGAGGGCGAGTAAACGGATCGCTGCTGACCGAGACTTGATCATCGTCCCTCCAAGACCGCGTAGAGGATCTGGTCTTCACCCAGCCGAATGGGCGCCGCATCGAGCATGGCTACCGATACCGATGGCGGCACGGGCGCCGGCCCGGAGACCTGACTGCGCCAACTCTGCCACAGCGCCACGCCAAGGAAGAACGCCGCCGCCGCCGCTGCCGCGACGACACCGGGCCGGGCCCATGTCGCCAGCACGTCCCACTGCGACGCTCGCGCCGGCAACCCCTCGAGGACCCCGTTCAGCCGGGCGAAAAATGGCGCCGGGTCAGGGCCCCGATAAGCGTCGCGAATCAGCGACCCCAGTTCTTGATCAGGCTCGTTTCCAAATGGCATCTGTTCCGTCATGCCGGTTCCTCCACCAGGGCCGCGAGCGCTTTTCGGAGCGCCCGCCGCGCGTGAAACACATACGAGCGGACGGTGCCCTCGGGCACCTGCAACACGCTCGCGACTTCCGCGTGACTATAGCCTTCACCGTCGAACATCATCACGGCCACTCGCTGCCGCTCCGGCAACCCGGCCATGGCCGTGTCAATCCGCTCCCGCATCAGGATTCGGTCGGCGGCAGCATCGGGCAACACCCCTCGGCTCGGCAACGACTCGTGCAACGGTTCAGCATCACGAACTCGGCGGCGGCGGAGCTGATCGAGCGCGGCGTTGGCGACGATCCGAAGAAACCACGGCCGGAACGCTCGAGCCGGATCGAAGCGTTCGATCGCCTGCCACGCGGCGAGCGAAGCGTCCTGGACCACATCTTCCGCTTCGTCCCAATTGCCCACGAACGAATACGCCACCCGCCGAGCCACCAAGGCGTACGCCACAACCAGGCACCCGTACGCATCCGCGTCGCCCTTGCGGGCCGCTTCGGCCAAGCCTGGTTCGTTCACGTCGCTTATACGCGGGTGGGAGGACATCCGTTGAGCCGGTTCACTCCGGCCGGTCGGCCTGGTCTCGGCGCCGCCTGAGCGCTTCGGCACCGGCCACGAGAGCGAGCCAAACGCTTATCGCTCCGAAACTTACGGCCATGACGCGGGGAATGGCGAAGAACAGGACCCCGGTGACCGCCAGGACCAGAGCGAGGGGGCCGAACAAGGCCAACCGAGCCCCAGCCACCAGGGTTCGCATCGCGAGGACCGATCGGCCGCGCCGCTCCCGGACCCCGCGGGTGTGGCGGGCGCCGGCGCGGCCGGGCGCCGGGATGGCGAGCGCGGGCGGCAGCACCGTTCGGAGCCGGCGAGGCGCCCGAATTGGGCGAGTCGAAACCTCGGCGCTCTGATCCAAGTCGCGCCGGAACTGGGCCTCCATCTCACCAGCAAGATCCGGGGCGTCGACCAGCACGTCAAGTTCATAATTACTGACCAAACTCGAATGGTTGAGGTTGCTGGAGCCGACCCGGACCCAACGCCCGTCGGCCACCACCGTCTTGGCATGAAGCATCGGTCCGCTCCACTCGTAAATCCGGACCCCGGCCCGGATCAGGTCACGGTAGCCGAAACGAGTCAGATTGCGCACCCATGGAACATCGCTGGTTCCCGGTACCAGGAGCCGGACGTCAACCCCTTCAGTGGCGGCATCGACCAAGTACCGGTACAAGCGCCGCGGTGCGACCAGATAGGCGTCGGTGACCCACACTCGTTCGGCCGCCGTGGCCAGCAGAAGTTCCGAGACCCGGTAGGCCCGCTCAGTGGCGGGTTCGCCCGCTAGGACCCGCACGAACGCCGGGCCACAGGCTTCGACGTCGCTGGCGAACTCATCATCCGGAAGTCGATCCGCCCCGATGGCCCAGGTTCTGGCAAAGGCCCGGTCGAGCGCGGCGGCCGCCGGCCCGTCGACGGCAAGGGCCGTGTCCCGCCATGGCAACCGGCCCCGGGCCGGGTCACCGGCCCACTCGTCGCCGATACAGATGCCGCCTAACACCGCCCGCCAGCCATCGACCACGATCAGCTTGCGGTGATTCCGGCTCAAGTAGGAGGGGAGATCGAATAGGCCGGGTCGGTGAAAGAAATGCATCGAGATTCCGGCCGACTCGAGGAACTGCCAGAGCGTTCGCTTGGTGCCCAAGGAACCGAGCCAATCGACCGAAACCCGAACCTTGACTCCGGCACGGGCTCGTGCGGCCAGGGCCTCAGCGAATCGGAACCCGGTCTGATCGGACCGAAAGATGTAGTTGTCGAAGTGAATCCACCGCTCGGCCCCGGCAATGAGCGCGAGCATCGCCTCGAACGCCGGGGGCCCGTCGAACAACAACGAGACCCGATTCCCGGGAATCGGGCGACTGCCCGTGGCCCGGTCGAATGCCCGCTCGATCGCATCGGCCGCCAGGGATTGCGGGCGGCCGCTCGGGCTCATGGCAGGCCGAGCCCAAGCAACTTTTCATGAGGGCGGAGCGCCACGAGCACGAACTCGACGTGTTCGTCGAGCGAAAGGCCCAGCTCTTCGACACTGCCATACACGTCTTCTCGGCTGACGCCGCGGGCAAAGCCCTTGTCTTTGAGCTTCTTCTTGACGCTGGACACTTCCAGGTCGGCCAGGGAACGAGACGGGCGGACCAAGGCACACGCGACCAGAAAGCCAGACAGCTCATCGACCGCGAACAGCGACTTGGCCAGGGCCGTGGTTCGCGCCACCCCGGAGTACCGGGCATGGCCGAGGATGGCTTGCTGACCGTCCTCGGGAAGACCGCGAGCGGCGAGAATCCGAACCCCTTCGGCGGGATGCTCCTCGGTCGCCGAATGAGCGGCATTCGGGTAGCGCTCGTAGTCGAAATCGTGGAGCAAGCCCACGAGGCCCCAATACTCCGGATCCTGGCCAAATTTGGCGGCCATGGCTCGCATGGCGATCTCGACCGCCGCCATGTGTTTGCGAAGCGCGTCGGAAGCGGTGTACTCGTGGACCAGCGCCACGGCAGCGGAGCGATCGAGCATGAGAGTACTCAGTGGAGTTGGCCGCTCGCGGGCGGCGGAATCAAGGCGGCCGAGAGGGGCACCCGAACCACGTGGACCCCAAGAACGATCTCGAAGGCGAACGTGCCCGGGTGCGGCAATGGGACATCAAACACCAGCACCGCCCCGGCTTCGACCTCGGTAACGCCGGCGGCTGGTTCACCGAACTGGACCGTGCCTTCACCGCCCATCAACTCTTGGCCCTGCTCGTCAACGAACCGGATTCGCATCGAATGCGCGCCGATTTCAGTCCGTCGGCCTTTGACCCGAAGGACTAAGTGAGTCCGCGGATGGGTGGCTGGAAAGCTGGCCACCCAGACGTGCTGAAAGATGCCGAGCACCGACAGCTTGCCCTGCTGGTCGATCAGGGCATAATCCGCGAGGACCGCGAAATCGACTTGCACCGGGTTCAGGCCACCCGGATCGACGGGATCAGGTCGTTCGCCTTGATCGAGTTGACGACATTCATGCCGGTGGTCACCTGGCCGAACACCGTGTGCTTCCCGTCGAGGTGCCCCTGCGGCGAATGGCAGACGAAGAACTGGCTCCCGCCGGTATCCTTGCCGGCATGGGCCATCGAAAGACTGCCGGCGACGTGCTGGTGGGTATTCAGGTGACACTCACATTTGATATGGTACCCCGGCCCGCCGGTACCAACCCGGGAGTTATTGGGATCCTTGGAAAGCGGGTCGCCGCCCTGAATCATGAAATCGGCGATGACCCGATGGAACCGGGTTCCGTCGTAGAAGCCCTCATTCGCAAGTTTCTCGAAGTTGGCGACGGTCTTCGGAGTTTCGGTATCGAACAGTTCGGCAATCATGGTGCCGCGGGCGGTTTCGATGGTAGCGGTCTTCACGGATCATTCCTGAGGGTAGACGTTGGCCGGTAAAGTAAGCCCGCCCACCCCATGGTGAAACTCGGGCCGTCCGGGCTCCGTCAGACCCGCACCCGATGCCGACGCCCTCGATGCCCGAGTATCTTCCGGTCGCAATGTCCGACCTCGATTCCGCCCGCCGCGAAGCGATCCGGGTCCTCTGCCAGGCCCAAGCCAACGACCACCTCACGGTCGAGGGGTTTGAGTCTCGCCTCGACCAGGTTCGGCACGCCCCGAACGAGGCCACCCTCGCCGCCATTCTGGCCGATTTGGACGGCTTGGTCTTTCCGCCCGCCATCACCGGCTCCCAATACCCGGCTCCGGCCGACCACACCGGAGTCGCTCCGGTTTCGCCGGCCGAGTACCTCCGGCTGACGAGCGTCTTCGGGTCCACGACCCGGGCTGGGTCGTGGACGGTACCGCTCAACCTCGATGCCAAGGTTTTGTTTGGGGAAATGACGATCGACCTGCGAGACGCGGTCTTCGGGGCGGACGTGATCGACATCCATATCGACGTCAAGGTTGGATCGTTCACGTTGATCGTACCGGCGGGAACTCAAGTCGAAAACGAGGTCGAGGAAACGCTCTCGAGTTCGACTCATTCGACCCGAAGCGCCCAGGGTGCCGGTCCGAACGGCCTGCTGATCCGCCTCGCCGGAACCGCCCTCCTCGGCTCGGTCGAGGTGAAGGAGAAGTTTCCGACCGGCCAGGGCAAGCTGCCAAGTCTCTTCGATCGTTTGCTAGGCGGAGGCGGCTGAAGGGCAGAGTTTGGCCACGACGCAGCGACCACACTGCGGGCGCCGGGCAATACAGACCTGCCGGCCGTGGCTGATCAGCCAGTGCGACACCAGGGTCCAATCGTCCCGAGGAACCAGCGCCATCAGGTCTCTTTCGATTTTCTCGGGATCGTGATGCTTGGTGAGTTTGAGCAGGCCGGACAGGCGGCCCACATGGGTATCGACCACCACCCCGTCGTTGATGCCGAAGGCATTCCCCAGGACCACGTTGGCGGTTTTCCGCCCGACGCCCGGTAGCACTCGCAGCGCCTCCATGTCCTTGGGAACCTCGCCCCCGTGGTCTTGGGCGACCGCGGTGGCCATGCCGATCAGGCTCTTGGTCTTGTTCCTGAAAAAACCGGTGGAGCGAACCAGATCTTCGACGTCTTCAGGCCGGGCAGCCGCCAGGTCGCGGGCAGTCGGATACTTCGCGAACAGCGCCGGCGTGACCAGGTTGACCCGAACATCGGTGCATTGGGCCGACAGAATCGTGGCCGCCAGCAACTCGAACGGGGTTCGGTGATCTAGCGCGCAGTGGGCATCGGGATACTCGGCCCTGAGTTTGGCGAGGATCTTCTTGGCCCGTTTGGTTCGATCAGCCGCCGATTCAGCCATTAGGATCTCCGTCGCGCGGCCGCAAACTTAAGAAAGCCCGCGACCGGGCGCGCGTTCAAGACGTCGGCGGCCGTGAGCCACCCTTTGCGGGCCATGGTGATGCCAAACCGGACATTGTCGAGGCCGGCCATCGAATGGGCGTCGGCCCCGATCGAGATCGTGACCCCGGCCAATTTGGCCTCGCGAACCAAGCGCCAGTCGAGGTCGAGCCGCTGGGGATCGGCGTTGATTTCGATGGCCACTCCCGCGGCGGCGGCCTTCGCGAACACCCGGGCGTGATCCAACTGGTAGGGTTCGCGGGACAGCAACAGCCGGCCGGTGAGGTGACCCAAGATGGTGACGGCGGGATGGTCCATAACGGTGAGGATCCGTTCGGTCATCTGGTCGCGGTTCATCTCGAATCGGTTGTGAACCGACGCGATCACGAAATCGAAGCCCTCGAGCAAAGCATCCGAGTACCCGAGCCGGCCGTCGGCCAGGATATCGGCCTCGATCCCCTTGAGGATCCGGGCGCCGGCCTTTTCCTCGTTGGCCCGATCGATCTCCTCCCATTGGCGGCGAAGATCGGCTTCGCTCAACCCACCGATGTAGGCGGCCGTTCCGCTGTGGTCGGTAATGCCGACATAGCCGTACCCAGCTTCGCCGCAGACCCGGCCCAGATCCCGAACCGAAGAGCTCCCGTCCGAATAGCTGGTGTGACAGTGAATCAGGCCCTGGAGATGATGCCGCTCGATCAGAACCGGCAACTCGCCCTCGACCTCGCCGAGCCCCTCGCGAAGCTCGGGGGGGATCAACGGCCGGCCGAACGCCCGATAGACGGCCGCCTCGTCGGGCGTCGCCACGAACTCGCTGCCCCGCCAGAGCGCCGCGCCCCGGAGGGTGTAGCCGTTGGCACCGGCCAGCGCCACGACTTGACGGAGGTGCTCCGCGCTGCCGGTGGCCTGGAGCAGGACCGTGCCGAGGTTCGCTTCGGGGGTGACGATCACCTGGGCGCTCTCACCCCCGGCAAACCGGATCGTCGCCCGCCGCTCGTCCTGTCCGCCAAACTCGTCGACCCCCGGCAGCTCCGCAATCGCTCTGAGGACGTGTTCCGGCGGCTCGTTGGCGGCCAGCACAATGACGATCTCGCTCACCAACTCGAGGCCGCGGCGGACCTCGCCGGCCGCGATGGCCGCCGTGACGCCCGAAACCTGCCCGAGAATCGATTCGAGCCGCGCCGCCTCTTCCGCGGCATGGTGGATGAGCCGGAAGGTCGTGGCCTGGCGGAGCCGGGCGATCCCGCGGAGCACGTTCTCGGCCGTCTTGGCGCCAAATCCCGGTAGCCCGGCGAGCCGGCCGTCACGAGCCGCCGCCTCGAGTTCGGGAATCGACTCGAGATGGAGGCGCTCGTGGATGGTCCGAACCTTGGCCACCCCAAGCCCGGATATCCGGAGCATCTCGACCAACCCGGGCGGGACATGTTCGCGAAGCTCGTCGAGCATCGTCGACCGGCCCGACTGCACCAGGTCACGAATGACGGCCTGAATGCCGGCGCCGATCCCGGGAATATCCTCGAGCGTTCCCTCGGTCAGCCACTGCCCCGGCTCGCCCGCCAACCCGCTGATGGTCCGCGCCCCCATCCGAAACGCCCGGATCTTGAATGGGTTTTCATTCTGCAGTTCCAGATGCGACGCGATCTGGTCCATGACCCTCGCCACGGCCTGGCGATCCACGCTCATCGGGTATTCACCCGTTCCACGCCTAACGGCACCCCGCCGGGCGGCAGCAAATCATGACAGCGATAGGCCAGCTCGAGCACCTCGTCCCCCCCGTCGACCTGCCAGAGACCCGCCGCCGCGGCACCCTCGAAGCGGGGAGCAAAGAGCCGCGATCGGTCGAGACGAACGAGGCGCTCCGACCGCGGCCCTCCGACGGTCACGACCGTGAGCCCGTCTCGGGTCGGGTGCAACCCAAAGACGGCCACCAACTCGAGCTGACCGGCCCGAGGCAACGCAAACCAGCCGTCGAGCGGCTCCACCGGCACCCCAGCCTGTGACTCACCCCAGACCCGCTGGGGCGCGAGCTGAACGTAGTACCCACTTCCCGCCGGCAGCGGCCCCGGCTCGGCGTCATGCACGACGAGGTCGTCGAGGGTCTCCCGGTCGACTACCACCGTCCGGAGCCCATCCGCCCAATAGACATAGGCCGCATGGACGAACGCGACCAATTGATCGACCCCATCCCCTTCGGCCTCCACCGGCCGGAGCTCGCGCAGGAGTTCCACCACCTCGCGCACCAGGACGAAGGCGTCTCGATCCCGGGCATCGCGTCCCGCCGCGGCAATGCCCTGGCGGAGCATCGGGAACCGCGCCTCGGCCATCGAGCCGAACACCGCCTCGAACGGGTGGATTCGGGCGCTCACGCCGGACCCCGGGGTAAGAACGAATCGAGGGCGGCGACAAATTGGTCCGGTGCTTCGACATAGGGTACGTGCCCGCACGCCGGGATCCGGTGCAGCGGCGCCCGAAGCAAGCCGGCCAAGAGCTCAGCCGTTTCAATGGGGATCGGATCGTCCTCCCCGTGGACCACGACGGCGGGGACCACGGCAAGCGAAGGGATTCGGGGCCGGAGGTCGAAGTCTCCGAGACTGTCCCAGACCGCCTGCTGCGTCCGGCCGGTAATCCGAAAGGGCCGAAGGTCGCGGGCCAATGCCGGGTCGTGGAAATACCCGGCGACCGAAAACTCGAACATCCGCTGACGATAGTGCTCCGGGTCGAGTTCGCGAAGACCCCCGGCCACCACTCGGCGGCGGGCCTCGACAATCTCGGGGGCCCCGTTTCGAGCGAGCAACCGGCGTTCGTACTCGTCGCGGGCGCCCCGCCACGCCGGAGCCGGTGACACCAACGCGAGCGATGCCACTCGCTCCGGATGCTCGAGGGCGTAGAGCACCGCCAGGAGCCCTCCCCAGGAATATCCGGCCAGCGACAGCCGGTCGAATCCCCAGACGATCCGAAGGGCCTCGAGGTCGGCCACTTGCTCCGGCCACCCCACCGCCACGTCACGACCCACGGCGGAGCGGCCACCACCGCGCTGATCGTAGTAGACCAAGGTCCGGCCCACTGCCAGCCGATCGAAACCGGGAAGCAGATAGTCATGGTGCGCGCCCGGGCCCCCGTGCAGCACGACGGTCGGCGAGCCGTCGCCGACCCGCCGTTCGTACAGCGACACTCCGCGCACCTCACGAGTGGTAGTGGTTTCACCCATACCGGGCCACGAGCTCCCGCACTGTGTTCGCATGAATCGTGACGAGGTCGGTCAGGTCATGGGCATAGCCACCACCCAACACGACCGCCACCGGAATCCGCCGAGTTCGGCAGGCGTCGAGCACCCTGGTGTCGCGGACCCGAAGCCCCTCGATCGTCAGCTTGAGTCGGCCGAGCCGGTCACCCTCGAACGGATCGGCGCCCGCAATGTACACCACGAGGTCAAGACCGGCCGAGTCGAGCACGGACTCGAGATGGCGGTCGAGCTCGGTGAGGTACTCGGCGTCGCCGGTGCCGTCGGGCAGTTCGACATCGAGCCAGCTCCGCTCCTTCCGGAACGGATAGTTCCCGGCACCGTGCACCGAGAAGGTCAGCACATCCGGATCGTCCTCGAAAATCTTGGCGGTCCCGTTCCCCTGATGCACATCGAGATCGATGATCGCCGCACGTCGGATCCGGCCTTCCCACTCGAGGGTTCGGATCGCGATCGCGACATCGTTGAAGACGCAGTATCCCTCACCATGCCCGGGAAAGGTGTGATGGGTGCCCCCGGCCAAGTTGATTCCGGCCCCCCCAATCAGGGCGTCACGACACGCCTCCAGCGTCCCTTGGGCGGTGCGGAGCGATCGTTCCGGCAGCAGCGGGCTCCACGGAAACCCGAGCCGCCGCACGTCCGCCGCGGTCAGGGTGCCGTCGAGTACCGCGTCGATGTATTGCGCCTCGTGGACGAGCGCCACCGAATCGCGGCTGACCCGCTCGGGCTCGTGGATCGACTCCGCCCGAAGCAGGCCGGCCGAGATGATGCCGTCACGAACCAATTGGTACTTGCCGATCGGAAACCGATGACCGACCGGCAACACGATCGACCAGCGCGCGGGGGACCAGGCTCGAAGCTCGGCGCTCGGCACTTGGGGCTCGGCACTCGACATGTCAGAGGAGGACGGCTAAGGCGTCGGCGACTTTCTTCGTTTCAGCTTGCTCGGCGGGGGTGAAGGGGGCGGGGACGTCGCTGTCGACGTCGATCTGGCCCAGGATGGTGGCGCCGCGTTTGATCAGGACGACGAGTTCCGAGCGGGTATCGAGGTTGCAGGCGAGGTAGTTGCCGACGGCTCGGACGTCGCCGACGTTTTGGTCGACGCCGGTTGCCACGGCGGTTCCGCAGACCCCTTGGCCCACGGGGATCCTGGTATGGTCGGTGACCCGGCCGGCGAACGCTTCGAGTTCCAGCATCTGGCCGTGAAGCATATAGAGATACACCGAGGTGTAGGGCGGGCCGGCGGCCCGAATCCGGTCGGCGGCGAGTTGAAGCATCGCGTGCCGCCCGACGTCGCGGGTAAAGGCGCCCCGAAGGGCGGCGACGATCTTGTCGCCCTCGAGAATCGGCATCCGCTTCAGCCCCCTCGGCGGCCGAGGACGGCCTTGACCGAATCGTTCCGGGCACCGCGGCGAAACCGCACCATGACCGTGTCGCCGGGCCGATGCTGCCGGAGGGCGTCGGACATTCCCTGCAGATCGGGGATGTCGAAGCCATCAAGTCCAAGCAGGATGTCGCCTTCTTTGAGCCCCGCCTTCTCAGCCGGGCTGTCCGGCCGGACCCCGGAAAGCCGGACGCCGGGCCCGCCCGAAGCCATGTCGGGAATCGTTCCGAGCGACGCCGCGCCGCCCGCGGGGTTGCCGGCCACCGACGGCGGCGGAGGCGGGGGGGCCTTGAAGACGAAGGTCAGTGGCGCGGTCCGATCGGCGAGGGCCCGGACGATCGACGTCGTATAGGTGGCCACCTTTTCGAGGCCCGCGATGTTGATCTTTTCCCAATCATCGCTGGGGCGGTGGTAGTCCTCGTGCAAGTCGGTGAACATGTGCAAGACCGGTTTCTTGGCCAGGTAGAACGACTGCTGATCGCTCCGACCGAAACCATCGCCCGAATATTTGAGATCGAACTTCGGCCCGGTGTTCAACGAATCGAGCAAGGCGGGAAACTCGGTGGCCGTCTCGGACCCGAACACCAGTAGCCGGCCGTTCCGAAGCCGGCCCACCATGTCAAGATTGACCATCGCGACGCTGCGCTCCATCGGCACGGCCGGAGACCGGACGTAGGCGGCCGAGCCGAGCAGGCCGAGCTCTTCGCCCGAAAACGCCACCAATACCACCGAGCGTTTGGGGGGCTTGGCGGCAAGTTGCCTGGCAATTTCGATCAGCGCGACCGACCCCGAGGCATTGTCGTCGGCCCCGTTGTGGATTTCGCCGACCGGGCCAAGCGAACTCGACCGGTTGCCTTGACCCAGGTGATCGTAGTGGGCGCCGACGATCACGTACTCGCCCCGAAGCACCGGGTCCCGGCCGCGGATGGTGGCCACCACGTTGATCGACTTGAAGGGCCGACTGCCTTCCGGCAGATCTTTCACCCCGGGCACGTCCGCGGCGATCTCGAACGACTGGAGCCACCCGGGCACCCCTGGCTTGGCGCCCACGGCCCCGAACCGCCGGGCCAAGAATCGGGCGGCGGTCGTGCCGCCTTCGCTGCCGGTAAACCGGCCCCCGAGCTGATCGGACGCGAGATACTTGATGTCCTCGCGAATGGCGTTGGCCGCCTTGGTCTGCGCCGCAACCAGCGACGCCCCCGCCACCAGCCACAGCCCCGCCGAACCCACTGTCCTGCCTAACGTCATGGCCTGCCTACGTCGCATCAAGGGATGAAGGAGGTCTCGCCGGTCACCCGCCGCGCAAATCCAGCCAGCAGCGTCGCCGTCCGGTCGAGATCTTCCAGGACAATCATTTCATTGGGACTGTGCATGTAGCGGTTCGGCACCGACACCAACCCAGTCGCCACGCCGCGGAACGAGGTGAAGATCGCGTCGGCGTCGGTCGCGGTGAACTTGGGCGACGCATGCCAGACAAACGGGATCCCCTCGGCCTCCGCTACCTCGGCCAACAGGTCCATGACCCGCGGATTCGCCGCCGAGCCGCGGGTGAGGACCGGGCCGCCACCCAGCCTCACGTCGCCGTGGCGGTTCTTCTCGGTCCCGGGCGTGTCGGTCGCGTGGGTTACGTCGACCGCGATGGCCACGGTCGGGACCAGCGCCGTCGCCGAGGTCCGTGCTCCACCGCCGGTGTAGGCAATCTCTTCTTGCGAGGTCGCCACCGCCGTCACCGTCGCCACCGGACGGTCCTTGGCAAGACGACGAAGCGCCTCCAACACCACGAACGCCCCAATCCGGTTGTCG
This sequence comes from Gemmatimonadota bacterium, assembly GCA_043744895.1. Taxonomy (GTDB): domain Bacteria; phylum Gemmatimonadota; class Gemmatimonadetes; order Gemmatimonadales; family GWC2-71-9; genus SHZU01. The sequence goes on along the minus strand of JAYTTT010000185.1, from coordinate 82,700 downwards.
ATGCTCCGGCTCACCAGCCGGCCATTCGGAAACTCCACCACCGAACTGTCGATGACCCCCGCATCGCCGACCCGAATCCGCTCGGCGGCCTCGGCTCGCGACGAGGCGCCAATGTCGATCCAGAGATCTTTCACCTTGGTGGCCTTCTCGCGATCCTCCTTCTCCATCAGGTGGATCGCCTTCTTGCCGATCAGCCCCCGAACCGGACCCGCCCGGCCCAAAAGCACGACCCGCTGGCCGACGAACACCTGCTCGTCCCAGCCGCCGATGGTGTCGAACCAGAGGTAGCCGTTGTCGTCGATGTTGAGCACCATCAGCCCGATTTCATCGATGTGACCCGCGAACATGACGGTCGGACCATTCGGCGAGCCCCCGATCGTGGCCATCGAGTTGCCGCTGACATCGGCGGCGACCTGGTCGGCGAACCGGCCGGCCTCCGTCCGCCACACGGACGCGGGGGCGGCTTCGAATCCTGACGGGCCCGGCGTACTGAGCAGCGCTTTCAGAAAATCGACCGAACTTTGTTCCATGGGCCTACCAGCTTGGGTTCCGATCCGGAGTGGTCCTCAGATCCGAATGGTAATCGCAACCGGACTCGATCGTGATTGCCGTCAGGGCGGGCATCCCTCAGATTAGTGCCATGTTCCGCCGCCTCGATCCCGCCCGCATCGTCGAAACCGCCCGCCAAGTCCAGCGGCGGGTGACCGAACGGTTCCCGGACGCCGGACTGACCAGGGTCGCCGTCGAAGTCGTGGAAGTTACCGAGAGAGCCGCTTCGAACCGAGCCTGGTTTGGCGCTCCCCACTGGCCCCTCCGGATCGGGGTCGGCGTGTGCATCCTCTTGCTGTTGCTGGTCTTTTTGGCCACCATCCTGGCCGTCGCCAAACTCCCCGCCACCGCCAGCATTCCCGATGTCGTGCAGGCGGTCGATGCCTTCCTCAGCGAGGTCGCATTTCTCGGCCTCGCCATCCTGTTTCTGTCGAGCCTCGAAGTCCGCCGCAAACGGCGCCGGGCCCTCCGGGCGATCCATGAGCTCCGATCGCTGGCCCACGTCATCGACATGCACCAGCTGACCAAAGACCCCGACCGGATTCTCAGTTCGGACCCGGCCGAGGACACCCCCTCGTCGCCGGCTCGAACCATGACGGTGTTCCAGCTGACCCGGTATTTGGACTATTGCAGCGAGATGTTGTCGCTGCTGAGCAAAGGCGCCGCCATCTACGCCCAGGATTTCGACGACCCCGTCACCATCTCCGCCGTCAACGAAATCGAATCACTGACCAGCGGTCTGTCCCGCAAGATCTGGCAGAAGATTATGGTGCTCGGCACTCGGCACTAGGGGCTCGGCACTCGGACTCGGTTAGCTTCACTCCATGATCAGAATTGCGAGCCTTCATATGTACCCGCTGAAGAGTGGGGCTGGGATTGCGGTCGAGCGGTTCGACCTCGACCGGTTTGGGCCGGAACACGACCGCCGGTGGATGGTGGTTGACGCGGATGGGGCGCTGGTGACGCAGCGGGAGCAGATCGGCCTCCGGTTGGTGGTCGCGGTACCGTCGGCCGACCGGCTCACCCTCCGGGCGCCGGGGCTGGCGGAACTCGAAGTTCCCCGCGATGAGGGGGGGCCGAAACGGACGGTCCGGGTCTGGAACGATCTGGTCGAGGCGGTGGACAGCGGCGATTCGGCGGCCGGGTGGCTGAGCGAGCTTCTGGGGCAGGCGGTGCGGCTGGCCTATTTGCCGGCTTGGGGGGTCCGACGAACCGATCCCAACTACGACCCAATCGGCGGCCTGGTCGCGTTTGCCGATGGCTATCCGATCTTGATCGTCGGACAGGCGTCGCTGGACGACCTGAACGGGCGGCTACCGAGTGCCTTGCCGATGAATCGGTTCCGGCCGAATGTGGTCGTGACCGGTACGGCGGCCTACGAGGAAGATGGCTGGCGCCGGTTTTCGAGCAACGGGGTCCCCTTCGACGCGGTGAAGCCGTGCGCCCGTTGCGTCATGACCACCGGCGATCAGGTCACCGGCGAGCGAACTCAGGAACCGCTCCGGACGCTGGCGACGTTTCGGAAGCAGGGGGGCGGGGTGATGTTCGGAATGAACGTGGTCCACCGGAAGCCGGGAACCCTGCGGGTGGGTGACGACATCTCGATCGAGACCCGAGCTTAGCCGTCGGACGGCGGGTTGAACTTGGCGGTGGTGGCGCCGGTTCGGTCGGTCAAGAGCCGCTCGTTGAAATCGACCCGTTCGTGGAGCTCGTTCAGTTCAGTGCGAAGGGCGTACAGCTCATCGAGCAACTCTTGGGGCACTCCCGCGAGTTCGTCGGCGGTTTCCGGGTCCCACCGCAACACTCGCCGGCCTTCGACATCGCGAAACCCACCCGACGCGATCATGATGTTGTCGATCAAGTACCAGATGCCGAGACCGCCGGCCGTGCACAGCATCAAGAGGCCGGTCCCGATCTTGCCGACGTAGAAGCGGTGGGCCCCGAAGACGCCCAGCATCAACCCGAGGACGAGCGCAACGGTCCGGCTCTTGTCAGAAACATTTGCCATAGGTGCTCGTAACGTAGCGAAGCTAGATTGATGGCGCATCCTGGACGTCCCCCCGAATCCGGAGTTCTCATGCCTGGTGTTGCGCTGTTCCTGGTTTTGGCGACGGCCCTAACCGCCACCCCGCAGCCGGTCACCAACGGCGCCGACGTGATTCGGGCTATGCACGCCCGGTACCAGGGCAAGTGGTACCGAGCCCTCTCGTTCGTCCAGCGAGCGATCTATCCCGACGGACGCCCAGAGGAAGAATGGTGGGAAGCGGCCCTGATTCCGGGCCGGCTCCGGATCGATATCGTCCCAGTCGATAGCGGCCGCACCATCATCTACCGGGGCGACTCGAACTACGTGTTCAACAAGGGCGCGTTGGCCCAGGCAGTGGCGCGGCGGAACATTCTCGCGATTCTGGGATTCGATGTCTACGGCCAGCCGCCGGAGCGGACCATCGAGTTGGTCAAGGGCGAAGGGGTCGATCTCGCCAAGGTTCGAGAGGACCGATGGGACGGAAAGGCCGCCTATGTCATCGGCGGCCCCGAGCACGAGGTCTGGATCGACAAGGACCGGCTACTCTTTTTGAAAGTCGTCCAGCCGGCACCGGGCGGAGCATCCACCGAGATCAGCTTCAACAAATACGTGAAGCTCGGTGGCGGCTGGATCGGGACCGAAGTGATTTTCCTTCGAGGCGGCAAGGAGTACTTCCGGGAGATGTACCGAGACTGGAAGATCAATCCAGCGGTGACGGACGAACTCTTTGAGACCACCGCTTGGAAACGGGCCGGCTGGATTCCCAAGCCTTGAGATTCCGCAATGCCTAACGCCGTCACCTTACTGGGCGTTCCGTTCGACCAGGAATCGTCATTCCAGCCCGGCGCCGCCACGGCGCCCCAGGCCATCCGGACGGCCCTGCGGTGCGACTCGAGCAACACCTGGACCGAGGGCGGGCTCGATGTGGCCGAGCCGGGAGCCCTGATCGACGCGGGCGACCTCGACTTCACCGGTCTCGACGCCGCCGGCATCCGGGCCCGGATCGAAGCCGGCGTCGCCGAAATCCTTGAGGCCGGGTCCACCCCCCTGGTGCTCGGCGGCGACCATTCGATCACCTACCCCGTCGTCCGCGCCATGGCTCGCCGTTACCCCAACCTCGAGGTCCTGCATTTCGATGCCCACAGCGACTTGTATGACAGCTACGAGGGCAATCGATTCTCCCATGCCTGTCCGTTTGCCAGAATCATGGAGGAAAGGCTGGCCAGCCGGCTCGTACAAGTCGGGATCCGAACGTTGAGCCGCCATCAGCGGGAACAGGCCGAACGATTCGGAGTGGAAATTCACGAGATGCGACACTGGACCGGTCCGATCGACCTCTCGTTTGCCGGGCCGCTCTACATCTCGCTCGATATCGACGTGCTCGACCCGGCGTTCGCCCCGGGAATTTCGCACCCGGAGCCCGGCGGGCTGTCGGTGCGCGATGTGCTCGCGATCATTCAGCGAGTCAAGGCGGAGCGGTTGGTGGGGGCCGATGTCGTGGAGTTCAACCCGGTCAACGACGCCTCGCCCCGAACCGGACTAGTTGCCGCGAAGTTCGTCAAGGAGTTGGCCGAGCGGCTTCAGCCCGGGGAATCGTGATGCGCCTCGGACCGGCGGTATTGCTCGTGATCGCGACCCAGTCGGCCGGAGGCCAGTCCCCCACCCAGACTCTGATTCGGCGGTATCGGGAACAGCACGAGGTGGCCATCGTCCGCGAATTGACCGACCTGCTGGCGATCCGGAATGTCGCGTCCAACGTCGACGATATCCGGACCAACGCCCGCGCGCTCGTGACGATGATGACCAAACGCGGCATCGCGGCTCAGATCCTCGAAGCGGACGGCGTCCCTCCGGCGGTCTACGGCGAGCTGATGACTCCCGGCGCCACCAAGACGGTTGTGTTCTACGCCCACTACGACGGCCAACCGGTCGATTCGGCCAAGTGGGCCAGCAACGCTTGGACCCCGATCCTTCGGTCCGGACCGTTGGGCCCCGGGACCCGCGAGCTCCCGCTGTCCGGCACTAACGGCCGATTCGATCCCGAATCGCGGATCTTTGCCCGGTCGGCCAGCGACGACAAATCGCCGATCGTGGCCATGCTCACGGCCCTCGATGCCCTGGCGGCGAACCAGATTCCGCGGTCGGTCAACCTCAAGTTCTTCTTCGAAGGCGAGGAAGAAGCCGGATCGGTCAACCTCCGGACCATACTGACGAAGTACCGGGAACTCCTGAAGGCCGATTTCTGGATTTTCGGCGATGGCCCCGTCCACCAGTCGGGGGGGGTTCAGGCCGTCTTCGGGGTTCGGGGCGTGATCGGCGCGGACCTAACGATCTACGGACCGGCCCGCCCCCTCCATAGCGGGCACTATGGCAACTGGGCACCGAACCCGAACGCGATGATGGTGCAGTTGCTGGCGTCGATGCGTGATCCTGAGAGCCGCATCAACATTCCGGCGTACTACGACGATGTGGTCCCCATTACCGACGCCGATCGGGCCGCATTCCGGGCCATGCCGGCGGTCGAAGACCAGTTAACCGGAGAACTCCGGCTCGGGCGAACCGAAGGCGCGCCGGCCGGCCTGGCCGAGCAACTGGCGCTCCCGGCCGTCAACCTGAGCGGGCTATCGGGAGGACGCGCGGCTGGCGGCGGCGCCAACCTGATCGTGGCTCAAACGGACGCCTACCTCGATTTTCGACTGGTGCCCAATCAAACCCCGGCCCGGGTCAAGATCCTGGTGGAGGACCACTTCCGTCGCCAGGGGTTTCACGTCGTCCGGTCGGTGCCCGACTCCACGACGCGAAGAAACCACCCGAAAATCATCCGGGTGGTCTGGAGTGGCGGCTACCCGGCCGCCCGAACCCGCCTCGATACCCCGGGAGCCCGCGCCCTCTTAGCCGCGGCCGACCAAGCGACCGGCCATCCGATCATCCGAGTACCGACTCTGGGCGGGAGCCTGCCGCTCTTCGATTTTGTCGACCTCCTCGAGGCCCCGTTCGCCATCCTGCCGATCGTCAATCACGACAACAACCAACACGGAGAGAATGAGAATCTCCGGCTCCGGAACCTCTGGGACGGAATCGAACTCTATGGCGGCGTGCTCGCCCGGATGGGCCGGGAGTGGCAGGTAGTTCCCTGACCCGTTGACGACAGACGATCTGGCGGGGCGGGCCTCGGATGGCTAACCTAGCCGCCCCCACTTCCGAGAGACCACCGTGGCCACCCGCCATAAGTTGCCCCAGCCACCCAGCCACCCATGGGGTGTCACCCACCACATGGTTCTCCGAGCAGCACCGCTGCTTCCGTTAGTGATCCTGACGCTTGGCCTCGGGATGGCCATCTACCGGGGGGTCGAGGGATTGAGCTGGGCCGACGCGTTTCTAAACGCGGCGATGCTACTCGGCGGAATGGGGCCAGTTGACCGGTTGCAAACCACCGCCGGCAAGTGGCTCGCGGGCGGTTATGCCTTGTTCGCGGGATTGGTCTTCATTGCGGTGGCCGGGACCATGCTCGGGCCGGTCGTGCATGCCGTACTTCATCGCTTTCACCTCGAACAGGGCGACGAGTAGACTATCGGACCGGCCGATCGTCGAGATGGGTCGGGAGGCCTGAGGCGTCCCCGGACCCCACCACGACCGCGGCAGACACCAACCGGACGATCAGCTCGTCCTCTTGGGTACCGATTTTTGGGGCTAGGGGGCCAAGGACCAGCGTTGCCACGAGGGCATCAAGGGTGTGGCGCGCCACGGCGGCGGGGTCACCAACGGCCGTCAGGTGGCCGGTCCTCATCCGGGTGGCGAGGTAAGCCGTCAGCCGGTGATGGAGATCGGACCAGATGACTTGATGGAACAATTCCGCGAGATCCGGCCAATCGACCCGGTTCCGTTCGGTCAATAGGATGAGCGATCGGTAGCGGCGCATCCAGGCGCACAACTCAAGTAGTATGCCATGGTACTCCTGAATTGATTCAGTGATATTGCGACGCTGGCCAGCCACCCAGAGCTGGGGGAATTGGGCTACCTCCCGAAGGCAGTCTTCGATCAGCTGGCGCCGAGATCGGGGGTGGGTTCGCCGGTAGGGCAGAATGGGGTTGGCGGCCAAGGGGCTCTCCAAGGCCCGGAGCAACGCCAGCTCAAAGAGGCTTTCCTTGTCCTGAGCGTAGAGATAGACCGTTCCCGGACCGACCTTGGCCCGATCGGCGATCTGATGGACCTTGGCTCGAAAATACCCAAATTCGATGAACGCCTCAGTTGCCGCCGCAGCGATGTCATCGATCCTGGTGGGGTCTCGTCCACGGGCCATGCAATGTATAATAACTGAATCGTTCATTCAGTCAATATCATATGTACGTTATATATCAACACAATGCAGCTATTCCATCGAGCCAAACTGTGTTCCGCTACGGAGCTGCTGTCGCAGTCTATTGGCGACGCACGACCGCGAGAGCAACCATTTGGGAACCGAGGTTGTCACAAGGCCGTAAGAACCAGTCAACGCAAAGATCCGGAGCCCGGTGACCGTTTCCGCCCTAGTTGGCCGAGTCTTGGCCGGCGATCCGCAGGCCGAGCGCGAACTCTACGATCAGCACGTAGACCGTGTGTACCGCCTGGCCTATCGCCTCACGGGCGATGGTGACCTAGCCACGGACTGTACCCAGGAGACGTTCATCAAAGTCTTCGGTAAGCTGGCCACATTCCGGGGTGAAGCGGCCCTGTCCACCTGGATCACCAGCGTCGCTTACTCAGTGATTTACAACGGCTTGCGGCGGGTTAAACGGTCCAGAGCAACCGAGGTCGACTTAGGAGTAGCAGAGTGGACTCCGGCCAAGACCGGTGGGATGGCTGAGCCTGATCTCAAAGTCAGCCTCCAACGGGCTATCGACGGCCTCCCAGATGGGTATCGGACGGTGTTCGTCATGCACGATGTCGAGGGGTACACCCATGACGAGATCGCCACGTCACTGGGGATTCAGGAAGGCACCTCGAAGGCTCAGTTGAGCCGGGCGCGGGCCAAGCTACGGAAGGTCCTGGCGGCGTTTGCCGGAGAATGGATCACTCAATGACCGACGACAAGTTCGAAGAGTTCCTGGAAGAGGCCGCCAAGGGGTACCGGACCCCGCCACCGACCCCGAAGGACGAGATCTGGGCCCGAATCGAGGCCGGACGAGTAGGCTCCCGCGGCTCGGTCATCGATTTAGCCTCTCGGCGGCGGTTACTCTGGGTCGGTCCGTTGGTCGCCCTGGCGGCGACGCTTCTGATCGGGATCGGGATTGGCCGGTTGACGACCACGACCCCGAAGACCGAATCCGACCCTGTGGCAGACGCGGCCCGGGCCAACAACATGGTCCGGTTCGCCGCCCGGGAGCATTTCGGGCAGGTCAACGCCCTCTTGACCGACTACGAGACCGGCCGGATCGACGGTGACTTCCACGCGGATGCCCGGGAGTTGCTGGCCCGAACCCGAATGTTGCTGGGTGCCCAGCGCTTGTCCGATCCATCGACCCGGGCGCTGCTCGAAGATCTCGAACTGTTGCTGGTGCAGGTGACTCGCCTCGCTCCCGCCCCCAATGGCCAGGCGGATGAGCGAGCTCTGATCGATGACAACATGGCCGAACGAGCGATTCGGCTCCGGCTTCGGGATGCGATCCCGGCCGGGCCGACCGCCTAACACATAGATCAAAGGAGGATAGGAATGCGATTCCCAACGGTGACGGCGGTCTTGATGGCGGCGCTGGCCGGCCCAGTCTGCGGGCAGCAACGGAGCCGAGAACTCCAATACCGGGTCGATGCGCTGACCGATCGAAGCCAGGTCATCGCCCACCGGGCCACGGCGGCTCCCCCTCAAGGGTGGAACGCCGACGACCCCGCTGACTCGCTCTATCGGGCGGCGCGAAGCGCCCTCAACCGGCGAAGCTACACCCAGGCGGCATACCTCTTTTCGCAGATCTACTCGCGCCACCCAAAGTCGGCCTACACGGCGGACGCATATTACTGGGAGGCGTATGCTCGGTATTTGAACGGGTCGGCCGACAATCTCGACCGGGCCCGGGAGCTCTTGGCCAAGCAGCGCCAATCATTCCCCGATGCCAAGACCCAAGACGATGCCCAGGATTTGATTGCGCGGATCAATACCCGTCTGGCTCGAGGGGGCGATGCGAGGGCAACGGCCGAAGTGGTCGCGATGGCGGAGGCGGCGGCAGACGCGGCCGCGCCAGAGCGCGCCCGAGCGCCTCGCGCCGCTCGTCCCCCCAGACCGGCGTCAGCCGGCCATGGGCGAAACGAATGCAGCGACGACGACGACGACAAGATGGCGGCGCTCAACGCGCTCCTCCAGATGGATGAAGACCGAGCGTTGCCGATTCTCAAGAAGGTCATGGCCCGACGAGACGAGACCTCGATCTGTCTTCGCCGAAAGGCGGTGTTCCTGATTTCGCAACACAGCGGCGCCGACGCGGAGTCGATGTTGCTCTCGGCGGTGCGCCAAGACCCCGACGGCGAGGTCCGGCAGCAGGCGGTGTTCTGGCTGGGGCAGTCCGGCGGCGAACATGCGGCCGCAGCATTGGACTCGATTCTCCGGTCGTCTACCGATGCCGAGGTTCAGGAGAAAGCGATCTTCGCGCTCTCTCAGCAAGGCTCGACGAAGGCCATGCAATCATTGCGCGACTTCGCCATGAAAAAGTCGGCGCCGTCGGAACTCCGCCAGAATGCGATCTTCTGGATCGGCCAGTCGAAGGGGAGTGAAAACGTCAGCTGGCTCAAGAGCATCTATCAGACGGTCGATGACGAGGAACTCAAGGACAAGATCATCTTCTCAGTGTCGCAGGGCGGCGGGCGGGAGGCCAAGCAGTGGCTCGTCGACGTCGCCGGCAACCAAGGCGAGGATATCGAGATTCGGAAGAAGGCGCTCTTTTGGCTGGGACAATCGGGCGGTTCGTCGTTGCCCGAGCTCTTCGGCCTCTACGATCGGTTCACCGACCGGGAGATGAGAGACCAGCTGATCTTCGTCTACTCCCAGCGCCACGAGAAGGCCGCCGTCGACAAGTTGGTGTCGATTGCGAAGACCGAAAAGGACCGGGAGCTCCGGAAGAAGGCGTTGTTCTGGCTGTCTCAGTCGAAGGATCCTCGCGTCGTCGAAGTGCTCGAAGAGATTCTGTCGAAACCGTGAGGAGTCCGACCATGCGAATCATCGAGCAGGTTGCGACACTATTGCTGGTGCTCCCGGCGATGGCCGAAGCCCAGACTTTGACCGGCCGGATCAGCGGCGCCGCGGACGGTGAGGTCCGGGTTGCTTTCGCGGCCCGGGAGGGGATCTGCGGCGACGGCGAAACCTTCATCCGGGACCGAAATCGCGACGGGTTCATCACGATGCGGAACTGGAACGGCAATGACCGAAGCTGGCGGAACCGGCCCTGCGAAGAGGGCCCGGTCCGGGTGGCCCTCAAGGTCAGGGGCGGCCTGGTTCGCTCAGCCCAGGCCTATGTCGGCGGGGGTTGGAGCAACCGCCTGGCCAGCACCGATCTCGGATTAGTTGGCACGAGCGCGGCCCTGACGGCGTTCATCGACTTGGCCCGGCAGAGTGGGTCTTCGTCGGACGATGTCCTGTTTCCGCTGACCCTGGCGGACAGTGTCATCGTGTGGCCGGCGTTCTTGTCGCTGGCCCGGGACAAGTCCGCCCCCCGGTCTACTAGGAAACAAGCGGTCTTTTGGGTCAGCCAGGCGGCCGGCGAGAAGGCGGCCGAGGGCCTGAGTGACCTCGCCACTGACGAGAACGAGGACCGGGAGGTTCGCGAGCAAGCGGTTTTTGCCCTGTCCCAGTTGCCGGAGGAGCGTGGGGTGCCGGTTCTTATTCGGGTGGCCACCACCAACCGGGATCGCGAGATCCGGAAGAAGGCAATGTTCTGGCTGGGGCAATCGGATGACCCCAGGGCCTTGGCATTGTTCGAGGACATTCTGACCAAGCCGAACCGCTAAGATGGCGATTCCCGGCCGGGCGAGTTAGCTATATGAGGGGCTGTCGGGGTGGCTTGAACCCTGCAGGTCCATCAATACAGCGGGGGCTCCGACTTGGGGCCCCTTTCGTGCCCAACGGGGAATCTCGAAAATGCGACGTCGGTATTGGCTCTCTGCAGCGACTTTGATTGTTCTTCCTTTGGCGGCCGGCGCGTTCCTGCAGCAAAGCAAAGAGCCGCAGGACGGGGCCCGCCTTTTTTCCCAAGTCTTGCAACGGATCGAAGAGAACGCGGTCGATTCAATCAGCCGGGCAGCCATTTTCGAACGGGCCGCCCGCGGTCTGGTCAAGCAGCTCAACGACCCGTATGCGGATCTGTATTCGCCGGAGGAACTGGCGTCGTTCCAGCGGAACACGCTCCGGAACAACTACGGCGGCGTCGGGATGCAGATCGAAAATCAAGAAGGGGCGATCATCGTTGCCCGGATTTTCCCGAATACGCCGGGTGAAAAGGGCGGCGTCATTGCCGGTGACCGGATTCTTTTCGTCGATTCATCCGCCGTCACCGGGCTCCGGCTCGAGCAGGTTTCCCAGAAGCTTTTGGGTACGCCTGGCACGGAGGTCAAGGTGACGTTCCAACGGGCCGGCGCTCCGGAAGTGATCAAGCAATCCTTCAAGCGCGCGGTCATCCGGGTACCCGCCGTCCCGTACGCCCTCATGCTCGATGGTGGCGTCGGCTACATCCCGCTCCAGAGCTTCAACGAATCGGCGGCCCAGGACGTGGAGCGCTCCCTCCTCGACCTGAAGGGCAAAGGGGCCAAGGCCTACGTGCTCGATATCCGCGGTAACGGGGGCGGCAGTCTCGAGCAGGCCCTCGAAATCAACAACCTCTTCTTCAAGCCGGGGCAGGAGCTCGCCAGCGTCCGCCACCGCGGCCGGACGCCGGAGATTTATCGAGCGTCCCGGTTGTCGGTGATTGACTCGGTGCCCATCGTGGTACTGGTTGACGGCTCGACGGCGTCGGCCTCGGAAATCGTGGCCGGGAGTCTCCAGGATCACGACCGAGGGCTGGTCGTCGGCACGACCTCGTTCGGCAAAGGCCTGGTCCAGACCTTGTTTCCGATCGATGGCGGCTGGGCCATGAAGATCACGACCGGCAAGTGGTATACGCCGAGCGGCCGCTCGATCCAAGCCGACCACGACCGGCTCGGCGACGAGCGGTTCGTCGAGTATGCCGATGGGGAACGCCCGGCTGCCACCGACACCACCAAGCGGAAACGGCCCGAGTTCAAATCTGACGGCGGCCGGACGATTCTCGGCGGCGGCGGAGTGACGCCAGACGTCATCATGACTCCCGACACCCTGCCCGCTCTGGAGCGCGATCTGGCCCGAGCGTACGGACCCCAGTACTCGCAATGGTATGTGGCGCTCTACAACACCAGTCTCCAACTCAAGAACAGCGTCAAGCCGGATTTTGTGGTCCAGCCGGCGTGGCGGGAGACGCTGTGGAGCAAGGTTCAGCAGTCCAAGGTCAACGTGACCCGGGCCCAGTTCGATGCCGGCCTTCCACTGATCGACCGGTCGCTCGAGGGATGGGTCGCCAAGCTGGCCTTCGGTGACTCCGCGGCGTTCCGGCGGTCGGTGCGGTACGACCGGCAGCTCACGACGGCGCTCGACTATCTGAAGCGAGGGGTGACGCAGCGGCAGTTGTTGGCGTTGGCTTCGGGAACTGGATCTAAGGGAGGGAACTGAGGGGCTCGGCGCTCGGCACTCGGGGGGGGGTGGGGGGATTGGATTTTTTCTTGGGCGAGGCGGTCGGCGGCTTCGGAGGGGGGGATTCCTTCCGTAGCGGCTCGGTCGAGAACCATCAGGGTGGTGTCGTAGATTGCGTCGATTCGGGTGAGGGTGGCGGGGATCGTGAGCTTGAGCACTTCGATCGAGCCGCCGAAGAGGACGCCGCCGGCGTTGGCGACGTAGTCGGGCACGTAGACGATCTTCCGGGCGGCTAGGGCGGCGCCGTGGCGGGGCTCGAGGAGTTGGTTGTTGGCGCCGCCGCAGATGAGGCCGACGGTCAGATCTGGTAACGAGGCGTCGTTGATGATGGCGCCGAGGGCGCACGGCGCGAAGATGTCGGCGAGGACGGCGTGGATTCGGCCGACGGGCGCTTCCGCCGCTCCGAACTCGGCCACGACTCGGGCCACTTTGTCGGGATCGATGTCGCTGGCAATCAGGTGAGCACCGGCTCGATGAAGTTGTCCGGCCAGATGGTAGCCGACGTTGCCGCAGCCCTGGAGCGCCACAATTTTCCCCACCAACTGATCCGAGCCCCACTTCACCTTGGCGCCCGCCTGCATGGCGCGGAAGACGCCGCGGGCGGTATGGGGCGATGGATCGCCTGAGATGCCGGCCCGGCCGGCGACATGCTGGGTGGTTTCGGCGATGAACTCCATGTCGGCCGGCGAGGTGCCCACGTCTTCGGCGGCAATGTAGAGGCCGTGGAGCCGCTCGATGAACCGGCCGTGCGCCCGGAGCACCGCGGGCCGGTCAACAGCGCTTGGCCCTCCCAAGATGACCGACTTGCCGCCGCCTAACGGCAGGTCGGCAAGGGCGTTCTTGAACGACATCCCGCGAGAAAGCCGGAGCGCGTCGATTATGGCCGCTTCATCCGAAGGGTAGGTCCACCAGCGGGTTCCTCCGACGGCCGGGCCGAGGGCGGTCGAGTGGATCGCGATGATTCCGCGATAGCCCGCCGCCGGGTCGGAGCACAGCACGACCTGTTCGTGGCCGAGCTGACTCAACTGGTCGAATACGCTCATGGACGGTCGGTGGTGCCGCTCAGAATCGCGTGGCGAATTCGGGCAGCCTTGAGAGACGGGCGACGGTCGAACACGAGCCGGCCCTCGACTCGGAGTTCGGCTCGAACCACGAGCGACAGCGTCAGGGTTTTGTCGGCGCGGCGAACCGTCACCGGCACCGTGGCGCCGATCTGGTTTCGGTAACGGGCTCGGAAGGCGGGGCCGAAGCCCGGATCGACTTTGAGGTCACCGATGCTGAGCAACTCGTCCCCGGGCTCTACTCCGGCCAGTGCGGCTGCCGCACCCGGCGTCACGGTCGACACGATTTCGTGGCCATCGACGGTCGTGGTTCCGACGCCGAGCCGGGGTTCGGACATGCTGTCCACCGCGTAGCGAAGTCCGGCTAACGGGGCGACTCGTGACCAGGGGAACGGATCTCGGCCATCGATGAACCGAGGGGCGACGTCGGCCGCGAGATCGCGGCCGGCCAGCTTATTAACGGTGGCCCACCAGTCATCGACCGTGAAGCCGCGACCGGCCGGCACCGCGACCCGATACAGGGTGCGCATCACGTCATCGAGGGAGGCGCGGTTGTCGCTCGCGTCGCGGATCAGGATATCAAGCAGTAGACCAGCCAACGATCCCTTGGGGTAGTAGATCGTGGCCGTGCCGTCAGTCGGTTGAATCCAGGTGGACAGCGAGGCGTCTTCGAGCGCGACCGGCGGGGCTGCCGCGACTTCATCGATCTTGCCCTGGGTCAGGTTCAGGAAAATGGTCGAATCGATGACGTTGCCACGAACCAGCGCGAGATCGGCGTAGTAGTCAGTGATCCCTTCGCTGACCCACAGCAGCGTCGTCGGCTGGGGACGGTCGTAGCGGTACGGAACCATCTCCGCCGGCCGAAGCCGTTTGACATTCCAACCGTGGAAGATTTCGTGGGCGGTGATCGAGGCCAGAATCGGGGTCCCGACGAAATTGGGGCTGTAGATACCGAGGTGGGAATTCTGGTGCTCGAGGGCACTGCCCCCGGCATATGCGGAGTCGAAGACCAGCAGCGTCGTATAGGAGGGCCACGGCGTTTCGCCGAAGACCTTGGCCATCGCGGGGACCATCGTGCCCAACTGTTTCCAGAGCAGCGCGCGAGGCGGCCCGGCCAACATGCCGACCGGATACGAGGCAATCCGATTCATGACGCCGCCAACCGGGGCACTGTCGACATCGAACCGGCCGATGAAGAACGGCATATCCACGAGATCGTGGAAATTGGTGGCGGCGTAGCGACGGGGGCCGGTCGAAGTGAGACCGGTCGCCACACTCCAGTCCGCCTCCGTTGCGACCGTTAGGGTGGCCGGGAAGTCGAGTCCGGCGCCCTCGGGGTAGAGGAAAACGTTGGTCCCGTTGACGAAGGCAAAATCGGCCCGGGACCACGCCATGGCGTTGTCGAGGGTGTCGGCGGCAAAGTTGAATGCCACGGTCACGGCGCCGGAGGCCGGCACCTGAACCCGCCAGGTGTCAAAATCGGTCTTGTCCCACCGAAGGGCGGTCGCGCCTTGGGCGGCCGTGAAGGACGAAACCCGCCGGGCATAGTTGCTGATCTCGTAGGCGCCGGGGGTCCAGGCGGGGAGGGACAGCTCGACGGGCCCGGGGGCGGCCGACTGGAATCGCATCGAAACGCCGATACTTCGGGTTGCGGCGGTGGCCTTGGTAAAGGTGAGTTGGTACTCGATTCCGGTTACGACTGGGAGCGGGGCGGGAGGGGTCAACCCCACCGTTAGGAGGCCGAGGCCTGCAATGATTAGGCGCATGTTTACCAAGTTAATCTGAAGGGCCTTCACCCGAAGCGGGCCATGTCACCGAGCGAAGTTGCCGGAACAGGTGAGCGCGTCGCGTCCCGCCCTTGCGACCCGGCCCACAGTCGTCGGATTCATGGCCCACGAGTTGCCCGTCCTCGACCGCCGAGCCTACCTTAGGCAATGCCGATCAAGAGAGGCTGAACCACTATGAAGCCGCGCGCCAGGGCAGGCGTACAGGTCGCAGTCCTGGTCCTCGCAACGTTCCTCGCGTTCTACCCGATCCTGAGCGCCGGTTTCACCAACTGGGACGACCCGGTCATGGTCACCCAGAACCCCCGGATCACCGGGCTGTCGTGGTCCCACTGGGTCACCTTCTTCACGACCTTTACCGAGAAGCACTACCATCCGCTGGTCTTGGCGTCGTACGCCATCGACAACCGGCTATTCGGCCTCAACGCCACGGCCTTTCACCTGACCAGTCTCGCCATTCACCTCGTCAGCACGGCGCTCGTCTTCTGCTTGTTCAGTGCCCTGACCCAGAATCAGCGGGTTGGGTTCGTCACCGCGGCCTTGTTCGGGTTTCATCCCATGCACGTCGAATCGGTGGCCTGGATCTCGGAACGGAAGGACGTGCTCTACGCCGCGTTTTTTTGGGCGGCGCTGCTCAGCTACACCTACTACGTCCAGCGCAAACAACGCTCGCTCTATTGGCTCGGTCTGGGGTTCTTTGGGCTTTCGCTGCTCTCCAAGTCCATGGCGGTAACCCTGCCGGCGATGCTGCTGCTGCTGGACTGGTTCCTGGCGCGGAGGATTGATCGAGCGGCCATCCTCGAGAAATTGCCGCACTTCGCTCTGTCCCTGGGGTTCGCCGCCATCGCCATGGTGGGGCACTACGACCCCAGGGCCACAGGTGGGGCGTCTTCGTCCTCCGGCCTCGGCACCCTCCAATCGGCATTCGAAAACCTGATGTTCTATCTCATCAAGCTGGTCGCCCCCGTCCGCTTGGCGGCCCTGTATCCCGAGCCCCGGCAGTTGGGCGACCTTCCCGCCTGGCTCTTTGTCTGGGCGCCGCTCATCCTCACCATGCTCGGAGTGGCGGCCTACCGCGTCGTCCGGCACTCCAAGCCCGCCATCTTCGGGCTGTTGTTCTTCCTCGTCACGCTTTTCCCAGTGAGCCAGATTCTGCCGATCGGGCTGACGATCCCAGCCGACCGGTACACCTATGTCCCGTACGTCGGCCTGTTCTTCGCGTTGGTATCATGGCTCGACGGCTACCTGGCGCGAGAGCCGAAGGCCCCGCGACAACTGGCGTTTAACGGCCTGGCGGCCTTAGTCCTGGTGGCGTGCTGGGTGGCGACATTCCAGCGGGTGAAGGTCTGGCACGACAGTGCCTCGCTCTGGGAGGACTCGTCGGCCAAATACCCGGATCCCCGCGCCTTTAATAACCTCGGCTTGCACTACCTTTCGGCCAAAGGCGATGCCGCGACGGCCGCGTCCCTCTTCTCGAAAGCGATCGCCGCCCGTCCCAAGCTTTCCCCGGCTTGGCTCAACCGCGGTGTGGCCCACGCCCAGCTGGGCAACTATCAGGCGGCCATCGCCGACTACAACGAAGCGGAGCGGCTCAACCCCAAGCTCGTCGATACCTATCTCAACCGGGGCACGGCGTACGAGGCGATCGGGATGCCGGCGCGGGCGCTCAAGGACTATTCAGAGGCGTTGAAGCTTCGGCCGTCGTATCCGGAAGCGTGGTACAATCGGGGCAACCTCTATCTCGGGATGCGGCGGTGGGACCTGGCCATCGCCGACTACACCGAAGCCCTCAAGTCCGGTGACAATTTTCCAGTCCGCCTCAACCGCGGCAATGCCTATTGGTCCGCCGGCAACTGGTCCAAAGCGTTCGATGACTTCACCGTCGCCATCCAGCTGCAGCCGAGGTCCCCGGCGCCCTACTACTATCGAGCCCGGATCTACGCGAAGTATGGCCAACCGGGCCCGGCGCGGTCCGATGCCCTAATAGCAAGATCGTTAGGCCGCCCAATCTCCGACGAAGAGTTGGCCCAGCTCAGTCATTAGCCGGCCAGCCGATTGTCGACGCCCCCAATGACCATCAAACCTGGGAGGCGCTACCCGACAAGCATACCGGTAGATTCAAGGCCCGGTGGGCCGGTGCCCGCCGATTCGAAACCACTGTGACCGGAATAGATGCCGATGAACTCCCAGAGATCCAAGCCGGTCGCGGTGGGCTTGGTAGGCTGTGGCTGGATCGCTGAGATCGCTCACCTACCCTCGCTGCTCGGTTCGCAAGCCGGCCGTTTGATCGCGGCCGCCGACGCCGACCCGGCGAGGAGAACGTGGCTCGGAACCCGGGCTCCGGGCGTGCGCCTTCATGACCGATGGGAAACGTTGCTGGCCGATCCCGAAATCGGTGCGGTCATCGTCGCGCTTCCCACCCCGCTTCATGCGGAGGCGGCGTGCCAGGCGTTTGCCGCCGGGAAGCACGTCTTCCTCGAGAAGCCCATTGCGCTGACCTGGGACGAGGGCCGCCGCGTCGTGGCGGCCTGGCGCGAGGCGGGGACGGCCGGCGCGATCGGCTACAACTTCCGCCGCAATCCGATCGTTGAATCGGCGCTCCGGACGCTCCAGTCAGGCGAGTTGGGAGCCCTCGTCGCCGTGCAAGGGAGCTTTCACTGGGCGGCGGAGCGAGTCGGGGGGTGGCGCTCCCAATCCGGAATGGGCGGCGGGGCACTCCTCGACCTCGTGTCCCACCATGTCGATCTGGTCGCCGCCTTCTCGGGGCGCCGAATCGTCGAAGCTCAGGGCACGCTCCGTTCGATTCGGTACCCGGACGACACCGCCGCGCTCCAGTTGGTGACCGACGACGGCGTGATCGCTCAGCTCCAAGGGTCCTCGGCCGCGGGCGCCCCGGTCAACCGGTTGGATCTCGTCGGGACCAAGGGCGTCCTTCGGGTTGATCTGCTCGACGGGCGGCCCCGTCCGGTGGAGCGGGCTCCCGGACGGGGCGCGCGACTGATCCGGGCCCGTCGGGCCCTCGGCGACCTGCATCCCGCCCGGCTCCTTCGCTCGCCCGGATCCGAGCCGTCGTTTCGCGCCACGATCGAAGCGTTCCTCGACGGTATCCAACGCGGGATTCCGTCCGGCCCCGATCTTTCGGACGGACTGCGAACCCTTGCCGTCATCACCGCCGCGGAGACGTCGGCCCGGTCCGGTGGCCGGTCGGTGCCGGTCGCGGAGGATCAGTAGCACCCTGATGGCCGCTCCCCTCGAACGAGTCCTCCTCATTCACGACTACGCCGGCACCCGCGGCGGCGCGGAACTCGTCATCCAAGACCTGCGGACCGCGCTCCGGAATCGGGGCATCGACGCTCGGCTGATGGCGAGCACCGCCGATCCCTTCGATCAGGATTCGGCCCCCGACTATCCGTTTCGCGGTTCGACCGGAAACCTCCGCGCCCTCCGCGAAACCGTGAATCTCGATGCGGTGCGAGTCGCGCGCCGGACCGTGAGGGAGTTTGCCCCCCAGGTCGTCCACCTCGGAATGATCCTGACCCAGGCGTCCCCCGCGATCCTTCCCGTGGTCCAGAGCCGACCGGTGATCTGGAACGTCAACGAGTTCCGCCTGGTCTGTCCGAAGGGGACCCGGTCCCTTCCCGACGGCCGGCTTTGTCCTCATCCAGTCGGCCTCGCGTGCTTGCGCGAAGGGTGCTTCGGGATCCGCGGCCTGGCGCCCCGACTGGTCCAACTGGCCCTGCTTCGCCGATGGCGAAACGCCGTGGACCTGGTGGTCAGCCCGAGCCGGGCCCTGGCCGCGATGCTCGAACGGCACGGGTTCCCCGTCGATGCCGTCGTGCCGCATGGGGTCGTGGTCCCCCCGATGCGCCGGCAATCCACCGATCCGCTGCTCCTCGGCTTTGCCGGGCGGCTCCTGCCTGAAAAAGGGGTCGCGGTGCTGGTGGACGCGGTGGCCCAACTGCCTCCCCATCTGGCGCGCGTGCGGCTCTGGATTGCTGGCGAGGGACCCGATCGGGCCCGGCTCGAGGCCCAAGCCCGGCGCCTCTGCCTTGGTGACCGAGTCGAGTTCCTCGGCCACGTCCCTCGGGAGGAACTCCAGCGCCGGTTTGAGGCCGTTACCATTCAGGTGGTGCCGTCGCTCTGGTCGGAACCCTACGGACTGGTGACCGTGGAGGCCATGGCGCGGGGCACCCCGGTCGTGGCCAGCGCCGTGGGTGCCTCCCCGGAACTCATCGACGACGGCCGGACCGGCTACCTGGTGGCCCCGGGCGATTCCGGCGCGCTGAGCCGCTGCCTCACCGAAGCGTTAGGCAACTCGGCCGGCCGGGCTTCGGTGGCGGAAGCGGCCCGGCAGTCCGCCGTCGCGGGATTCGGCATCGACCTGATGACCGATCGGTTGGTCGCGCTCTATCAGAGCGTCCTGGAGCCGGCCGGCCCAAGGCAAGGCGCATGAGCCATGCCCGGCCCGGAATCGCCCGCGCGACGCTCTTCGGATTCGTCGCCGAGGCCACGGCCTTTCCCGCGGGGCTCGTGACCGCGGCGTTCCTGACCCGCCACCTCGGCGTCTCCGACTACGGCCGGTTGTCACTGGTGTACGCCGTCCTTTCACCGGTGGTCTGGCTCGCGTCCGCCACGTTTGCGGGCCGAGTCGGCGTTTCCCTGCTGACCGAGGCGCGGGACTGGAACGCGACCGCGGCCTCCCTGCTGCGGGCCAACATCCTGTTAGGCATCGGGGCCATGCTCGGGTTTTGCGCCTTGGTCCCCTGGTTGGCGGCCGGCCTCGGTTCTCCGGACCTGGCGCCGCTGCTCTGGGTCGCCGCGGCCGAAATCGGCCTCATGCCGGTGGCGCGAACCCATCGAGATGCCCTGATCGCCAAGGGGCGCTATTCGGGCCCGGCCCTCGCCACCCTGGTTTTTCAGCTCGCCCGAGTGGCCTTGGTCTTGGCCCTCGTCGGCGCGGGTTGGTCCTTGCTCGGCGTCATCCTCGCCAATCTCGGCGCTCGGGCCCTGGAGCTGATGGTGTATCGGACCTGGGTCCGAGTGCCAATCCGCGGAACGGTCCCAGGGTGGCTCGACGGGGCCCGAGCGCAAATCGGGGCCATCTTCGGCTACGCCCTTTGCCTCCACCTCTTCAGTCGCGTCGATCTCCTGATGCTCAGTGTCCTGCGGGCACCGGCTGACGACATTGGCCTCTATGGCGCGGCCCAGAACGTCGCCCAGGCTCCCGGACTCTTGGCGTTTGTGCTGAGCCCCCTCGTCATCGCGGCGCTCCGCCGGGCGGAACTGGCCAACGCCCCCGGCGACGTCGCGGTCCTCAAGAGCGGATCCGCGAGGCTTGCCCTCGCGATCTGGGCGCTGGCGGGGCCGGCGACAGCCGGCGCACCGCGGTTGGTCGTGCTCTTGTTTGGGTCGGGCTTCGCCTCCTCGGGCCCGATTCTGGGCTGGCTCGGCATCGGCGGTGGCGCCGGCCTCGTTCTCTCGGTGCTGGCCGCCCACCAAGTCGCCGGGGGCCGGTTCGCTCGTCCGCTCGTCGCAGCCATTCCCATGTTACTCGCCGCTCTGGCGCTCCAAGCCGCGTGGATTCCCAGGTATGGCGCGCTGGGCGCGGCGTGGGCCACCGCGGCCGCTGCGATTTTGGCAGCCATGATCGCCCAGGTATTCGACGGCTTCCACCACCTGCCGGCGCGCATTCTCGACCTGGCCCGGATGGTAGGCGGGGCAACCGCCGGCTACCTGAGCACCCAGGTCGCCGCGCGAGCGGGCATCCCGTCGCCCATCGATATTCTGGTGGGCGCCCTGGTTACCGGCACCATCTTGATCGCCGTCAGGCTGGCGTCGGTGCGGGAAGTTCGACAGCTTCTCGCCCAGTTCATCGGCTTCACCCCCAATCGAAGGACGGCCTGATGGCGTTGCAGCCCGAGCCCGCGCTGAGTGTGGTGGCCGTGACTCGCGACCACCACCGGACGCTCCGACCGATCGTCGCCGCGCTCCGGAGCCAGACCATTGCCGACCGGATCGAGCTGGTGATTGCCGCGCCGCCCGGAACCGCCGCCTTCGGCCCGCCGGATCCGGCGGGCTTTCACTCGGTGCGAGTCGTCGAAGTTGGCCCCGTGACCAACCGAGGCCGGGCCGCCGCACCGGCCGTGCTGGCCGCCACGGCGCCGATCGTCGCGCTGACCGAGAATCATTGCTTCCCGACCTCGCACTGGGGCGAGCGGGTGGTGGCGAGCCACGCCCAGGGGTGGGCGGGTGTTGGCCCCGCGGTCGGGAACGCCAACCCCGAGAGCCGATTGAGCCAGACGATGCACGCCTTCGGATATGGACAGTTTCCCCGTTCGGGGCCGCCGGGGCCGGTGGACGAAATCGCTCTGCACAACAGCTCGTTCCGGAGGGAGGTCCTGCCCGCGGAGCTCGAGACGCTCGAGGACCTGCTGGCCGATGAGCGCCGACTCCATCGAGCCCTCCGAACCCAGGGCCATACCCTCTATTTCGAGCCCGCCCTTGTGAAGTGGCACATCAACGAGGCCACCTGGCCCCAGTTCGCCGCCATGTCGTACCAAAGCGGCCGCCGCTACGGCGGTACCCGCTCCGCCAACTGGCCGGTCTGGCGGCGCGCCCTCTACACGGCGGCGGCGGCGGCCTTGAGCGTTCCGATCGCCAAGAACGCCTGGACGAAACTCCCCTCGGCCGGCGAGATCCGGCGCGACCTGCCGTTAGTCGCTACGATCTGGTGTTACGCTCTGCTGCAAGCCCTTGGTGAGGCTGGGTCGTACCTCCGCGGAGCCCGGGAAGACTTTCCGTTCGTGGATGACGACGAGTTTCTGATTCGTGAGCGCTTGGGAGGCCGGCCGCTGACCCGTCCCGAGGTCGCTGCCCTGGTGGCCTTGTTGGACCCAGTCGACAGCGAATCAAGCCGATGAGCGAGCCTCGCCTCACCATCGTCGTGGTGTCTCGCACGGGGCTCCCGGAGTCCCGGCCAATCCTGGCGTGGCTTCGGGGCCAAACCATCGCGTCGTCGCTCGAAGTGATCTTGGTCGCGCCGCCCGGAGTCGTGACTCTGCCCATGAATGAGGGCGACGGCTTCCAGTCGCTCCGGCTCCTGGAAATCGAGCCGGTCGAACAACGCGGCGTTGCCGCGGCCCACGGGTTGCTCCAGGCGCGGGCCCCTTTCGCGGGCCTCTGCGAAAACCACGCCTTTCCCGCTGCCGGCACCCTGGAGCAACTGATTTCCGACCGCGATGGTGACGACGCCGCGGTGGCGCCGGCGCTCCGGACCGCCAACCCGGAGACTCGCCGAAGCCTCGCCATGTACCTTGCCACCTACGGACATGCCGCGGCTCCTGCTGATCCCGCTCCCCGGGCCACCCTCCCGTGCCATACCAGCGTCTTCCGAACCGAGGTCCTCCGCGACTTGGGTGACCGGTTGCCGGAGCTGATGCGGGACGAAGGGGCCTTGCACGCCGAGTTGGTGCGCCGGGGCCTCCGCCTCCGGATCCGCCCCGACGCGGTGACATGGCATGTCAACGAGGCCCGGTGGTCCAGGACGGTCACCGAACCGTTCATTCTCGGCGCCAAGTTCGGGGCCGCGCGCGGCGCGATCTCGAGCTGGCCTCGCCGGGTGGGATACGCCCTTGCCCTGCCGGCGATCGTGGCGATCCGCCTCCGGGTCTTGGTGCGAATGGCCCGCCGGTCCGAGGACACCAAGGCCCGGTTAGGCTGGCTCCTCCCCATGCTGCTCGTGCCCGCGACCTTCGGCGCCTTGGGCGAAGCCTGGGGCGGCCTCCGGGTCAATGCGCCGTTGCCTTTGGATTTCGAGCTTCACGAGTTCCACCTTCGGGGCCGGCTCGCCGGAGTAGCGCCGACCTCCCCGTGGCTTGGCGACATCGTGAAACGACTACCGCCGGACCTGGCGTGACGCCCGGTCGCAACGTCACCCTGCCCGCGGCCTCGGTCGTGGTGCCGACGTTCCGGCGCCCCGGCCCGCTTCGCCGGTGCATCGAGGCGCTGGCGCAGCTGGATTACCCGCGGGAACGACTCGAGGTGGTCATCGTGGACGACGGCGGCCAGGATCTCTCCGCCGCCGCCCTCGCCGTCCTCGCGCCCGACCTCGCGGTTCGGCTGGTGAGCCAGGCCGAGAACGGCGGCCCCGCCAAGGCCCGGAACCTCGGGGCCAACCGAGCCTCCGGAGACCTCCTCGCCTTTACTGATGATGACTGCCGCCCCCGCCCATCATGGCTTCGGGACTTGGCCTGTGCGCTGGATGCGGAGCCATCGGCCCTGGTCGGGGGGCGGGTCGAAAACGCCCTGGACCAAAATCTCTTCGCAACGGCCAGCCAGGACTTGGTGAGTTACCTCTACGACTATTTCCCCCGGGCCCGGGCATTGTTACCGTTCTTCACGGCGAACAACATGGCGTGCCGCCGCGAGGAATTTCTTCGGATCGGCAGGTTCGATGAGACCTTTCGCTACAGCGCCGCCGAGGACCGCGACCTGTCCGAACGCTGGGTCGGTGAGATCGGACCGCTCCGGCACGTCCGCAACGCGGTCGTCGATCACTACCACGAGCTCACCTTTCGGCGATTCGTCCGTCAACACCACTACTACGGCCGCGGAGGCGTTCACCTCACCCGGCGGCGCCGGCGCCGCGGACACGGGCCGCTGCGACCGGAGCCGCTTGGGTTCTACGCCGCGATGCTGGCGTATCCCGTTCGGCACCGCGGCTGGCGTCGAGGGAGCCTGATCGCCGCGCTCCTGGCCCTATCGCAGATCGCGGGCCTGACTGGGATGTTGGCCGAGGCCGTTCGGCCCGTGGCTCTGGTCAGCGGGCCGAATCAGATTTCCTGAGCGGTCCACTGCGAGGAGGAATTATGGCCCGAGGACGCTCGATCGCGGCTTCGGTCAAGGAAGGCCGCGCCCGGGTCAAAGGCCAGCCCCGCCGGGCGGTGGACATGCTTACCTACCTGATCCAGCTCGCTCGCGAGTTGGACGCGGCCCTGGCCAAGGGAACCCGCCTCGGACCGCTCCACGGCGTCCCCATGACGATCAAGAATTCGCTCGACACGGCCGGTATGATCACCCCAGGCGGCACATCGTGGTGAAAGGCGTTCGTGCCCAAGACCGATCCCGCCCAAGACTGCGGTCGCGGGGCTCCGGGTCATTCCACAGCGACAACGGCATCGCCACCCCACGGCCGACACGATCGTGACCGTCAAGGCCGTCGTCGATGACCTCGCCGCGGCGAAGGCTTCACCCGACTCGTTCGAGCGCTTTCGCGATACCCTTTCGGGTCAGGTCTCCGAGCGGACCCGGTTGGAGTTCATCGACCCTCGTCGGTCTGGGTACGGGCCAGGTAGTGGGCGGCGATGCACCCCTCGAAGTCGTTGCTGCGGGCGCCCCACGCCTCCTCATACGATGAGTGGGCGTCGGTCATCCGGCCTTCCTGCTCGGCCTGGATGCCGCGTGCGCAGAGGAGCACGATCGGATTGTTGGGATCCATGGTTCAATGGGTTCCGGATGATGCCGGGTCGGCGGACCGGACTCGACGAAAGAACATGACGCCGTCGAACGCCTGCCCGAGCGCCACCTTGAGATGACCAACCTCGAACCGCATTGGTCGCGGGGTGTCGAGCCAAGTACGGATCGGTCCGGTGGCAGGGACTTGGTGCAGTGGAATGAAGAACGGAGCCGCTTTGGACACGCCGCTGAGGAGTTCATCGACGCTCCCCATCACTGGCGCCGTGGCGCTGTCCACCGACGGGCCACCGTAACTGGTCCCAATGGCGACATAGCCGGCCCCGAGCTTGGCTCCGAGCATCGTTCCCATCGACGGCGTGGCTCCTCCTCCGAGTACCGGCGGGCCCTCGATCGGCACCCGCTGGACGTGGGCGTTGTGGGCCCAGAGAACCACCCGTTCTCCCGGACGCTGACGGGCAAGCACCCACTCGGTGTTGGCGGCCATTGCCAGGTCGCGCGGATTGGTGGGATGATAGGCCCCGAGCCGGAGCATGGCCTCGGTCTGTTAGGCTACGATGGCGAGACGAGACTCCCAATCCGGACGACCAGTCGTCTTCGCGACCAACTCCGAAACCGCCGATCGCAAGGAGTCCTTGGCGGCCAGCGGAAGGCTGTCATACCGAATCAATGCCGGCCGCCAGAAGGCTCCGCTTACTCGGGAGGCGAGCGGCCGGACGGTGGTGTTGACCCAGGCGACCAAGGCGGGATCATCGGCGGCCAGCTCGACGACCGCGTCGAGCGCCGGGATCATGCTGCCGGCGGAAGCGGGGAGGTCGATACCGTAAACTCGAACCGGGTGCGCCCGACCTTGCCCAAGATTCCAGTGCCGAAGCCACTCGACGGATTCGCGGACCTCGCGAAGCGCACCGAAGCCGTATTTCAGCGCGGCATCGAAATCGATGGTATCGGACTGTCCCGTCACATACCGGTCGACGCCGATCCCTTCAGGCAGGCCGGACTCGAGCACCAGCGCCGTGACCCGTCCGCGGGCAACCAGCTCGCGGAGGAGCCGAAACCGAAGTACCAGAAACTCATGTTGGTTGTGGACGCTCTCGCCAACGCCGATCAGTCGGGCCCGAGCGATCAATGGAACGAGGCTGGGTAGGGGGCCGTCGCCGTCGAGCCGGATTGGCACCGCGTGTTCGGACACCCATGATGCCGTCGCTCGGTAGGCCGGCGCCTGGGCAATGACCGGCCGGGCACCGAACAGGACTACGGCGACCAGCAACCGGATCAAACCCGTCATAGGTGGATCAACCGCTCCAGCAACGACCGGCCGGCAGGCCAGTCGCCCAATCCGCTGGCGGAGTTGATGTGCCCCGCGGCGCCAATGTTCACTAGACGACTCCCCCATGCCTCGGCAAAAGCGGTGGCCCGGGCGACTGAGACATACTCGTCATTCACACTCATCACGACGACACTGGGACACGGAAGAAGACCCATCGGCATCGGCTGCCATCCGGTCGGACCGACCGGGTAGGAAGCGGCCTCGGTGTCGCTGGGTGCCACCAGCAGGGCGCCGCGCACCGTTCGCGCGGTCTGGGCCGCCCAAGAAGCCACCAGCGCGCAGGACGTACTGTGTCCAACCAAGACGACATCCGGCCCAGAAAGTTCCACGGCCCGTTCCAGCGTCGCGACCCATTCGTCCCGGGCCGGGGCGACCCAGTCGCGCTGGATCACGCGCCGCAACGTGGAGTCCGATCGTTCCCAATGGGACTGCCAGTGCTCGGGCCCGGAATCATAGAGTCCCGGCAGCAGGAGGGCGCGCGGTGAGGCCAAGGTATCTCCGGACGTTAGGTCGCCTGTTCGAGGGCGGTCACGTCACCACCGCAGAGGGCCTTCACATTCCGGGTGATCTTCTCGCGGTCCCAGTCCCACCACCGGATGGCGAACAACCGGACGATGGTCGGATCGTCGTACCGAAACCGGAGCACCGTGGCCGGGTTGCCACCGACGACGGCATACGGCGGAACGTCCTTGGTTACCACGGACGCCGTCGCGATGATGGCTCCGTCGCCGATCGTTACGCCCGGCATGATGACGGCCCCATAGCCGATCCAGACGTCATGTCCGACCACGGTGTCGCCGCGAACCGGCCAGGACGGCGGCATGGCAGTTTCCCAGCCCTGCCCGAAAATCGGAAAAGGATAGGTGGTGAGCCAGGTCGTTGGGTGATTGCCACCGTTCATGATAAACCGGGCCTCCGCGGCAATCGAGCAGTATTTCCCGATGATCAGGCGATCGCCGATGAAGTCGAAATGGTAGAGCACGTTCGACTCGAAGTGCCCGGGACCGCGGGGGTCGTCGTAGTAGGTGTAGTCGCCGATGACAATGTTCGATCGGGTGATGAACGGCTTGAGGAAGCCGGTACGTTCGACTCCGGGAATCGGGAATCGGGTTTCGGGCGAGGGTCCGTTTGCCATGGCAGCCAGGGTCGGGATAGGCCGAACCTACCCGGCTGCAGGCGATCTGGGAACCAGGGTATGTTGATGGCCTCTCGTAGTGGGGTGGCCGCAATGGATGAGACGCTCCGGACTCGGCTCGACGCCCTGTGCGCCGAGGGCTCGGCGATCTCACATCGGTTCGACGTCGAGGTTCGGGAACACCATTTTCATCCGTTCGTCGCGGCGGACTACCAAGTGGTCTTGAAGGCGCTGGTGCCCCTCCGGGGCCAGGGCCTTCGGTTTCTCGAGTGGGGGTCGGCCACCGGCGTCATCACGATCATGGCCGATCTGCTCGGATTCGAGGCCTACGGAATCGAATTGGACTCCAGTCTGGTGGGAACCGCGCATGGATTGGCCAAGCGATTCACCTCCGGTGCTCGGTTCGCGGCGGGGAGCTTTCTGCCGACCGGGTATCGGTGGCAACCGAGCGACGGAGATGGGCGGACCGGCACCCTGGGCACCGGTGTATCGGGGTACCTCCAGCTGGGTCACCCGCTCGACGACTTCGATATCGTGTTCGGCTACCCCTGGGGCGGCGAGGAAGCGATGATGCTCGACCTGATGAAGTGCTACGGCCGCCCCGACGCTCTCTTGCTGCTCCACACGGTCAACGACGGCGTCAAGTCGTATCGGGGCGGTCGCGACGTGACCTGATCACGGCCGTTCCGCCGCCCACCACGGGGCGGGAAGCGCCGCCGTCTTCGGCCAGACCTGATCCAGCGTTTCTCCAAGGTACACGACGCCGTTCTTCATCACGTACCGGATCGACGTCGTATTGCGGATGTTGACGAGCGGATTCCGATCCAAGACCACCAGATCGGCGAGCTTGCCGGGTTCGATGCTGCCCAAGTCGGCCGCCATCCCGAGGGCTTCGGCTCCATTGACGGTCGCGACCCGGAGAACCTCGGCCGGCGTCATCCCGCCTGTGGCCAGCGCCCATATCTCCCAGTGGTTGCCGAGTCCTTCGAGTTCGCCATGGCCACCCAGGGCCACGTGTCCGCCGGCTCGAAGAATCGCCGCCGCGCCGGCGGCGATCGCGGGGTAGTGATACTCTTTCTCGTGCACCCACGAGAGCCGTTTGGTAGCCCGGGGATACAGGACATCGGTCGGGATGAAGCGGCGGAGTTTCGGATTGCCGTAGACATCCTCGTGGGCGAAGAAGTCGTATTGGGCAAACGGGCCGCCGAAGGCCACCAACAAGGTCGGGGTGTAGGTGATGCCGGTTCGGGCAAAGAGCTGGACCACGTCGTCGTAAATCGGGGTCGTCGGGAGCGAGTGTTCGTTTCCGCTGAACCCGTCCATCGCATGGGTCAAGTCCATTTTGAAGTCGGCGCCACCCTCGGTGGTCGGCATCAGGCCGAGTTCGCGACTGGCTTCGACGACCCACCCGCGCTGCTCCCGGTTGCCGACCATATAGGACTTGATCAGATGGGTGCGGTATTTGTCCCGATAGCGAGTGAGCGTGGTCCGGACCTCGCCGAGGGAACGAAAATCCAAGTAGAACAATCCCCGCCCGGTGGAGAACACTCGGGGGCCGATCATCTCCCCGGCTTCGATCAGGTCGCCATAGACGAAGAGGTCGGGCGTGAACGACTGGGGATCCCGAATGGTGGTGACGCCGTAGGCCAGGTTGGCCAATGCGCTCGAGTTCTCGGTATCGAGCACGCCCCGGCGAATGTCCCAGTGGGCGTGGATATCGATCAAGCCGGGGATGAGGTACTTCCCCGAGACGTCGAGGATCCGGGTACCGGCCGGGATCGGGCCTTGGCGCCGGGGGCCGACGCGAGCGATCCGGTTGTTGGTCACCAGCACGTCGGCGTTGGTGAGGACTTGGGTCCCCCGCATCGTGATGACGGTGGCACCGCGGAGAAGGATGCTTCCAGCCGGTACGCTCCTCGGCTTCTCGACCGCGATATCCAGCTCGACCGCCGGGGCGAGCGAATCGGCGACCGAGGCCGGAACCTGCCGGCGAGAGATTGAGGCGCCGACGCTCCATACCGCCGTGCGTCCGTCGTCGGCCCACCCGATCTCATCGGCGCCGATGGTGGTCAGCCGGACCGACTCCCGGCTCGACGCCCGAACGTCGATCCGGCGCGGAGTTGCTCCGGGAGCCGGCAGATCGATCCAGTAAACCTGGGCGTTGACCAGGGCCAAGGCCGAACGTCCCGAAGGACTGATTCGGATTTCATCGGCTGGGACCGGCGGCCCGGTTCGGAGACCCTCGACGACCTTGACATGGGCTCGCCGATCGGAACCGTCCCAGGCAAATGAGACGAGTCCCTCGCCGGGCGCCGTGACGTAGATCCGGGCCGGGTCGGCGCTGAAGTGCGGCCGGGTCATCCCTTGCGCGGCCATGATCCGCTTCACGGACCCACCGGTGGCCGGGAGCGAGATCAGGTCCGCATCGGGCGGGGGCCCCGGCATTGGCCCCGTGGTGCCGAGGCGCGACTGCCGGGATGCTCGGAGAGCCACGATCCCGGCACCGTCAGGGCTCCAGGCAGGCTGGGTATAGAAGGCCGCCACACTGGTGAGCCGCTCGGGGGCATCATTGCCGTCGGCCCGGACCTTCCAGATCGAACCGCCGGCCGCGGCCGTCCACGTGACGAAGGCAATCCACTTCCCGTCCGGCGACCAGGCCGGCTCGAACTCCCGCGCCCCCGGCGTCTGGGTCAGGCGTCGGGGCCGGCCGTTAGGCAGGTCCACCAAATAGAGTTCGGCAAAGGCCGAAAACACCAGCCGGCGGCCGTCAGGCGAGAAGGCCGGCCTCTGGAGAATCCGGGCCCGGACCGGGCCCTCGGCTACCCGGCCCGGGAAGACGAGCCGCTCGGCCGACTCGAGCGCGACGTCGGCGGAGAACGGCACGACCAGATCGGTGCCGGTCGCGATGGTCAGCCGATGAATCTTGCCGCCAAACGCCGCGAGAATGGCCGTACCATCGGGGGTGAAGGCGTAGTTCGGGAGCAGATCCCGGGAAACCCGGGCCTCGAGCTCATCGCGCTGGAAGGGGAACTTGAGCCACCGTTCGTTGCCGGTGGCCAGGTCGAGGATCCGGAGGCCGGTGGTGCCCTCGTGTTGGGTGGCGTAGACGAGCGAGCGACCGTCGGGCGACGGCAGCGGCTTCATTGCGTTGGAGACTCGGAAGGTGATTCGCTCCTCTTTGCCGGTGGCCAGGTCGAGCCGGATGATGAAGGCCCGGGGGCCTTCAAGCGCCCGGTGTTGGCGCGGCTCGACCATCGTGTAGTAGAGCAGCCGGCCATCGGGACTCGGTTCCGCGCCATAGGCGCCCGGATACGGGGCGGAGACCAAGAGCGACGGGGTGTTGCGGGTTCGCTGGCCCAGCTTCGTCGGCGCGCCGCCGTCAAGATCGAACCGCCACAATTCGACCACGCCGTCGCGATCGGTGGCCGACACGACGATCGCCTTGCTGTCTCTGAGCCACCGGGGCGAGAACATGGTAGCCAACCGCTCGCGAGACAGCTGGCGCGGGCCGGTACCGTCGCTGTTCGCAATCCAGACGTTGTCGGCTCCGTCTCGGTCACTGATATAGACGAGTTGGGCGCCATCCGGCGAAAACCGGGGCTGGGATTCGAACGGCTGGCCCGCGATCAGTCGGGTGGCCGAGCCACCATTTCACCGGCATCGTATAGAGATCGCCTAACAGCTCGAAGACGATGGTTTGCCCGTTCGGGCTGACGTCGAGCGAAATCCAGGTCCCCTCGGTCGTGGTGAACGACTGGGCATCGAGTCCCGGCGCGGCCAGCACACCAGCGGCCACGAGTAGCCCAACGACTGGGGCGCGGAAGTTTATAGCCACTTTTCATCCCGGCGGGCGGCCATGGCCGCGGCCAAGGCATCCAGACCGTGGCGGAGCCGAGCGGCCAAGACGGGGTCTGAGACCACCGCGGCCGGCCCGCGATGGCGGGCCGCGGCTGGAACCGCGACTGGGACCTCAGGAAGCACCACCGCGGCCATCGTCGTTAGGGTTTCGCGGAGGCTGGCTTGAGCGTGAACGGCCGCCGGAGCCGCATTCAACAAGAGAACCGGCTTGGCGACGATCTCGACCCCGCTCACCAGCCAGTCGAGCGCATTCTTGAGCGCGCCGGGCACGCCGTGGGCATACTCCGGACTCGAGATCATCACCCCCTCGGCGGCCGCCACCTCTCGGCGGAGAGTGATAACGGCTGCCGCCGGATCGGAGCTATCAAGATCGGGATTGAACAGTGGCAGCTGACCGAGCCCCTCGAATCGGACGATCCGGATCGAACTCGGCGCCAGTTCCATCGCCGCGTCGAGTAGAACCCGGTTGGAGGAGACGGACCGGAGGCTTCCGCAGAGCGCCAACACCCGGCCCGGTTCCGGCGAGCCGGGCTCTGGATCCGCCAGTCCCGCCTCGAGTGGCCGTTCGAGGTACTTGATGTACCGGATCAGTTCGCCAGTAAAGCCGAGCCGCTCGTAGACCGAGCGGGCCCGCAGGTTTCGGCTGAACACATGGAGCGTGAGGGTTCGGGCACCGCGCGTTCGGTTTCCGCGATCAGCCGTTGGCCGATCCCCCGTCCTTCCGCGTCGGCCCGGACGACCAGCACTTCCAGATGGGCGCTCGGTTCATGAGTCAGGAGTTCTTCGCGGAGCTGGATCAGGACGGCGCCGAGAATGGCGTGATCGGGAGCGACCGCGACGGAGACGAGACATTGGGGCGCGTCGCCGGTACTCCAACGCCTGAGGAGTGCGGCATCGCCGAGCCAGAGATCTTCCGGGGATCGTTCCGGCGGAATGGCAAACGCCGCCAGCCTCGGGAAAAGTGCCAGAATCGGCTCGACATCCGAAGCCGACCCGGCCCGAATCGCATAGTCCATGGTCGGCTAGGGTCGCTTCCGGCCCGGGACGAAGTTGCGGAGGTCGGGGTCCGCCGTGAAGCTCTTGCCCTCGACCAGTCCGGCCTTGGCCTTGAAGACGAACGCCGAGTCGCCCCGAAATTGCCGGAGGGCATTGTCGTAGGTGATCCGGGCGCTCTGGAGGCTGTCACCCCTGGGCGTTACCACCACCACACCACCCCTGGCGTCGAGTTTCCGGTTGCCGATGGTGTACACGCCCCGCCGGGCGGACAGCTCAGCGGCTGGCTGGCCTTCGATGTCGAAGATCGTGACTTTCATTCGAACAAACTCGACTCGCTGAGCCTCCTGGTAGGTGAAAGCGGAGTCCGCTCGGACATAGTTCTTACGCCGTCCGTCGACCGCCAAATTCGTCACCACGTTGGTCATGATCTGATCGGCCGCACCGAACGACAACAGCTCGGGCGCCGCGCTTTGATCGACGGGCCGGCAGCCGGAGAAGGCAACGAGCACGCCGGACATCAAGAATCGTTGCACGTTCGGTTCCCTCTCACGGCTTCGTCGGCCGTTCCCGAGCCAACGATCGGTAGTACTCCTCGACGAGTTCCCGGAACTGTGGTGGTACCCGCGCCGACGCACCGGCCGCCGGTCGTTGCCCGGTTTCATCCCCGAACTTCCGCCACAAGGAGAACTCTAACGACTTCAGGCCTTCGATCAGATCAGTCTCGAGCCGATCGAGTCCGCGGGAGTCGTCGAAGGTGCGGGTGTTGTCGAGCGCCCGGAACCGATTCAGCAGCTGGTCGAGGTCGGCCGTTTCCTGGCCCATGGCTCGAAGGTCGGCCCGCAACGATTCGGCCGCCTGGCGACGGGCCCGAAACTCCCGGCCGAACTGGCGGGTTCCGTCGCTATCAGAGCGGCCCTCGACGGAATTCGGGTTTCCACTCGATGGCGATTGGCCAGGCTGCCCTTGCCCCTGGCTCCGCTGGGCCGAGCGGGCCCGCTCGTTCAGCGACTCGAGGCCCCGGACCAGATCGCGAGTCCGCTCCAGTGCCTTGGCCTGGCGGCTGGCGCCCGACTGCTCCAACGCCCCGGCCGCCTGGCCCAATTGCTCGGCCGCGGCGCCAAGGTCCTCGCTGATCTGCTGCTCGAACGACCGGACATAGTCCGGCGATCCGCGCTGCGCCAGGTTCTTCGAGAAGACCAGTTTGTCCCGCACCCGGTTGGTACGGAGGCCTTCAGCTGCCTCAGCGAGTTTCCGCGCCGCCTTCGGCTGTTCCCGTGCCGTTTCGCGACTCAGGCGCTCGGCGTCGGCCTCGAGCCGATCGACATCGCGCGCCAACCCATCCTTCCGGGCGCCGAGATTCTTCTGCCATTCGCCCCGCTGGCCCGGATCGCTGGGCTGATCGGTGGCCTGCTCCGCCGTCTGCTTTTGCCGCTCGGCCAGCTCTCGGGCCCGGTCCCGCAATCCTCGGACTTCCTGTTGCCGACTGGACGAGCGAGCTCGTTCGAGTTCGCCGGTGGCGCTTCGGAGTCGATCCAGCGCCTCATTGCCCCGAGCCACCCCGCCTTGGGGATTGGCGCTCGCGGCTCGGCGCATTTCTTCCGCGGCTTCGCGGAGCCGGCGCGCCGCGTCCTCCATTCCGAGATCGTTTCGGTCGCGGGCCAGCCGTTCGAGTTGCCGGGCCGTCTCTTCCGCTTCTTGGGCCAACTGCCGCTGACTCTGGCCGCCACCCCCGCCGCCGCCGCTCTGGGGCTGGCGATTTCGCATCGCATCGGCCGCTCGTTGCATCCGCTCGTTTTCCTGCTGCTGCCGATTCGCCAAGCGACGCAACCGCTCGACGGTTTCATCCAGGCGCTGCTCGGCTTGCCGGCCCTGGTCGCGCTGGACCGACTCGTATTGGTTCTTGAGCTTGTCGGTCTCCAGCTCGAACAGATCGGCGAGGTCTTCCGCCTCGCGCTGCGCTCCGGCTCCGCCGCCGCCTTGCTGCTGGCCGCGCTGGACCTGGACTTCCCGGTAGGCGGCTTCGGCGCGCTGTAAATGCTGGAGGGCTTTTTGCGCGGGGACCAACGCCTCGCGCGGTTTCTGGCGACCGAGGAGTTCCTCCGCTTTCTGAAGCTCGCCCCGGGCCGTGTCGAGGGAAGTGGCAATCTGATCGAAGGTGGAGTCGACGGCCACCAGACGCCGCTGCCGCATCTGGTTCGACAGCTCGAGGACGTCCTCGCGAAGCCGGCCCTCCCCGATCGTCAGGGTGGTGACGTTCTCGCGGAAACTCGATTGCTGGGCGGCGCTGTCGCGGAGCACGTTGAAGGTTCCAACCACGATCTGCCGTTGCCGTTCCGAGAGCCCCTCGGCGCTTTGTTCGCCGCCGCCGCCTCCCCCGCCGCCACCCTGTTCGCCCTCGCGGTAGGACTTGTCGAAGGGTCGAACCTCGAGGAAATAGATATCGCTCTTGCCGGTCTGGCCGAGCCCGTCGGTGGCTTCGGCAAAATAGGAGACCAGGTCTCCGGGTTTGAGCGACCATTCCTCGAGAAAGAACGTGTGGACAGCCGACACGCTGGTCAGCGCCTTGAGCGACGAGTCCGCCAACGTGATGACTTGTTCGGCGGCGGCGTTGACGCTGACATGGAGGGTCAGCCGCCGGACCCCGAAATCGTCGGCGGCCTCGACCGCGGCGGCCAGCTCCTCGATGGCCGAGACCTTGGTATCTCGACCGGGCGCCGTGAGCCGGACCGTGGGCACGGCATCTTCGAGCGCGTCGATGGTGTACTGAAGCCCGGTAATTCGGCGGCCATCCGGCGCGTCCAGGTCGATTCGCCAAAAGGCATCGCCGGTGACTCGGAAGGCGGCGGAGAAACCCCCGCCCGTGGTGGCGGGCATTGGAATCGTGGCCCGCCCTTCGATGACGAGCCACGCCGCCTTGGCGGGCCGGGTCACGGCAGCACGAAGCAGCACCTCGCTTCCCTTGAGCACCGCCAAGTCCCCCGCGGCCTCGATCGTTTCCGAAGGCATCCCGGTGTAGCTCGGAAACCGAACGGTGGCCTCGGTGGCGGAGACCGCCGGGAGGTCGACGACTGAGAGCGTAAAGGCCCGCGACCGGATGCCGGTGGCTTCGACGAAGTACTCGGTTCTTTCGACGACATCGAAGAGCCGCGTCGTAAACCGTCCGGCCGCGGTGTCTTGGCTCATCGGCAGACGCTGCCACTCACCAGCGGTGTCGGACCGGAACACCAGCTCAGCACCTTCACTGGTGAATCCGTTGAGGACGGCACGGATGTCGACCCCACCGCCCTTCGGCACCTCGGCGTTCCCAGGCTCGACCCCAACCAGGAAGCTCGGCGCCGCCGGCACCGGTCGCCATGGGTTCACCAACGTGGCCGTCGCCACGCGAAATCGGTCGGGACCGAACGCCAGGAGGGCCAGCGAACCTAACGTGATCGCCCCCACGACTCCGCCGGCCCGCCGAAGGCGGGGACGCTCGAGGTGCCGGCCATCGTCCATCGCGGCGAGGCCCTGGCGCGCGGCGGCAACGACCCGGGCCGCCAGACCCGGAGCCACCCCACGATCGTCGGGGCCGGCCAGCGAACTCAGCAGCGATTGCCGCAGCGCCGGTTCGCGTTCCTCGACGTAGAGCGCCACCTGGGGGTCCGACGGCCGGCTCCGGACCCATTGTCGAGCCAGGTTCGCCGTCACTCCAATGAGTACCACAACGGCCAGGACGCGAACCCCGTTGATCAGCGCCGGATGGCCCTCCACTAGCGGCCAGAGCAACAGCCAACCAGCCAGCACACCGGCCCCAGTGGCAACGATCGGAACCAAGGCCTCGAGCGCCAGCCGGAGCCGCCAGCGACGGCGGACGGCGTGGAGGGTCGCTCGAATCAGTTCGTGTTCGGTCATCCGGCACCTCCCGAAACCGTCACCCGGCCGAACCGGCCGGAATACCAGGACTCCACGGCCAGCAGCAACAACGCCGACACTAGTAGCAGCGCCCACCATGACTGCGTCCGTTCCTGCTCGACGGCACTGAGCGGGGCAACGTTCGGCGCCTCGGTCGAGTCGGTCGGGGCCTTGAGCTGGGCCATCACTTCCTTTGGATCGGCGGCCGCGAGATCGGACTCCGAGGGCCTCGGGTTCACGGCAAACCGGGCAATCGGAGCAGCCGCCACCACGGTCCCCACCTCATATATACCGGGATCAGCCAACGTCAGGCTCGAGACTTTGGCCGCGATCGGCCGGGGCCGGCCGGCATCGCCGGGATTCCGAATCGTCAGCGGATCTTTCGACACCGGTAAGACCACGACTTCACCAGCCGGATACCAGCGTTTCGGGTCCTGCAACTGGCCGGCATACCCGACGATCCGCTGGATCAAGGGAAGAAATACCGGCTGAAGCGGAAAGTCGGCCCACAAAGTGTTGGTCGCCGTGCTGAGCATCACGATCCGCCCGGCGCCAAAAGCGCCCTCGACGATCGCGGCCTTTCCGTCATCGAACCGGGCCAGGACCGAGGCCGCGGAATCGACGGTCAGTTCGCGATAGCGGAAAAACCGAGCGGCTCCGAAATCAGTCGCCAGCCCCTCTTTGAACGGTTCGAACGCCGGATGGTCCGGATCGATCTGGCCTAACCGACCGCCCCGATCAGTCGTTCGGTCGATCGTCTTGCCAACCGCAGCGGGCCACCACGGCACTCGGGCCGAGGCCCCGCCCAGCCGGGAACCTGC
Source organism: Gemmatimonadota bacterium (assembly GCA_043744895.1). Taxonomy (GTDB): domain Bacteria; phylum Gemmatimonadota; class Gemmatimonadetes; order Gemmatimonadales; family GWC2-71-9; genus SHZU01. The sequence goes on along the minus strand of JAYTTT010000185.1, from coordinate 46,060 downwards.
AATCACGATCAGGCCGCCGCCCCGAGCGACGAACTCCCGGAGCTTGGCGGACGCTCCGCCACTCGGCGCCACGTCGGACAGGACCACGGCCGCCGCCCGTTCGAGATCGCGATCGGTCACCGCGGTCCCTCGCCGCACCGTGAGTTCGAGCGTCGGGGCCCGACTAATGGCCAACGCTCGTTCCAAATAGAGCGACTCGTCACGCGAACTCCCTGCCGGCAAGTACAGCACCACCGGCACCCCGGACGCACTGGCCAGTGAGAATCGCAGGGTATCGTCCGCGGCCAGGGCATCAGGCTCGAGGGCCACGGCCGCCAGGGCATCGCCCTCAGCGACGATTACCGGGTCGAATCGCATCGACGCCGTGGTGTTCGGTGCGATCCGGACAGCCGCCGAAGCGACCGGCCGGTTGTTGACGATGAGGCTGGCCTTGACCTGGCGCGGGGCGTCGCCCTTCAACGCCACCCGGGCCCCGACCCTGAGGGTAGTCCGACGGCCCTCGGCCCGGCGATCGATCTCGACGTCCTGGACTCGTGCGTTGACTGGGTTGGGATCCGCCACCGACATGACCCGGAGGGTCGCTCCCGGCACCCGTTCGACCGCCTCGAGACCCTGGAGCGCGTTCCGCTGGAGATCGGAGACCACGACAATTTCAACCGCGCGGCCCCGGGCCGTAGCAGCCAAATCGGCGGCAGCGCGAAACGCCGGAGCCAGCCGCCCGCTTCGTCCGTTCGGCGCGATCGCGGCCAGCCGGGCGCGGACCCCGGCCAGGTCGCCACCCAAAGGGGCCACCACCTCAGCCGATTCGTCGAAGGCCACGACCGCCGCCAGGTCGCCGGGCCCAAGAGCGGCCAGCGCCGCTCGGGCGGAATCCGTGGCCCGGCCGAATACCCCCCGATAACTCATGCTGAGCGACCGGTCGACGAGGACGATCAAGGCCCGGGTCTTGACCACGGCTCCGGGCGGTTGATTTTCCTGGCGCCAAAACGGCCGTGAAAACGCCGCCACCAACGCGGCCACCGCCAACGCCCGCAGCACCAGCAGCCACGGATGGGTAATCCGGCGGCGCTCGACGGTCCGATGGGGCACCATCCGAAGGAACATCAGGGACGGGAATCGAACCGGGTCTTTCTGCTCTCGCTGCCGCAGATGGACCACGATCGGTATCCCGATCACCAGGAGGCCGGCCAGAAACGCGGGGACCAGAAACGTGAGTCCCATCAGCGGACCCGCTCCATCATTTCCCGGCGGCGGAGATACTCGTACAGGGCCAGGTCGAGCGGCTGCGAGGTATCGACCGCCGCATAGTCGACCCCAGTGCGCCGCAAACCGGTTTCCAGCGCTTCGTGATGAGCGGCCACCGCCGCGCGATACTGTTCCCGGAGCGTGTCCGGCACCACCGAAAGTCGCTCGCCGGTTTCGAGATCCTGAAAACTGGCGGCGTCGGGATAGGGCAAGGTCTTCTCGGCCGGATCGTAGAGATGGAACGCCACGACGTCGTGGCCCCGCACCCGGATCTTACCCAGCGCCTGCTGAACGAACTCCGGCGTGGCGTACCAATCGGAGAGGAATACGGTGACGCCGGTTCGGCCCAGCAACTCGGCAATCGAGTCATTGGCGTCGATGCCGCCGCCGGCGCCGTCGGCCTCGGCGCGCTCCAGGGTATGAAGGATGAGCGACAGGTGGCGGGTCGATGGCGGGACATAGGTCCGGACCGTGTCGGCGTAGAGGATCAGGCCGATCCGGTCGCCCTGCCGGTGGGAAAACCACGCCAGCGCCGCCACCAACATCTTGGCGAAATGCAGCTTCGTCACCGGCCCCGACCCGAACTCCATCGACTTCGACACATCGAGCGCAAAGACCACTGACGCGTTGGTGTCGGCCTCATACTCTTTGACATAGTACCGGTCGGTCCGGCCGAAGACCCGCCAGTCGATCCGGCGGAGATCATCGCCCGGCTGATAGGGGCGATGCTCCGAGAACTCGGTCGAATGGCCGAGCCGCGGGGCGCGGTGAAGGCCGTGCATGAACCCTTCCACCACGGTCCGGGCAATCAGCGACAGATCGCCGATCCGGGCCAGGACCGCGGGGTCGAGCAAACCCGAGGGAGCGGTGCGGCTCATGCCATCCCGGAGCGCGGGATCAGCACCGCGGCGAGCAATTTTTCGATCAACGTATCGGTGGTGATCCGCTCGGCTTGAGCCTGGAAATTCAGCAACACCCGATGCCGGAGCACCGGCGGGGCCAGGGACTTGACGTCATCGAAGGTCACGTGGGCCCGGCCGTCGAGCAGGGCTTTCGCCTTGCCGCCCAGAAGGAGCGCCTGCGCCGCCCGAACGCTGGCTCCGTAGGCAACCCATTTTCGGATGAAATCGGGCGACCCATCGGTCACCGGGCGACTCAGCCGGGCCAGGGAGACCGCGTACTGAACCACGGCATCGGCCACCGGAACCCGGCGGACCAACTGCTGATACGTCACGAGCTCAGCGCCCGTCACGATGTGGCTCAGGCGTCCGCCTTCCACGCCCGTGGTTTCGCGGGCCACCCGGATCTCGTCCCGCTCCGGCAGATAGTCGAGCCTCACTTCGAAAAGAAATCGGTCGAGTTGAGCTTCGGGCAGCGGGTAGGTGCCCTCGAGTTCAATCGGATTCTGCGTCGCGAAGACGTGAAACGGCGGCGCGAGCGGATAGGTCTTACCCTGCACCGTGACCCGGCGCTCCTGCATTGCTTCGAGCAGCGCCGCCTGGGTCTTGGGTGGGGTTCGGTTGATCTCGTCGGCCAGCACGATGTTGGCGAAGATCGGTCCCCGCATGAACACCAACCGGCGGCCGCCACCGGCCGGGTCATCCTGAATTACGTCGGTCCCGGTCACGTCCGACGGCATCAGGTCAGGGGTGAACTGGATCCGCTGGAACGAGAGGTCGAGCACCTCTGCCAGCGACTGGATCAGTAGAGTCTTGGCCAAGCCGGGCACACCGACCAAGAGGCAGTTGCCGCCGGCAAGCAAAGCAATTAGCGACTGCTCGACCACGGCTTCCTGACCGACGATGCGCTTGGCCAGCTCGGCCTTGATCCGGTTGCCTGATTGATGGAGCCGATCGGCCACGGCCTGATCGTCAGGGGGAGTATGAGTCACACGGGCCTCTGGCTATCGGGTGAGAGCATAAACGATGTAGTTGACGCCGATCTTATAGGCGTCGTTCGAGAGATCAATCGCGAACAAACCGGTATCGGACCATTCCCAATATTCGCCGATGTCATTGTTGTAATTGATAATCATCAGCAGTCGCTTGGTCGGGTCGTTGTCCTCGAAGATCCCGAAAAAGACCGATGGCTGGCCGAAATAGGGATGGCTATAGTCGAGCGATTTGATCCGATAGAACGAGTCGAACAACGGATGCTCCTTGGTCAGCGGAATCATCCTGGCGCTGGGAAGAATCCGTCGGAGCTGATTCTCGAGATTGAAAATCTGGTTGCCGACGAAATCGTCGAGAATCAGGAGCCCGCCCTTCTGGAGGTAGGCTCGGACGCCGGCGACCTCCTTGTCGGTTGGCTGCCAGAACCCCGGCTCGCAGAGATACGCGACCGGAAACTTGAATAGCTCAGGGTCGTCGAGGGCCAGGATGTTGCTGGCGTCGAGCCGGGGGTGGATCGTGGTCAATTCGTCGAGAATCTTGGTGAAATGCCGTTCCGCCCTCGGATAGTCATGGTCCCACTTGAGATCGCGACCACCACGGAAATTATTGAGACCCGCGGTGAACTTGACCCGCACGAAGGTAAAGCGCCCGTCATAGGGCACGTTCGGCAACGGCGCGTCCCCAAAATCACTGCCGCCCTGGTTGCCCCGGCCGCGTTGAGCGGGCAAGGGCGCTGCCGCCGTCATCAGAAGAATGCCGATCCACCAGCGATTCATCAGCGGCCTCCCCGCAACTCCAACAGCAGCATCTGGGCCTTTTCGAACGAGGGGGCCTCCTCCAACGCTCGAAGCACTTCGCGCCGGGCGCTCGTCCGGTCACCCGCGTTCCGGTACGCCACGGCCAACTCATACAACGCCCCCGCCCGGTCGCTCGGATTGAGGGCCGTGACGGCCTGCCGGAACCGAACTGCTTCCGCCACAGCGCCGATTTTGGTGGCCAAGGCGGCCGCATCCTGGTTCATCCCGACGTCATAGGGACTAATCCACACCGCCCGGTCGAGCGCGGCCAGGGCGCCACGGTCATCGCCCTGCTTGACCCGAAGCTCGGCCTCGAGGCGGTTGGCGCGGTAGTGGCTGTCATTCAGTTTGGTGACCCGCTCCAGGTACTCGATCGCCCGGGGCAGGTTGCCCCGTTCCCGGTAGATCTCGGCCAGGAACCAGGCGGGACTTTCTGGGTCGGCCATGTCGGGAAACATCCGGTCGGCCCGTTCGAAGGCGGCAACGGCCTGATCGATCTGCTTGGCCGCCTGAAGCCGCTTGCCCGATTCGATCATCATTTGCAGTTCACCCAGACCCATGGTTGAATCGCGCAAGGCAGCGACGCTCTTCATCGGCTCCGCCAACCGAGCCCGGAGCCAGCGGTCGAACCGGCGGTCGATCTCCGTCATCGGAAGCCCGGTACCGTCCTGGAAGGCCGCCGGGGTGGCGGCACCGGTTCGATAGGCCGCCAACAGCTTCAACACTGACTCGAAGCCGAAGGTAGACTCGAGGTACTCACCCAGCAACGAGGCTTGGTAGTAAGCCAGGGACACGTCATGCGCCCGCCGAGGCCTGACGAATCCATCGTTGAGACGGCTGACCGGGTTGAGCTGGTTTCCCTTGAGAGCGGCCAAGAACAGCGGGTTCGCGTTGGCGCCCCACCCAGCGCGGGCCCGCCGTTCCTCCAGCACCGATAGGCCCTCCGAGAGCCACCGAGGCACCTGGTGATCGGTCATCCCGAGGGTAAAGGCATGCGTCAACTCGTGCCAGGCGGTCGAGCCCCAATTGAAGGCCCCCACTTCGCGAGCCGAGGGCGCGTCCATCGCCAGGACCGAACCGAAGCTGACCCCTAACGCGCCCAGCCCGGCCAGGCCAACGGTTCGGACCGAGAAATCGGCATGGTGGTGATAGAGCTCGATTCGCACCGGGGTCGGAGGTCGGTACCGGTATCGGGCGGCCAATGAATCGTAGGCTCTTTCGAGCAGGGGCCCCAGGTGGAGCGCCAGCAGGTCGATTTCCTCCGGCGCGCCGACCATTTGGAACCGCGCGGTGGATACGGTTCGATACTTGGCCAACTGATCCAGCAGGTCGAGGGTGTTCTTGTTCCAGACATGGTATGGATCGCGGGCAAACGCCCGTTCGACCATGGCCCGGCCGCTGTCGATCCGGCCGACCCGGAGCAAATTGATACCTAACGCCGTCAGCACCTCGGGATCGTCGGGCGCCAGGGCAACCCCTTCGGCCGCGAACCGGGCCGCGGCGGCGTACTGGCGTTGCCGGCCCAGGGCTTCAGCGATCTCAGCATAGAAACCACCCGGCGCGGGTCGGTGGGCCCCCACCTGACGCTCGACTTGGCGGAAGCGCACGGTATCGCCCCGGAGCAAGAAGACCGCGCCCCGAACGGCCCAGGCGCGTTCGGCCGTGGAATCGAGCCCGATGACGCGGTCGGCCCGGGCCATTGCCGAATCGAACAATTCGGCGTCGAGATCCATCCGGGCGAGTACCGTGCCGGCCCGAGCCAAGCCGGGACCGTCCTTGAGGGCCTTCTCGACCAAGCCGTAGGTGTCAGGCCGCCCTTCGAACAGCGCCACTTCGGCCAGTCCAAGCTCCGCGCGCGCGTTTCCCGGGTCGCGGCGCAACGCCTCGGCGAACGCGGCCTTGGCGTCGGGCGCGTTGTACTTGCCGAGCAGAAGCTCGCCCAACCGGAGGTTGGCCTCGATCAGACTGGAATCCGCCGCCACCGCCCGGTCGAACGCCGCCAGGGCATCCTTGAACTGGGCCGGCCTGGAAGCGCCGAGAATCTGGTAGGCGACGCCTAACGCCAGCCAATCAAGCGCCGGATTGGTGGTCCGCGCCTCGAGCGCCCGCGCCAGCCGGTCGGCACCGGCCCGGGCCTCGGTCATTCGGCCCCCACTCAGTTGCAACTCGGCCCGGCGGGCGGCGGCGAGGGCCTGGAATGGCCCAGCCACCGCGGCCACCCGGCCCAGGAGGCTATCAGCCCGGGCGGTCCGGCCCCGAAGTACCGCGGCCTCGGCTAAGAAGTACCCAGCCGTGGGATCGGCCTGCCGACCGGATAGTTCGCGCTCCACGGCCACGACGTCTCCCCGGTCGAGTGCCCGACTCAGCCGGGGGCGCAGCTGGGCCGGATCCTGCGACTCCTGGCCCGCGCAGGTTACCCCGGCGATCATCAGCGCGGCCCAGCCGACCAACCCGGGGATTTTCATGGCACCTTCCCCAGCATTGCCCGAATGGCCTGATTGGTTTCGGCCAGCGTGATCAGCAACTGCTCCAGGTCACGTTGATACCCGGCCGAATCGGTTCGAGCCTTCCGGCCCCGAAGCTCGGCGATGGCCGCTTCGAGCCGGCGCCGCTCCGCCACCAACGTTGCCACTCGGGGGTCGGCCGCCGTGCTGTCCCGGACCAGTGCAAAACTCACGGCGCGCGACAGGGCGCCGTTCTCGCCGTCATTCAGTTGGGCATGCTCGGTCAGGAGCCGTTTCGCGGTTTCGTAGGTTCGGGCGACTTCACGGGTGGCGTACTGGAACACTTCGGCCACGGACACTTGACCGTTCTTGTCGGCGTCGGCCTCCTCGCCGGTTAAGCCCTTCACGAAGAAGTCGCCGAACATCGTGGCGTTCCGCTCGAAGCCGGTCTTGGTGGCGGTGATCACAACCCGCCGAGGGCCGGCCAGTGTCTTCAGAAACCCGCCGCTCGCGCTCGCCGCGTTCACCACCACCACCGTTTGCTCAGATAGCGCGCCAAGGGCCTTGGCCAGGTCGGTGGCGGTCAGATCCGGACCGGGAAGATTGAGGCGCGCCTCGCCGTCTTGCTCGCTGCCATGCCCGGTCAAGAACATCAGGACCAGATCGTTTTTCGCCGCCCGACGCGCGATGAGCCCGACCGCGGCGAGAACCGCCTCGCGACTGGCCCGGCCGGTCATCCGCGCTGGATCCAGCGCCGGGTTCTCAGCCAAGTACACCACGCTGGAGTCTCGCACCCCCCAGCGCGCCTTGGCGTGGTCAACGATGGCGGCGCCGAGCTTGGTGAAGGCCGCGGCGTATTGCGGCTCGCCCGACAGACCGGTCACCACGATCAGATGGGTTTGAACCGCCAGCATCAGGGACCCGAGGACGGCTATCATACCAGGCCCCGCCGGCGGCGGTAGATCCACTCAGTTCCGAGCAGGGCGATCAGGCCGAAGAAGATCACCGGCATATCCCAGAGGTCCTTGGTTTCTTTAACCGTGACCCCGCTTTCGGTGTACAACACGTCGTCGGGCAATTGGCTGACCGTGGCGGCGGTGTAGAACTTCCCGCCGGTTTCCGTGGCAATCCGCTGGAGCAGCGGCGCTCGCATTTCAGCGTTGAGGAAGTCGGCGCCCCGGTCGGCCACGTCGAGGAAGTCCGGCTCGGCCATCACCGAATCGCGGCCCCGGGTTCCGGTCACCGCAATCCGGTAGTTCCCTTCCGCCGACGCCACAAAACTGCCACGGTAGACCCCGTCCTGCGCGAGGCCCCAATCGAGCGGCAGCACGGTGGTGGCGTTGTCCGGCGTCGTAATCTGAGCAACCAATGAGGCGTCGTTGACCCGAAGAAAGTTGGAGTCGGCAAACTCGGCGCGAACCGTCACCCGCTGGCCCGGCACCGGATGTTCCGGACTCATCGTCACTTCAAGACGATCGGGGACGTCTTCCAGAACCCAGCGAAGCAGTTGCCGCCATAGGGTTTCGTGAGTTTGGTCTTCGACCGCGATGGCCGCGTGCATTTGCCAGAGCCAAGTGTCCTGAACGCCGAGCATCAGAGCCCGGCCCCGGCCGAAGCGCTGCTGGGCCAGTACCGGCACGGTCCCGCCGCCTTTGGGGAGCCGGCCCTCGAGCAGCAGGGTGGCGCCCGGCTTCAAGCCACCGAGCCGATTCACCGAGGTGAGCGGCGGGAGCGAGTCCCAGTGGGCCGGGTTGGTTTCTTCCCGGTCGGTCAAGATCAGGGCGGCATTCCCAAGGCCGACCGCGGTCGGCACCACGGTGAGTTCAACCGCCGCTTCACTGGAATCCGCGGTCCGGTTGGCAAACCCGACCGGCAACACGTCGGCGACCGCTGTGCCCTGAAAGGCGCCCTCGCCGAACGATTCGCGCCCGCCTAACGCCAGCAGGCCGCCACCCCGTTCCGACACGAACTCGGCGATCATCCGGAGCTGGTCGGCGGTAAAGAAACTCGCTTCGATGGTGCCGAGGATCAGGGCCCGGTATTGGAACAGCTCGCTGCGAGTGGTCGGAAATCCCTTCACCAGTTCGAGACTGTCGTCGACGCCCAATCGGAGAAACTTGCCTTTGGAGGTTCGCTGGAGGCCGACCACCTGGAGATTGCTGTCGGCGGCGGCGGCCCGGCGGAGAAAGGGAAACTCCGGGCGGAGATCGCCTTCTAAATACAGGATCTTCTCCCGCCGATCGCGGACTCGGACCTGGGCATCCCGGCTGTTGTTCTGGCTGACCGCCTCGCCTCGGAGGGGGCGCACCTGGACCCGAATCGGACGGACCCCGGACTCGAGCGGCGGAATCCGGATCGGGATCGTGATCGACTCGGTCCCCTTCGGGACCGTCACGTCGCGGGTGGCCACGATCTTTCCATTGTCTTCGACGGTGAGCGAGACGGTTTCACCGGCCACCCCGCGGACTCGTAACGCCACGGAGCCGAGAAGCACCGCGCCCTTCAAGGTCGAGCGCGGCAGCTCGACCCGTTCGACCGAAACATCCCTGGCAAATCGCTCCTGTCCGATGCCAACGGTGTAGACCGGGATCTTGGCCGCCTGCAGCGACAGCAGGGGATCCGACATCGATTGGCCGCCGTTGTCGGCGCCGTCGGTCGCGACGATCAGGCCGGCCAGGGAGGTTCCGGCAAAATCTCGGCGGACCTCGGTCAGCGCTCCGGCAAGGTCGGTCCGGCCGCCGACGCCCCGAAGACCCGAGGCTCGGTCGATCCGCTCCATCGTTTCCGAAAACCGATAGAAGCGCAGCGCGTAGCGCTCCGATAGTTTCCGGACCAATGAACCGGTCGAATCACCGAAGAGCTGGCGGACCCGTTCCAGTCGAGTGAGGGAATCCGCGTCGCGAATCAGCATGCTCTTCGAGTCGTCGAGCAAAATGCCGAGGACGTTTTGTTGCGGCGCCGATATCGACACCAGCAGTGCCGGCCGAAGGAGACAGACACCGAGGAGCCCAATCGCGGCCGCCCGGAGGCACGTCAGCACGACCCGGTCGAGAACCTTGGCCCGCCCGGCTCGGAAGTAGGACCAAGCCGCCAACCCAATCAGCACCGCGACCACCGGCACTACCACCCGGGCCCAACCGGCCCCTTGCCACACGAACACGCCCTGCTCGAACACCCGGCTTGGATATTTGAACAGGAACTCGCGGAGGGACTCAGGAAGAGGAAGCGTAGCCACCATACCTATTCTATACCGACGCCCGGGTTTCGGGGAAAGTTTCTCGAGCCCACCATCGGTTGCACCGCTCGGAAGACTCCCTCAGATTGCATCGATGACCAAGTGGTTCCGAGCCCATTGGCCGATTCGAATGCTTACGATGCTGGCAGGCGTGCTCGCCCTCGCGGCGGCCGTGACGGCGAGTCGTCCGGTCATTACGCTTCCGCCGATTGCTCCGTTGGATGCCGGACTTCGATGGACCGACTCAGCGACGCCGGCGGACGCAATTCAGAAGATGGCGGTCGACCAGCTCCTGGGCTGGCTCGCGGTCCTCGGTTGGGGCGCCTTAGCGGTCGGCGGGATCACGATCTTGGCGCTGTGGGCCACCCTGGCGGGTCAACGGGTGCCGGAAGTCGCGATTCGGCGGGCGGTTGGAGCCGGCCGGCGTTCGCTGTTCGGGGCGGCGATCGGCGAGGGCTCCTGGACCGGACTCATGGTGGTCGGCGCCGGTGTCGGACTCGGAATGCTCGGTGCCTGGAGTGTCGTGGCGGCGTGGCCTGGCCCCTCGTCGTTTTCGGGATTCGGGCTGCCCGTCTTGGCACCGATCCTCATCGGCGCCGCCATGATCCTTGGGGCCCTGCTCCCGCTCTGGGCGGCCCGGTCCCGAACCGTCACCGAGCCAGTCGAGACCCCGCCACCCCTATGGATTCCAGCCACCCAGCTCGGCGTGAGCCTCGCGACCCTGGTCAGCGCGGCGATGATCACGGGCCAAGCCGGTTCGGCCGCCCCGACCCCCGGCATCCCAGCCGCTGAAGACGGCGAGGTCTATCAGCTGAAGCACCAGAGCGCTGCCGTCGAGGTCCGGGCTCAGGACTACCGTCAAATGCTGGACGCAATTCGTGGCGGCGATGCAGGCCCGCTCGTCAGTTTGGCGAGCCCGGGAGAACTCGAGGGGATTGGGACGGTCGATCAACTCACCACCGATTGCGGGCAGTGCTTTGTCGGAGGGATCTACCTCAAGTGGCGACCCCTGCGCGCCAACTACCACACCGCCAGCGCCGACACCTTTCGGGCCCGGGGGTTTCGGATGCTCGAGGGCCGGTCGTTCACGGACGACGACCGGGTGGGAACAGCCCCCGTCGCCATCGTGAACCGATACTTGGCTGATCGGTATTTCGAGTCGGGCCGGCCGCTCGGGCGGGATGTGTTCTTGGCCGGACGAATGATCGGCACCGCCTATCGGGTGGTTGGCGTCGTTGACGATCGGGGCCCGCGGGGGCTCGGCGGCGAACTGGGGCCGCTCGAAACCATCTATCTCAGCACCCTGCAACTCCCCGGCACCCACACCGAACTGCTGGTCGCCGGCGGCGCCCCCGATAGCCTGTTGCCGCCTAACGGCGTGACTGTGGTTGGCCACACCACTCGGGCGGCGATTGCCGGGCGGCAGGTGGCGGTACTCCGGTGGTTCGGCCACCTCTTCGGGTTTGAGGGTGGGGTGACTCTGCTGTTGGCCCTCGGCGGGATTGTCGTCTTGATGGTGATCTGGGTGACCGCGTCACGGACCGAATTTGCGATCCGGCGCTCGGTCGGAGCCGGACGATGGCAGATCCGGCGGTTGGTGCTGGGGCGGGCCCTGTTCGCGGCAGTGGCCGGCGTCGGGATCGGGGTGGTGTTCTTCGGATCCGCCCTCTGGCCCGAAATTGCCCAGTTGATTCCTGGCGTATCGTACTGGCAGCCGAGGCTGGTGCTCAACGGGTCGGTCGGACTGGTGACGGTCGCCGTGCTGGCGGCATTGGCCCCAGCGTGGCGGGCCTCGAAATCGAGCCCCGCCGAGCTGACGAGCAACTAGCGACCCGACTAGAAGCGGGGCCGGGTCTTTCGGGGCGCCTTGCCGCAGTTGGCCGGCCAATCCGCTGGCCAGGCGCCCGGAGCTTTTTCCCGGGCAATGAACTCCGGATCCTCGGACGCGAGGTACGCCAACATCGCCACCAGCGTGGCGTTGTGCTTGAGGTCGTCGAACACGACTTTGTCGTAGGTGTCCCGGCCGGTATGCCAGGTATAGGTCCCGTAGTTCCACGGCACCGCCCCCATGCCGAACGCGGGCGTACCGTAGCAAGCGAAGACCGCCCCATCGGTGCCGCCGGGATTCCCGGTCGGCACATCATTGAAACTCCACGACACGACGTTCGGGCTCAGACTGTCGGTGTAAAACGACGGGAGCCGACCATACCAAGCCTTGAGATGACGCCCCATGTCCGACAAGCCGGCGCCGGATAGCGACTGGACCCGTCCCGTCCCGTTGTCTTGATTGAAGAGGGCCTGGAGCCCCTTCATCACCTTGGGATGATCCTCGGTGAACGCCCGCGAGCCGTTGAGGCCCTGTTCCTCACTGGCCCAATGGCCCACGAGAATGGTCCGCTTGGGATTCGGATACACCGCTTTCAGAATCCGCATCGCCTCCATCGCCATCAGGGTCCCGGTGCCGTTATCCGTGGCCCCCGAGCCGCCGTCCCATGAATCGAAGTGGGCCGACAGCATCACGTACTCATCGGGTTTCTCGGTGCCCTTGATCATCGCGATCGCATTGAACGCGGGTTGTTCACCGGTCAGGTTGGCGTCGAGATCGAGTGCGAGGATCGGCTTCTGATGGTTTTCGGCAAGCCGGTAGACGAGTCCGTAGTCCTCGCAGGTCAGCGTCACGGCCGGCGCGATGGTGTTGTACGTCTCGAAGATCTCGGTCACACCCCAGCCACCGGTGCCACTGGCGCCACCGCGGAGAGCCGCGGCCGCGGCGGCCACCGTCGCCGCCGGCCCGCCACCCCGAGCCGAGGCCGGCCCCGGCGTCTGGGCGCCGCCCGGCGGACCACCCGGGCCGACTCGGCCGCCGCCATTGCCGAACGGATTGGTAAAGCCGCCGAGTTTGGTGCGAGATGACACCACCCCAACAACCCCGGCCTGTTCGAGCCGAATGCCAAGGGTGCCGGTCCCCAGGGCCAGACCATAGCCGGTGCCGCGGTAGAGCTTGGTGCTGTCGGGGCGGCCATCCGTTCCGACCATCGGGGCCCAGTCCCGCTGCATCACGGCCACGGCCGTGTCGATCCGTGCCTTCGACTCGGGTGTGGCCCACCTGATCCAGTCCTCTGAGGGCCGGCAGGTCGGCCATGCCGGAGACACCAGGACAATTTTGCCCCTTGCCGCCGGCAGCCATTTCACGAATTCGGTGCTGTCCTGGAACTTGGGCAGCACGATCGCCTCGGCGCGGACCGGCTTCCGCTGGGTGCCGGGGCTCCAGGCAAGCATCGTCCCTTCGAGCGAGCGAACCCGCGGCGCCACCAGGTCGATATGCGAGGTACCCCGGCGCCATCCCCGCCAGGTGCCGTACGCTTCCTTACGGGCGTCGATCCCCCAGGCCTGGTAGGTCTTGAGGGCCCAGTCGCCGGCCGCGGCGTAACCCGGACTCCCGGTAAGCCGGGGGCCAACCGAGTCGAAGAGGACTTGGGCCAGCCGCTGAACGTGGGAACTGTCCATGCCCAGGCGCCAGATCCGGACCAGATTCTGATCATCGGTGGGGAAGGTAGGAGTGCTCTGGGCCGCGGCGGGCAGGGCCGCAAACAAAATCAGGATAGTCGCGGGAAAAAATCGGCGGAGGATGGTCATCCTCCAATGATACCCCAAGTTGACGGGGCGGCCAAAAGTCCTCGAACCGATGGACGACTCCCGCCGCCGCAAACAGACAATCACCCGGCCCGAACGGACTCCACTTCCAGTGTGCCCCGGGTGAACACGGTGGCCCACCGCCGATCGGCTGGGATTTGGGCCAGTGCATGGGCCACCGTCATTCGCATCGATCAAATCTTTCCGAACCGGAGCCGGTCCACCGCGATCCGACCGTTGCTCATGACGAAGAGGACGTCTTGCAACGTGCGCACGACTTCGAGCGGATTGTCCTCGACAACGATCAGGTCGGCCTCAAGCCCCGCCTCGATGGCCCCAGTCTTCTTCTCGATCCGGAACAACTCGGCCGCGGTAATCGTGGCCGCCTGGAGGGCTTCGAGCGGCGTCATTCCCAATTTCACGAAGTTGGCCACTTCATGGGAGACCCGGGTGATGCTCGACGGCGTGTAGCTGACGTCGGCGCCGGTCACCATCCTGATTCCGAGCGCTCGGGCCTTTCGGAACGTCTCTTCCATTCGCGGCATCATGTGCATGCCCCGGGCCTTGGTGACCGGATCGTCATAGTCGCCACCGGGTTCCACCAAGTCCACCAGGGTCGAATAGGTCGGCACCAGGTAGGTGCCCTTGGCCTTCATCAGAGCCAGCGTCGAATCCGACAGGTAGGTCCCGTGCTCGATGCTCCGGACCCCGGCTTTTACGGCCGCGTAGGCGCCTTCATCGCCGTGGGCATGGGCCAGGACCGGGATGTTCTTGGCCGCGGCTTCATCGACCACCGCCCGGAGCTCGGCCTCGGTGTAGACCTGCTGCCGCGGGTCGGTTTCGGGCCGGCCGGCGCGTTCAGTGCCCCGGGTCTTGATGACGTCAACCCCGTGGGCCATGTTGACCCGAACCAGTTGGCGCAGCCGGTCGATGGTCGTGACGCCGGTAATCAGGTTGCCTAACGATGGATCGGCCAGGATCGCGTCGTCGAGATTAGGCGTGACGAACAGGCCGGCCGCGAGCACGTCGGGGCCGGCGATGAAGCCGGCCTTGGCCATGTCCCGGAGCGCCACGTCCCGGAACGACCCGACGCTGGCACTCCGAACCGTGGTGACCCCGGTTTCGAGCGCCCGCCGGGCCGCGGCGAGGTTATCGAGATGGGTGTGGGCATCCATCAGACCGGGCACCACATACTTGCCCCGCAAGTCGACGACCGTCATCCCCGCGCCAAGGTCCACCGCTCCCACCGTCACAATCCGGCCCCCGCGCACCAGCACCGTCACCCCCCGGCGGATCGTGCCGGTGCGAACATCCACGACGTTGGCATTGATGAGGGCGACATCGGGCTGGACCAAGCTCCCGTCCGGATTACGCCCCTGGGTCTGGAGCATGGCCACGAACAGCAGGGTCGTGATCATTCGATCCGGCGGGCCATCGAGACAACCGAGATCAAGTCGACCCGAATTGCCGCCACCCGGCCACCTTCGCGAATGATCAAGTACCGATCGGAGTTCGGCCCTTGAAACATGTCATTGCCCATGTAGGTCAGCGTCCGGCCGGCGGCCGTTTGGCCCAGTTGACGCGCCTTCAGGACCCCCCCATCGACGGCCAGGGTCAGCTCCATCGGAGCCCCCCGACCCACGCCCCGATACTTGCCGGCCAGTTGTTCGAGATCGCCCGAAAAGGCGACGCCCTTGAGTTCCTTCCCGGGCCCGAGCACGATCCGGGCAACGCCCTTGGCACAGTCAGCCGCCCCGACCGGGCCACCGGTGTTGATCAGGACCACGATGGAGAGGTCCTCGTCGGGGTAGTAGCGCGCCTCCGATACGAACCCGCTGATGCCCCCGCCGTGGGAAATCATCCGGCGGCCATCTTCTTCGCCGGCGACGATACCCTTGGCATAGCGAACCCGATAGCCGTCGTTCAGAGTCCCCGGCGTGATCATCTCCTGATACGACGCCCGGTTGATGACCCGGTCGGTAGTATGGAGCGCCTTGAGCCAGGTGACCAGATCGCCGGCGGTCGAACAGAGCGAACCGGCGGCGAAGGGCCAGCTGTGGTCCTGTTGGTAGGCCTTGACCAGCCCCGACGCACCGAACCCGTAGCCATGGACCTTGTGTTTCATCAGGGCCGACTCGCTGCAGTACTTCGAGCTGGTCATCCCGAGACGGTCGAAGATATTCGCCTGGATGTAATCAGGATACGGTTGGCCGCTGACTTTCTCCACGATCATGCCGGCCAGGAAGAAGGCCGAGTTGTTATAAACCAGATTCGTTCCCGGCGCGAAGTCGAAGCCTTTGCCCGCCACGAGGGCCACGAGCGAGTCTTTGGTAATCGGGTTCCGAAACATGGTGCGGGCTTCGGCGATTTCAGTGTAACTCCGGATCCCGGAGGTGTGATCGAGGATCCGGCGAATCGGAATCGCATTGCCCCGCGAAGGGTAGTTCGGCAAGTACTTGGTGATGTCGTCGTCGAGCGACAGCTTCCCCAGCTCCACCAACTGAAGTAGCGCCGCGGTGGTAAACTGCTTGGTGACCGAACCGATTTCGTAGACCGCGTTCGCAGGCGTCGGGACCTCGAGATCCAGGTCGGCGCTGCCGTAGCCTTTGATCAGAATCGTGTCGCGGCCCTTGACCACGGCCACCGAAATCCCGGCAACCTGGCCCCGGGACACCGGCGCCATGGCCAAGGAATCGATAGCTCGGACCATTTCGGCCCGGGACCTGGCCTGGGCCGGAAGAACAGCGGGCGCGACCATCGCGCCCGCCGTGAACCACAGCACCAGAGTTCTCATGGCTCGCTACTTCCTGGTCAGCACGTTGTTGCCATACCCACCGTCGATCCGGACCTTGGCAAGCTTGCCGCCCTGCTCCGCGAAAATCAGGTGGCTCTCGCCCATCAGGAAGGTGTTGTTGCCGATGTACGCCAGCGTGTCGGGCTTTTCGCTGAACGGCGTCTTGGCCGTCACCTTGCCGTCGGCCACCGCAATGGTCATCTCCATCGGCCGGCCCCGACCTCGGCCGGCGTACACGCCGGCAAAACGAGTAGCGTCGCCGTCCATCGCCTTGGTCTGATCGGCCGGCTTTCCGAGAATCAGTTCGGCGATCTTCAGGGCGTACTTGTCCGGACTTTCGCGCCCCGCGGTGTTGAACAGCACCACGACGCTCAACGAGTCATCCGGGAAGTAGATGTTTTCGGACAGGAAACCGTTGATACCGCCACCGTGATGGAGCGCCTTGTGGCCGAGCCGCGGATAGACGGCAATACCTTTGGTGTACCCCAAGACGCTCCCATCAGTCAGCGTCTCGGGCGTGATGAACTCGTGGTAGGCCGCTGCCCCGAGAATGGTGCCGCTCTGGTGGAGCGCCTCGTTCCACCGCACCAGATCGATGGCCGAGGAACAAAGTGAGCCCGCCGAGTACGGCCACTGATGACTGAGCGGCGCTTTTTGGACCAAGCCCGCCGAGTCGGAGTCGTAACCCGTGACCTTCCCCTTGATGATCTTGGTTTCGCTGCAGTAGTGCGCGTCCTTCATGCCCGCCTTGTCGAAGAGATTCTTCTGAACGTATTCCTCGTAGGGCATCCCGCTGACCTTGGCAATGATCAGACCGGCCAGAAAGAACGCCGAATTGTTATAGATCTGCTCTTGCCCCGGATCAAAGTCGAAGGGTTTCTTGCTGAAGAGCTTGACTAAGGTATCGCGAGGAAGCTTGAACGCGCCGAGGGTCCGAAACTCCGGCATCTCGGTGTACCCCTTGATGCCGGACGTGTGGTCGAGCAGACGCTTGACCGTGATCTTGTGACCCTGGGCGTTGTAGTCCGGGAGATACTTCGAGAGGTCATCGTCGAGATTGATCTTGCCCTGTTCCACCAACTGCATGACCGCCGCACCGGTAAACTGCTTGGTGACCGAGCCGATCTCGTAGGTGGCGTGCGCCATGGTTGGGACGTCGAGCTCAATATTGGCCTTGCCGAAACTCTGGACCGCGATCGTGTCCTTACCTTTAACGATGGCGATCGAGGCGCCGGCCACTTTGCCCGCCGTGATCGGCTCGCTGATGATCGAGTCGATCTTGGCGACCAAGGCCTGCCGCTCCGCATTGCCGGCCGGTGCCGTCCCCGTCTTAGCAGCTCCGCCGCACGCCGCCACTACCAACGTTCCCACCAATACCAACTGGTTCCGCCGCATTGATCCTGACCTTTCCGCTGTCGAGATGACCGGGTCTGCTACCGATACGCCATCGGCGGCAGCCCGAGATACTTCCGGAGATATGCCAATTGGCCAATGTGATACGACTCGTGCTGCACCAGAAATGCAATCCCGCCTAACAATGTCGGCGCTACACCGGGAAACTTCGGGCTCGCCGGGGTAGCTAACTCCACTTCGGTCAGTTGGTCGAGATGGGCCGACACCACCTCGCTCAGGGTTTCCCACGTCGGCCGAATCTCGGCCAGCGTGGGCAGCTCCTTGATCTGATCGAGACTGGTCGCGTGCTCGAGGACGCCGCCGAACGGAGCTTTGGTATCGAGACCGAGGTAACGCCCCATCCAGGCTCGGGTCTCGACCAAGTGGCCGCCGATGAACGCGGCGCTGTTGGTATGCTCGTTCGGGCGGGCGCTGGCGTCGACCTCGTCGAGGCTGGCCAACGTGTTCCGGAACAGTGTGGTATTGAGCCGGAACAGATCGGCCAGTGGCGCCAGGCTCGGATGGGTAGGCATTCCGTCAGGGCATGACCCGGCCGAGGTCGGACGAGCGCCCCAGCCGGTCGAAAAACTCATGGACCAGCTTCCCGATGGCCGCGATCGCATCCTCGGGCGAATGATCGGTCCGGCCATACGTGGTCATCACCGCCACCGCATAGGGCCGCTTCGGTAACAAGCCGAGGGCGGCGTCGGTGCGGACCCCGTCGAGCCAACCGGGCTTGTTGGCGATGAGGGCTCCTTCCGGCAGTCGGGCGTTGAGGTAGCCCTCCTTATGCATCCCCAGGATCTCGAGAAACCCGGGGAGCCGCTCTTTGGGGAACGCTCGGCCGGTGTGGATCGCCTCGAGCAGGCTCACCATCTCCGCCGGCGTGGCCACATTCTCGCGGCCCGCGCGTGCGGCCTCCAGGTCGAGCATCCGGCGGTTCAACCGAGTGGTCTTGAGTCCCAAGGTGTCGAGCAGCCGGTTGATGCCGGCCATGCCCAGCCGGTCGATCAGGACGTTGGTGGCCGAGTTGTCGCTGACCGCCACCATCAGCACGGCCACGTCTCGAAGAGTCAGCGAGCTGACACCGGGCGTGAGCCGGGCCAGGATGTCGTCACCCGGCAAACCGTCCTTGCGGTCCACGACGTAGCGCTCATCCAGCCGATTCTGCCGAAACAGCTCGGCCAGCACCGCGATCTTGATCATGCTCGCGGTCGGCATCCGTTCATCGGCATTGAGAACGTAGGTCCGGCCGTCGGTCAGGTCTTTGACCGCGACACCCATGACCCCATCGAACGAAGCGTCGACCCGGGCGATGTCAGCGCCCAGCTTCCGCCAGTACAAGTCGAGCTTATTGGCCGGCTGTCCGACGACCGGATCGACTTGAGTCAGGAGCAGGCACGCGATCGTCACTGCAGGTGCGAGGGACCTGGCCATCATCGTGCCGCCCATTACGCCGTATCCAAGTTGGTATACACTAGAGAGTAGCGCGAAACCTGCCGACCGGCAAACCCGGCCCGGTTCCGCTCCTGGCGGTTTTCAGTTGACCTCATCGGTCCATGATTGGCAGGTAGGCGCGCCACGGCCCCACCGCCTCGCGGTACTGCCTCGCCATGACGCGGGCGGTCTGGGCGAGATGGCCCAGGTCGTGGGCCACCCACGTGGCCAGGAGTTGGCGCAACGTGACCGCTCCGAAAACGGGATGCTCCCCCTCGAGGGCGAGGCGAGCGTCGGTCAAGCCCCACCCGACCAGGGTGGCGAGGTTCTCGGTGCGAAGCCGTGCGAACTCGTCGAGGAGCTCGATGAGGGACTTCCCCTGACTCTCCTGGAACTGCGCGAAACGGTCATAGGGCGCGAAACGGCGCGTCGGCCCTTGGGCAAGGACGAGCCGAGCCCGCGGGATCCAATCGGTGCGCTCACCATGGATAAGATGGCCCACGATGACGTACGGGCTCCAGGTTTCGGGGCCCTCGGTCGCGCCGGTCCATGCCGACCCAAGCCCTCCGAGCAACGCCCGCAGGCTGGGCGGCGTGCGCTCGAGGACGGCGATGGCGGTCGTCAGTTCGAAGTCCATGGTGCTTCGCCCTAGGCTCGGGTCCGTTCCTCGAGCGCCGCCCGGATCCGTTCCTCGAGCGCGCCCCGCGAAAAGCACCAGAGCCGGGCACTCGCAGCCCCTGAGGCATCCAGGCCCACGCCGATAAGAAACGTGTAGATCTTGGCCGTGGTGGGCGAGATTGGCGCCACGGTCACCAACACGGTCAGGGCCACCTCGTACCGATCAGCGTTCGGCATCCCCCGGCTGTCCCCACAGTCGACGAACGTCGACAACGCCTCTTTCGCCAGCCGAACTCGCAGTTTCTGGTAGCAAGCCCCGATCCGCTGGGTCACCGGCTCCCGAAAATTGATCTCGAGACCGAGGTCGGTCAGCACCGCCGGGAGGACTTCCCAGACCCGGGCGGCCGGCGCCGGCACGATCCCCTCGATGCCAAGGGTGTCCACCCTCTGCGAGAAGCTGTGGTTCCGATAGGTCGGGACCTGCTGGTCCATCGGGGTCCCGCCACATCCCATCGCCAGGCTCAGGGCCCAGACCAGATCGAGCACCATCACGACTTTCTCCGCGTTCCACAGGTTGTTGATACTAGAGATGCCCGCGGCCCGGCGCTAGACTTGGGAACTTCCAACCGATCGACGACGCCCCAATGTCCCTGAGAATTCGCTCCTTCGCGCTCGCCGCCCTGTCGTTTTCGTCCGCGGCGGCCCAGACCCAACCCGATCCGATGGTCAGCCGGTATCAGGCGATTGCCGATCGACTGACCACCGCGGCCCTCGCCGACAGCGCCGCCTGGAACAAGATCGCCGAGTTGGGCGACCGGTTTGGCAACCGGCTGTCCGGATCGGCGGCGCTCGAACAGGCGCTCGATTGGATCCTGGGCCGAATGAAGGCCGACGGGCTCGAAAACGTCCGGGGCGAGCCGGTGATGGTGCCGCGGTGGGTGCGGGGCCGGGAAAGCGCCGCGATGCTGCAACCCCGGTTCGGGCCCCTGCCGATGCTTGGCCTCGGTGGGAGCATCGGTACCCCGCCCGGCGGAATCACGGCGGAGGTGATGGTCGTCACCAGCTTTGACGATCTGAAGGCCCGCGGGTCCGAAGCCAAAGGGAAGATTGTCCTGTTCGATGTCCCATTCACCAACTACGGCGCCACCGTGCAGTACCGCGGCGCCGGTGCCGTCGAGGCCGCCAAACTCGGGGCCGTGGCCAGCATGATTCGCGCGGTGGGACCGTTTGGAATGCGGACGCCCCACACCGGCGGGATGCGCTACGATGACAAGGTCCCGAAAATTCCCCATTTTTCGATCACGATGGAAGACGCCGCGATGATTCACCGGATCCGCAATCGCGGCGAGCGGGTCGTCGTCAAAGTGGAGATGTCGGCCGCCACGCTGCCGGATTCGCCCTCGCAAAACGTGATCGGTGAAATTCGCGGCTCGGAAAAACCCGAGGAAATCATCGTGATGGGCGGTCACACCGACTCGTGGGACGTCGGCACCGGCGCGATGGACGACGGCGGCGGGGTGATTATCGCCTGGGAAGCCGTCCGGCTCATGAAGCAACTCGGTCTCCGGCCCCGGCGCACCATCCGGGTCGTCGGGTGGACCAATGAGGAGAACGGCGGACGGGGCGGCAATGGCTATCGCGACGCCCACCAGAGCGAGCTCGCCAATCATGTCCTGGCGATCGAGTCGGATGGCGGGGTGTTCCGTCCCACCGGGTTCGGCTTTACCGGATCGGAGGCAGCCCGGGCCATCCTCAAGCGGATGGCACCGTTGCTCAAGCGCATCGGCGCCGATTCGATCGGACCGGGCGGCGGGGGCGCCGACATCGGCCCGATCATGGCGTTAGGCGTTCCGGGCATGGGACACAACGTGGACGGCACCAAGTACTTCTGGTATCACCACACCGAGGCCGACAACGTCGACAAGCTCGACCCCCGCGAGGTGGCGATGAACGTCGCGGCCATGGCCGTCATGGCGTACGTCGTCGCTGATCTGGAGGAGCGGCTCCCCCGCTAGCCTATTTGGCTTCGATGGCCCGGAGCCGGCGGGCAACCTCCGCCCGGTCGAGCCAGCGGCCCCGAACCATGACCCCGCTCTGGCGGCCGACGTTGGCAATGTCTTGGAGCGGGTTGCCGTCGAGTAGAATCAAGTCGGCTCGTTTGCCGGCCCCGATGGTGCCGGTCTCGGCTTCGGTGCCAAAGAAGACGGCCACGTTTCGGGTGCCCGATTCGAGCGCCTGAAACGGGGTCAAGCCCGCGTCGACCAGGTAGGCCAATTCGCGGCGGAGCGAAAAGCCCGGCACGTTCCAAACCTGGGGCGCGTCGGACCCGAGCAGGAAGCCGACGCCGGCGTCGTGGAACTGCTTGATCAGTTTCTTCCTGAACTGGAGATAGCGGGCTTTGGAAGCGGCCGACACGGTCGTGTCGCCCCGCATCGTCGCCGTGGTCCGAACCCAACCGGACATTTCAGCGGCCGTCATGTACTTGTTTTCCGGCCAGTTTCGCATCTCGTCAACCGAATAGTTACCGACGATATGCCGCATCAGGGTTTCGGTCGGCACCACCCAGACGCCGGCCGCCCGGGCTTTGGCGGCCAGCACCGGGATCCGCCTCTCGTCGGCCCGGTTGATCAGGCCGAGGCCAAAGAAACCGTCTTCTTGAACGGTAAAGGCCCGGCTTTCCGGAACCAGTCCCTCAATGACGCCGTCGAAATGATCGACCGACCAGTAGCCCGCCTCGATGGCGCGCTCGATCCCGACATCGAGGGGTACGTGCCCGGCAAATCGAATCCCCACCCGTTGAGCGGTCGCGGCGATGGTGTCGAAGATCGCCCGCGACAATCCGGGATGGATCTTGAGAAAGTCGTAACCCGCTTGTCGGTACTTGGTCACCGAATCGATCGCGGCGGCACCCGTCCGCATCGTGGTGCCGTTGACCGACGGGCTCGAGGAGTAAATGGTCGGACTCAGCAACTCCCCCCGGGCGGCTCGCTCTCGCAACGGCAGATGCCGAGGATCGCCTAACATGCCGCGGACGGTGGTCACCCCGTTGAGGGCGAACAAGGCCAAGACCCGTTCGATGGTGGAATCGGCCACCCGGGGCCCGGGCGGAATGTGGGCGTGCATTTCCGCGAGGCCCGGGATCAGGAATTTCCCCCGGCCATCGATCCGCACCGCGCCGGCCGGAATCGTGACCGAGCCGGTTGGACCCACCACGGTAATCCGATCGCCTTCGACCACGACCGTCTGGCCGGACAGCACGCGATCGCGGTCCATCGGCACCACCGACACATTGACGAACGCATAACGAGCCGGGGGCGGAACCGCCGGAGTCGGAGCGGCCACGAGTGCCACCATAGTTGCAATGATCACGAGAGCCTCGGTTGAGGAGTTAGTTGGGTCGAGCCACCCGGAGCGCGAGGGGCCAGCGAACGGTGCGGGTCCGATCAGGATCACCCCAAACCGCCTTGAGTTCGGGCTCAACCATGGCGACCGGATCCTGGCCCTTTTCCTTGAGATACCGGGTCACCGCCGACCAGGTTCGAAGGTAGCCCACCAGGTGGTGAAGCGACCACTGCTCGGTCATTTCGAAGGTGGGCGGCGTCAGCTCCGGACCCGGGAACTCGATGGTTCGATAGCCTTGGTCGACCAACACCCGATCGCCGGGCCAGAACGGACCGACGACGTCGGTGTACAAATGCCCAACCAGTTGGTCGAACTCCGGACTCACTTCCATCAGATTGTACATCCAGCAGGCGAGCAAACCGCCCGGCCGAAGCACCCGGTTGACCTCGGCGAAAAACCGGGGCCGGTCGAACCAATGAAGCGCCTGGGCAACGGTGACCAGATCGACGGATCGGTCGCCCAACCCCGACGACTCGGCCGGCACCACCCGGTACTCGACCCCTACGGCCGGCTTGGCATGTTCGAGTTGCGACGCGCTCGCATCCGTGGCCACGATCTGGCGGAAGTACGGCGCCAACCCGAGGGCGGCCTGCCCGCTTCCCGTGCCCGAATCCCAGGCCGTCTCCCGGCCCGGACTGGATTCAGCCAGCCACCGGAACAGGGCGGCGGGATAGGACGGCCGATACGCAGCGTACCCTGCCGAGCGGGCCGAGAAATGATCCTGGAACCCTTCGGTCATGTCCCGAGATCCAACGAGTAGTGGAGGAACTCGGTCTCGGGAACCCAGCCAAGCTTTTCGTAGAGTCGCTGGGCGGCTGCGTTGGTGGTCTCCGTGGACAGTTCGAGGTACCGGGCCCCGCTCTCACGGCCATACTGGGCGGCTCGGACCAACAGATGCCGGCCCAGCCCCAAGCCCCGCGCCACCGGACTCACGAACAGGTCATTCAGCACGAAGGCCCGACCGATCGAGAGGGACGCAAACAACGGATAGAGTTGGGTAAACCCGACGATCGCACCGCCCGGCTCAGCCTGGACCACGAAGATGATCGAGTCGCCATTCTGAAGCCGGCTCCCGATGAAGGCCCGGGCCGCAGGAATATCGGAGGCCCGGCGATAGAACCGGCGGTACTGGTCGAACAACTGAGCGACCGTTTCGAGGTCATCAAGAGTGGCCTGCCGTACCGCCGCCGTGCTGGTCATCGCTGCCTCGAGGTTCAGATGAGTACGGCCCAGATGCCCAGCAAGGATCCGAGCGCCAGGCCGAGCGCCAGCAAAATGCCCTGCCACCGGGCCCGCTGGCGAACGGCCTCGCGGAGCGCGCCGACCGATGCCAGCAGCACGACCAAGAAGCCCCCCACTAACACCACATAGAGCATCATGGCGATCACGTCGTCACCACTAGACCCGGGTGTGCCATCGAGCAGCACCCCGCTGGAGGTACTCCGCGAAGCGGGTCGCGTCGATATTGGCGCCGCAGATCAGCAGGCCGGTTTTCTTGCCTCGCAGCCGCTCCCGGAGCGGACCGATGGCGGCGGCCGTCGTCGCGGCACCGGCCGGCTCGACCGCCAGTTTGGCCCGCTCGAACAACAGATACAGCGCCTCGGTCAGATCGTCGTCGCTCACCAGCACGATGTCGTCGACGAACCGCTGCACCAAGCCCAGACTGTACGGCAAAGCGAACGGCGGACTGAGACTGTCGGCGATGGTATTCGGAGCCGGGGTCTTTTCCGGCACCCCCGACGCCACGCTCCGCTTGATGACGTCGTTGCCGATCGGCTCGACCCCGTAGACCAGGCAACCGGGCCGCATCTGTTTGATGGCGGCGGCCATCCCCCCGATCAATCCGCCTCCGCCGATCGGGATGACGACCGCCTCGAGATCGTCGACCTGACGGAGAAACTCGAGGCCGAGGGTGGCGGTGCCGGTAGCGGTCGTAGGCCCTTCGAACGGATGGACGAACGCCCGCCCTTCCGACAGCTCGATATGTTTGACCAGCGCAAAGGATGCATGGACATCCTCGGATAACACCACCTCGGCGCCGAACCGCCGGCAGATGGCCATCCGGGCCGGGCTCGCGGTCTTCGGCATCACCACTTTGGCGCTGGTTCCCAAGGTGTGAGCCGCGTAGGCAACCGCCGCGGCGTGATTGCCCGCGCTGACGGCGGTCACGCCGCGCCGGCGCTCGGCATCGGTGAGCGACAGGATATTGTTGATGGCGCCCCGGGCTTTGAAGGTCCCGGAATGCTGGAACAGCTCGAGCTTGAGGGTTACCGACATCAGTTCGTCGCGCCACTCCCACACCGGGGTCTGGCGAACGAACGGGGCCAGCCGGGCGGCCGCCGCGGTGATGGCTTGCAGGGTCGGGGGGGCGTCAGTCATCAGGGGATCGCGAGTCATCCAGTGTCACCTCCACGACGGATGGTTGGGTCGGAGATACGGCATCGGGAGGAGTTCCACAATGAGGAAGACGCTCACGTTAGCATTGTTCGCGGTCATGGCCTTGACCACCGCCGGATGCAACCGTAACCGGGCTGAAACCGACGTTGATCCGAACACCCCGACCATCCTGATGGTCGATAACCAGTCGTTCCCCGACATGACGATCTACGCCCTCGAGGGCGGGCGGCGGGTTCGGCTCGGAATGGCCGGCGGCAACAGCCAAACCAGATTCACGCTCCCGAAGTACTTGGTTCGTAGTCTCACGTCGATTCGGTTTCAGGCCGATCCGATCGGGAGCAACCGGGCGCCGATCTCAGACGAGATCGCCGTGAGTCCCGGCGACGAAGTGACCCTCAGGATTCCGCCGGCTTGACCACGCGGCACCAGACGTCGGCGCCGATATTGCCCCCGCACAGCACCACGGCGACATCCCGGCCGGCTACTCGCTCGGGATGTCGTCGGAGGGTGGCCACCGCGACCGCGGCCGCGCCTTCCACCACCAGTCGCTCTTCCTCGAACAGGAGCCGGAGCGAGGCTTCGATCTCGCGTTCTTCCGGCAGATCGTACTGATCGACTAGATCGCGGCAGAGGGCGAACGTGATGGCCCCGCTCTCGACCCCGCCCGCGGTGCCGTCCGAGAGAGTCGGCAACGACGGCAAGTCGAGAATCTCTCCCTGGAGGACCGACTCCGCCATGACGCACGAGTTCTTTGGCGATGAGCCCATGACCAAGAACTCCGGCCGATGGGCCTTAAGCCAAGTCGCGGTACCCCCGATCAAGCCGCCCCCGCCGACCGCAATGATGACCGCGTTGAGCGACGGGCACTGCCGCAGCAACTCGATCCCGATCGTTCCCTGCCCCGCCACGACGTCCCAGTCGTTGTAGGGCGACAAATACACCTGCCCAGTCCGTTCACTTACCCGACGAGCCTCGACCTCCGCCAAGCCGGAGTCATTGCCGAAGAACTCGATCCGGGCACCCAGCGTTCGGATCTTGGCCACCTTCGACGGCGCGGCATTCTCGGGGAGATAGACCGTCGGGACGACCCCCGCCAGCTTGCCGGCGTAGGCCACTGCGACGCCGTGGTTGCCGCTCGAGGCGGTCACCACCCCCCGGTCCCGGTCCTCTGATGAGAGCGACAGCATCTTGTTGAGCGCGCCCCGGATCTTGAACGAACCGGTCAGCTGGTGATTCTCGAGCTTGAGAAAGACCCGGCCGCCGGTCTCCGCCGACAAACTGGGGCAAAGCAGCAGCGGCGTTTCCCGAACGTGAGCCCGGATCCGAACCTCCGCATCCGCAATCCGGTCGACCAAGTTCATTGGGCCTGGCGCTTGAGCATCCGGCCGGCCCGGCTCGGCACCGTCTTGCCGTCCTGCCACACCGTAAGCCCGTTGACCCAGACCCGGGCGATGCCGGTGGACACCAGGTGCGGCTCAGCCGGTGTGGCCCGGTCGCCGACGGTGGCGGGATCGAACAACACCAGATCGGCGAACTGGCCCGGCGCGATCATGCCGCGGCGCTTCAATCCGACGTGCGCGGCGGCGAGGCTCGTCATCTTCTTGATCGCGACCTCGACCGGCATGACTTTCTGCTCTCGAACATACTTGCCTAACACTCGGGGAAAAGCCCCGAACCCCCTCGGGTGGGCTCCGTCGAGCGCCCCGTCGGAGCAGACATTGGTGTGGTCCCACGCCAGCAGCTTGCCGATATCACCTTCGGCCATACTGGTGGCGACGACGCTCTCGCCGCCCCGACCAGGGTGAGCCTTTTCCCACACCATCGCTTCCCGAATCAGGCCCATCAAGGTGCTCGCCGGGTCTTCATGCCGAAGCGTAGAGATCTCGGCCACCGTCTTGCCTTTATAAGTCGGATTGGCCCCGAAATCGCCGATCAAGAGCCCCTCGGGCTTCGCGATTTGTTGGAGGATGTTGTTGGCCTCGGCGCGGTTGGAAAAATCCCGCTTCGGAAACAGGACCTGGAGCGTCGACTGCCAGTAAGTGTAGGGATAGACATCGGCGCTGATATCGATACCGCTGGCCCGCGCGGCATCGAGCAACGCGAACAGGCTGTCGGTCTTTCCCCACAACGGAACCATGGCCAGCTTCATGTGGCTGACCTGCACCGGCAGCTTCGCCTCGCGGCCGATCGTGATGATCTCGTCGATAGCGTCCCAGAACCAGCGGTCCTCGCTCCGGATGTGGCTGATGTAGCGCCCGCCCGCCTTCGCGGCAACTTTCGCCAACGCCAGCACCTCGGCGCGATCGGAGTTGATCCCGGGGTCGTATTCGAGGCCGCTCGAAAGCCCAAGCGCGCCGGCATCGAGCTCCTGCCCCAGGAGCACCGCCATCGAGTCGACTTCCTTGGCGGTCGCGTGGCGCTTGAAGTTCTGGCCCATGACGGCGGAGCGAATCGTGCCATGGCCCGCATAGAAGGCCACATTGATCGAGGATCCGGCCTTGGCCAGAGTATCGAACGCTGCGGCGAGGGGCATCGGATGACTGCCGTCGTTGCCCGCGACGATCGTCGTGATCCCCTGGCTCACGGCCCCGAGTGCGTCAGGCGTCTTTCGAAGACCCCAATCATGGTGACTGTGGGTGTCGATGAAGCCCGGTGCCAGCACCATGCCCCGGCCGTCGACCACCGAATCGCCCTTGGCCGGCTTGATGTCGCCGACCGCGACAATCGTGTCGCCCACGACTCGGACCGCACCGGCCACCGATGGCCCGCCGGTTCCGTCGATGATCCGAACATTCGTGATCGTGGTGCCAGCGGGCCCGGAGGCCGTTTGGCACGAGGACAAGAGGCCGATGGCCACGACGGCGCGACGGAGTGAGGTCATAGTGGCGGCAATGTTGCCGAGGAACGGGCCCGAGGCAAGGGAGGCCTTATCCTCGCTGACCGTACGACCCGAACCGGTCGACCACCGCACTCATCTGATCAGGATCGAGCCGCGCCGGTTCGCCGAGCGGCAGGAGCCGAAGGTAGACCTCGGCCAGGAACTCCACCTCGGCGGCCACGGCCACGGCCAAGTCGAGTGTCGGACCCGCCGCGAGGATTCCGTGATGGGCCAGGAGGCAGGCCCAACGGTCGGCCATCGCCGCCACGGCAAGATCTGCCAGCGCCTCGGTGCCGAACAGGGCATAGCCGGCACACCGCACCGAATCGCCGCCCGCGGCGGCAACCATGTAGTGGAACGACGGCAGGTCTCGGCCTAGGCAGGCAACCGCCGTTGCCGCCGGCGAATGACCGTGGACGACAGCCCCAACCTCGGGCCGGGCTCGATAGAGGGCTGCGTGCATCCGCCACTCACTCGAAGGACGGCGAACCTCGCCGGCCCGACATTCGCCGTCGAGCCCGAGGGCCACGACGTCGGCCGGCTCCAGATCGTCATAGGGCATCCCGGTCGGCGTGATCAGGAGCCCGCCGGGAATGCGGCAGCTGACGTTGCCCGAGGTCCCGTGGGTCAGGCCGAGCGACACAGTCTGCCGTGCCGCCGCGATGACCTGGGCTCTTTCGGCGTTGTCGGTCATCAGCTCCGCTCCGGGAAAAGTCGCGCCAGCCCTTCGGCTGATGCGTCGGTGAGACCTCGTTCAGTCAAGAGTCCGGTCACCAGGCGGGCCGGCGTCACGTCGAAGGCCGGATTCGCCACCGGAACCCCGGCCTGATGCCCCAACTCGGCGCCGGACCGCTCTTCGATTGGAATCTCACGGCCATCCGCCAAGGTCCAGTCGATACTCGAAGACGGGGCCGCGACATAGAACGGCACCCCGGTGTCCGCCGCGGCCAGGGCCTTGAGATAGGTCCCGATCTTGTTGGCGACGTCGCCCTGCCGGGTGGTCCGGTCGGTCCCGACCAAACAACAGTCAACCCGCCCGGTGCCCATCAAGTGGCCGCCGGCATTGTCGGCAATCACGGTGTACGGTACCCCGTGGCCGGCGAGTTCCCAGGCGGTCAGGAGACCCTGGTTTCTAGGCCGGGTCTCGTCGACCCAGACATGAATCGGGACGCCGCGATCGTGCGCGACATAGATCGGCGCCAGCGCGGTGCCCCAGTCGACCGCGGCGAGCCATCCGGCGTTGCAGTGGGTCAGGACGTTGATCGAGCGGGCCCGGCCCGCCCGGTCCCAGAGATCGCGCAACAGCGACTCACCGTGGGCACCGATGGTGTGACAGGTGGCCGCATCCTCGTCGGCCAGCCGGGCGGCGTAGTCATAGCCGGAGCGGAAGCGGGCGTCAGGCGGTACGTCACCCAGGTGACCGGCCATCCGATCGAGCGCCCACCGAAGATTGACCGCCGTCGGTCTGGTCTTGCCTAACGTCTCGACGGCTCGGGCCAATCCGGCGTCGCTCGGGTCGGTCCGAAGCGCTAGCGCCACTCCATAGGCGGCCGCCACCCCGATCAACGGCGCCCCCCGAACCCGCATCCGGCGAATCGCGTCGGCCACGTCGTCGACCGACCGGAGCTGCCCGACCGACAGCGTGGCCGGCAAGACGGTCTGGTCGATAATCGCGACCGTCCAGCCGTCATCTTCGACCCAGATCGTCCGGTACCAGCGATCGCCAACTCGCATCAGTGGCCCTCGAACTCCATCACGCAATAGGTCGGGCATCCCGTGGCTTCGAGCCGCCGCCGCCCGCCGAGCTCGGGCAGATCGATGACGAAGGCAGCCTCGACCACCGTGGCACCGAGCCGGCCGAGCAAGGCCAAACCCGCCAAGGCGGTCCCGCCGGTGGCGATGAGATCGTCGATCAGGATGACCCGCTGGCCCGCCGTGACCGCGTCACGATGGACTTCGACTCGGTCGGTGCCGTACTCGAGGTCGTAGTCATGGCCGATCGTGGCAGACGGGAGCTTGCCCGGCTTCCGAATCGGCACGAACCCGGCCCCCAGCCGTTCCGCCACCGCGCCACCGAGGATGAACCCGCGGGCTTCGATCGCCGCGACCCGGTCAATCCGCTCCGCCCGGTACCGGGTCACGAACCGATCGATGGTTTCGCGGAACGCCGGCCCGTCGGCCAACAGCGTGGTGATGTCGCGAAACAGAATCCCGGGCTTGGGGTAGTCGGGAATCGACCGGATCAACGATTTGAGATCGGTCACAGCACCCGCCCCGCGATACCCCGCAGCCAGGTCACCACCTCGGCATCCCGGGCGCCGGGCGCCGTCATCACGGCCGAGTCGAGGGCCCGGTCGCATCCGCAGGGGCAGGGGGTGGGCCGGCCTGCAAGCCGGGGCACGACGCTACGCACCAGATTCTGCGCGGCTTCCGCGTTGCGAAGCAGGACCCCGACCACCTGATCGACCGTGACATGGCCATGATCGGGATGCCAGCAGTCGTAGTCGGTCACCATGGCGATCGTGGCATAGCAGAGTTCGGCTTCCCGGGCGAGCTTAGCCTCGGGCATGTTGGTCATCCCGATCACGCTCATTCCCCACGACCGGTAGAGCGCCGACTCCGCCTTCGTGGAGAACTGGGGCCCCTCCATGGCGAGGTAGGTCCCGCCCCGGATCACCGGCAGTGTCAGTTCCCGAGCCGCCGCTTCGACCTGATCACCGAGCCGGCGGCACACCGGATCGGCCACCGAAACGTGGGCGACCAAACCGGGGCCGAAGAAGCTCTTGACCCGGGCAAACGTCCGATCGACGAACTGATCGACCACCACGAACGTGCCGGGCGGAAGGTCCTCGCGCAGTGACCCGACCGCCGACAAACTCAGGACATCGGTCACCCCGAGTTGCTTCAAAGCCGCGATGTTCGCCCGGAAGTTGAGATCCGAGGGCGGAATCCGGTGCCCCCGGCCGTGACGGGGAAGAAACGCCGCCGATTGACCCCCAAGCGTCCCCACCAGGATGTCGTCCGAGGGATCGCCCCACGGGGTGGTGACGCGTTGCCACTCGGCCCCGACCCACCCATCCATGTGATACAGACCGCTCCCGCCGATGATTCCGATCACCTGAATCTCCCGACCCGGTTGTGCGATTGGCTGTTTACCCTTCAATTCTAACCAGTTCACTCTTCCATCGGTCGAGGGCCCACGTCATGCGCCGATTCATTCTACTAGGCCTGCTCAGTACCGCCCTGACGACGACGGCCCGATCCCAGGAGCTCCGGCGGTTCACACCCGAGATCGCCCTTGGCATCGTGACCTACACCGTGCAGGACATTTCCGAAGACGGCAACTGGGTGGCGGCCACCGCCTCCAGTCGCCGCGACCTGCTGGGCGTCGATCACCATCGGGACGGCGACCCGTCCTACCTTCGCCCGGCAAAAGCAGACCTCTGGGTCATCAACACCGCCACCGGACTGAGCCGCCGGGTCTTTTCGGAGAGCCGTAACGTCAGAGCGGCGGCCTGGTCGCCCGACGGACGACGATTGGCCGTCCTCGCGGTCGACGGCGAACAGCTGGTACCGACGATCTGGGACCGGGATGCCGGCCGGCTCGCCGCCGTTAAGCTGCCGGCCAACCGAGCCGTGGCGGAGAACAGCGAACTCCGGTGGAACCGGGCGGGCACCAAGATTCTGGTCGCCCTCCGAAGCCGGGCCTGGAAGACTCGGATCGAAGCCCGATTCGCCGCCATGACCACGGGGCCCGTCTTCGTCCAGTCAAGCGACGAGCCGTTCCTGGCCTGGGACGACCTCCGCCGCCAGGGCTTGATCCGGATCGTCGCCGCCATCGACGGGCGAACCGGGCGAACCGACGAACTCACGCCGGAAACGGGGATCGTGACCTGGAATCTGGCGGACGACGACTCCACGTTGGTCTATCAGGAAGACATCACCCCGAAGACCGACTACGACGTCATCTTCGGCACCGAGGGCCGCCTGATCGCCAAGCGCGGTTCCACCTCGATCACGGTCCTCGGCTCGACCAAGAATCTCACCCTGGTCTGGTCCCAGAACGGGCTTCGGTTTGCCTATGCCAAGGACGGCCGCTTGATGGTCGGATCCGTGACGGATACCGCCGTCCGACAGATCGCCGGCGGCAAAGACACGACCCCGGCCATCGATACCACGAAGGAGGCGAAGGCGCAGCGCGAGAAGGAGCGCTTCACTCCGATTCGGTTGAGCCAGGACGGCCAGGAGCTCATTGCCAGCAACGCCGAAGGGATCTGGTTCATTGAAACCACCGCGGGCGCTCGCACGATGTTCCTGACGACGCCGGACTCGGCGACGATGGCTCCGCGCTATGCCGTAGTCGGCTGGAGCGACGACCGGCAAACCGTCTTGCTCTCGGTCGCATCGCGGAAAACCTGGGAACGAGGCTTTGCCCGGTTCGATCGCCGCACCGGCCGGCTCGAACCGACCATCAAGGATCGACGGAACTACGGCACCCCCCGGTTTTCGCGCGATGGCAGCCGGGCGGTGTTCACGGCCGCGGAGGGCAGCCGGCCGGCGGATCTCCTGGTCAGCGACGGGGATCTTCGGCGGGCAACCCGCCTCGTCGAAACCAATCCGGACCTGGCCACGGTGAGTTTTGGCACCAACCAATTGATCGACTATCTCGATGCCGACGGCAAACGGCAATTCGGGGTGGTGTATTACCCGCCGGGGTTCGAAGCCGGGAAACCGTATCCGACGATCTTCTACGTCTACGAATCGTTTTTCGACGATCGGTACGAGTCGATCATCAACACCCTCACCGGGGCCGGCTATGTGGTCGTCACGCCATCGGTCAGTCTGGAAACCGGTTACCCGGGTGAGGGATGGCTCAAGGGGGTGACCGCCGCCGCCAATCTCCTGATTGAGCGCGGTATCGCCGACTCGGCTCGGCTCGGACTTCAGGGCATCAGCTACGGGGGTTATGCAACCAACCTGTTGGTGACCCAGACCAAACGATTCAAGGCCGCGATCAATATTTCCGGCAAGGTCGACATCATCAGCTTCTACACCGATTCGCCCCGGCTCGGGGTTCGGAACATCCACGCCGCCGAAAAGAGCCAGGATCGGATCGGCGCGACGCTCTGGCAACAGCCCCAGAAGTACGTCGAGCAATCGGCCATCATGTTCGCAGACCGGATTACGACGCCGTTGCTCCTGATGACAGGCGCGCTCGACTCCAACGTCCCGGCCGATAACACCCGCGAGATGTATTACGCCCTTCGGCGACTGGGCAAAGAGGTCGCCTGGGCCAACTACATGAACGGGGGCCATGGGACGCCGGCCACCACGCCGGCGGATTTCCTCGACTTCCACCGCCGAATCGTCGCGTGGTACGACAAGTTCCTATCGGCAAATCCTTAACGGCTGTGGAGGACGAGTTGCAGCAGCAGGTAGAGGGCCAAGAGCGGCGTGATCGCCTGGGCGAGCGGGTTCGACCGGCGGCGGGGAGGATAGTAGCGCACGCCGAGAACGTATCGCGCGCGGAACCCGATGGCAAGGAAAGGCCACCAGTGATCGTCTTCATTCACGGAGCCGGCATCTCGAGCTGGATGTGGCGGCAACCGATCGCGGCCCTGACCGGGTTCGAGGGCCTCGCCGTCGAGCTGCCGGGCCACGGGGCGTCGGTGATGCCCTGGACCTCGGTACCGCACGCGGCTGCCACCGTCGCGGATTTTATCAAGAGCCGGGTGCCGGGCGGCCGGGCCCACGTCCTTGGGCTGAGCCTCGGCGGCGTGGTGGCCCTGCAGCTCCTGGCCGACTACCCCGACACGGTGGACCGAATGCTGGTGAGCGGCACCTTGGCAACCGGACTACCCGGCGCGGGCTTCCTCGCGGGCCTCACGGCGCTCACCCTGCCGCTTGCCAAGCTCGGGCCGTTGGTCCGCCTTTCGGCCCGAATGTTGGCGATCCCCAAAGAGGACTATCCGAGCCTCATGGCGGATGTGGAGCGGCTCAAGGCCGGTGCCCTCCGACGAATGATCCTGGACGTGGCGAACTTCCGGCCGCCGCCGGTGCTCGGCGAGCGGCAGCACGAGGTCTTGGTCGTGGCCGGCCGCAAGGAACACCCGAGAATCCGGCAGAGCCTCCCGGCGTTGGCGGCCTTGATGCCCCATGGCCGTGGTGCCTTCGTTCCGGGAGGGATCCACACCTGGAATTGGCAGTTCCCCGAGCGGTTCAATGAGTTGGTGTTGGCCTGGTTTCAGACCGGCACCCTAGGAAGCTTTGTAGTAGAAAGTACTTGACAGCTACCTCGCCAACCCCTAGACTGGATCATCACCCTCGGAGTGAGGCCCAGTGTCCGCGTTGGTTCGCCTGCTCTACCCATTGCCCACTCGGTCCCGATCGCCGGCCGCGATCGTCGGCTGGTGGGAACGACGCCGCCTGACCTTCAACCTCCTGGTGGGCGCGGCCGGGCTCCTCTCGATCGGGGTCATGAACCTGATCCTCGCCCTGCCGCCCCTATCAAGAGGCCCCGGTGTTCCGTTCTTGCCCGCCGTCGCCTTCGGCGTCCTGGCCAACCTCTGTTACTCGGCCGGCTGGGGCGCCGAGATCGCGTTCAACGCCTGGTGGCGGGAGGACCCGCCCGCGGTCGGGCCGGTCCTCTTTCGCCAAGGAATCATTTTTTCGATCGGCCTGACCCTGCTCCCGGTGATCCTGGCGAGCATGGAATGGGTGGCCAGGATGGTCCGCTGGGTTCTGTCGCTCTGACCCCGGCGGGGCCACGACGTTAGGCAGGGACGGGGATCGCCAACGCGGCGGCTCTAACGCTCGATCTTACCGCCCATCCCGATCCAGGCGCTGAAACCACCAATGAGGTTGGTGACCCGCTCATAGCCCCGGGACTTGAGTACGCTCGAAGCGATCGCCGACCGGCCGCCACTGTAACAGTGGAGGAGGATGTCGGCGTCCTTCGGGATCTCGTCCAGCCGATCGATCAGCTCCGGCAGCGGAATCAGCGTGGCGCCCGGCATGTGCCCGACCTCCCACTCCGACCGGTTCCGCACGTCGATGACCAGCCGAGGAGTGGCCGGCCCATCGGCGAGCTGCTCCACCGTAATTTCAGTCGAGGTGCCGAGGGTGTTCCCGCGGCCCTTCCATGCGTCGACCACCGTCGCCTCGATGACCCCGCCGATCCGGTCGAACCCAATCGAGCGAAGATTCCTCGCCACCGCTTCGCCGACGGTCAAATCCGTCAGCACGACGCAGATCTCCTGATCGAACGGTAACACCGACCCGGCATAAGTCGTGAAGTTCTTGGAGAGCGGAATGTTGATGGTACCCGGCGCGTGGCCGGCGGCGAACTCGGCACTCGGCCGAGTATCGACCACCATCGCGCCCGCCGTCAGGTGGCGCTTGAACGCGGCCGAGTTGAGCGAAGGAACCGGTGGCAACGGGCCGAGCACCGCGGCACCGGCCCGGTTCACTTCCTTCATCCGGCCGAAGTAGCGCGGGGGTTCCGGCTGCCCCACCAAGACCTGACGCACGAACTCGGCCTCCGATTCGACGCCGAAGGCCCAGTTGAACCGGCGCTCGTACCCGAGGGTAGACTGGGGCACCGCGTCAAGTCCCTTCCCACAGGCCGAGCCGGCGCCATGCCCGGGCCAGACTTGGACGTAATCGGGCAACGTCTTGAACCAGGTCAGGCTCCGGTAGAGATCGCGGGCGCCGGCTTCGGCCGTGTTGGCTACATGGGCCGCCTTCTCCAACAGATCAGGTCGGCCGACATCCCCCACGAACACGAAGTCTCCGGTCACAACGCCCATCGGCTCTTCGGCCACCGCACCGTCGGTCACCAGGAACACCAGGTGCTCGGGAGTGTGACCGGGGGTGTGGACCGCCATAATCCTGATATTCCCGATCGAGATGGTGTCGCGGTCGGCCAGGACGGTCACGTTCGGGGCGGTACGGAACTGATACTGCCAATCGGGCGTCCCACAGCCGCTGACGTAGGTTTTTGCCTCGGTGGCGGCGGCCAGCTCCCGGATGCCCGAGACGAAGTCGGCATGGATATGGGTTTCCGTTACCGCGACGATCGTGAATCCTTCGGCCGCGGCAACGTCCAAGTACGGCTGGATCGTCCGGGCCGGATCGATCACGATCGCGGTCCCGTTGGCTTGGCATCCGATCAGATAGCTCGCCTGGGCGAGTTGGTCATCATAGAAACGGCGAAAATACATGAAGCTCCTGAGCCATCACCGAGGTTTGAAAAGTACCAGCAGTCCCATTACCACCAAGAGCGCCGCGAACCCGCGCCGAAGCGCCGTCTGCGATACCAACGTCACGGCCCGGCTCCCGATCACAACCCCGACGACCGCGAGCCCAGTAAACAACCCGGTCGCTTTCCAGTCGAGCGCAACCGTGCCAAGGTAGCTCACAAATCCGGTCAGGCAGCTCATGATGATCAAGATGAGGCTGGTCCCGACCGCTTCCTTCATCACCAGGCCGCCCAACAGCACCAGCGCCGGCACGTAAAGAAATCCGCCGCCGACCCCGACCAGGCCCGTCAGCGTCCCGACCAGGAAACCTAACGCCGCGATGGCCGGAAAGGGCCTTTTGGCCGACCCCGTCTCGGGGTCGGCTGATCCCTGCCACAGGGCAGGACCGACGTACATCGACACCGCCGCCGCCAGCATCAGACAGCCAAAGATGACGAGTTGCACCCGACTTGACACGTAATGAGCCGACCGGGCCCCCGCGAACGCCCCAATGATCGCGGTCGGGCCAAAACTCAGGGCCGCGTCCCACCGGACATTCCCGCGCCGTTGATGACTGGCCGCTCCGAAGAGACTCGTCACCCCGACGACCACCAGGCTCATCGGAACCGCTTGTTTCATCGAAAAGCTCAAGCCATAAACCAGCACCGGAATCGTCATGATCGAGCCGCCGCCGCCGAGCAAGCCCAACAGCATCCCAATCACGACCGCGAGCCCGAACCCGATCACGGTCATCACACGGTCTCCCGAGCCCGAAACCGGGCCACCGTATGAACCAGGGTCCGCATGTCAAACGGCTTCTGCAGATACGGCGTCGTCAGCCGGGCCAGAAACTCGGCCACGGACGGCGATGCCGTGTCTCCAGTAATCACGATGGTCCGGTCGGCCAATGCCGGATGGGTGGCGCGGAGGCGATCGACCAGCTCAATCCCGGACAGACCCGGCATCCGAAGGTCGGTCACCACCACGTGATAGGGACCGGGGCGCCCCCCGACATCCAGCCGGAGCCACGCTTCGTGGCCGTCCGCCGCTTCATCGACCTGCCACCCATGCCGTTCGAGACTTCGGCGAACCGCCACCCGAATGGCCGGCTCGTCGTCCACCACCAGCGCCAGGCCGATCGATGACCCATCGCCGCCTGGACCGGCGACGGAGTCGAAACGATCCGACCGGGGCAGCAGATCGTCCGAGCGACGCTCGACGAACGGAAGGGCCACGCTAAACCGAGCGCCCCGGCCAGGAAGGTTCTCCGCAACGATGGCGCCGCCGTGTTGGTGGACGATGGCGTGTGAAACCGAGAGACCCAGACCGGTGCCCTCGCCCAGCGTCTTCGTCGTGAA
The DNA here is from genome assembly GCA_043744895.1 of Gemmatimonadota bacterium. Lineage (GTDB taxonomy): Bacteria > Gemmatimonadota > Gemmatimonadetes > Gemmatimonadales > GWC2-71-9 > SHZU01. Next base: position 8,298 of record JAYTTT010000185.1, on the reverse strand, counting down.
GAATGGCTCGAACAGCCGCGGCATGGCCTCGGGCGCAATCCCGGTTCCCTCGTCATCGATCTGGAATACCAATCGGTCGTCCCGCACCGCGACGGTCATGGTCACCGAACCGCCGCCGGCAACCGCCTGGAAAGCATTGGTCAGCAGGTTGGTCAGGACCTGCTCGATGCCGGGCCCGTCGGCGTCCAGCGGCGGCAGGTCAGCCGCCACATTCACGACGAACCCAACGTTCTGGTGAGCCGAATCCCGTTCGAACACCCGGGTCACTCGTCGCACCAGGTCTTCCGCGGTCGTCCGGCGGCGCTCCTCCCGCCGGCTCCTGGCAAAAATCAGCAAGTCCCCGACGATGACCCGGCACCGTTCCGCCTGCTGGACGATGACGGTGAGCGCTTCCCGGTCCTCCTCGTTCCGTGAGGTCCCGAGCAAGTCCTGACCGAACGCCATGATGGCGGTCAGCGGGTTGTTGAGTTCATGCGCCACGCCCGACACCATCCGGCCGACGGCCTCGAGCCGCGCCGCATGGGCCAGCTGGGCCTGCAGTTGCTCCTGCTCGCCCCGGGAACGGAGCTGATCGGTCAGATCCCGAAGGACCAAGACGAACCCCCGAGCCGATCCTTCGCCGAACGACGACACCGACAATTCGAGCGGGAATTCGTCACCGTTGGCCCGAAGGCCGATCACGTCCCGCCGGAGCGCGACCGGGGGATTCGCCTCCGAACGGCGAGTCGTTGCCGCCAACGCCGTCCACAGCGAGTCTCGCTGATCGGGACGAAGGAACCGGTCGAACGATTCGCCCTGGGATTCGTCCACCAAACCCAAGGCGGTTTCCGCGGCCCGGTTGATCAGCCCGATCCGGTGGTCGGCGTCGAGGGTGAGAATCCCTTCGTGCGCCGCCCGGAGTACTTCGGCCAGCCGAGCCTCGGCCCCCGTCGCGGCCACGATTCGGCCTTGTTGGGCTCGCTCGGCATCGTGGTGATCGTCCTCCACCAGCGTGAGCGCCATCCCAACGCCCAGGATGATCACCTGCGCGGCATCGAGGTACGAGTTGTACGTCGCGATCCGGTTCAACAGGAATTGCCAGGGAGTGGACACTGGGCCGCCGGCCTCCGCAAAGGCCAGGAGATACACACCCCACTGCACGGCCAGGACTACCAGGGCAAGCTGCAGGATCTGGGTCCCAAGCAGCCGGTTTGACCGACGGCCGCGGACCCACCACGCCGAGAGGGCAAACGCCGGCGCCGCCACGGCGGATTGGACCATCAGGAGGGCGTTGAGATCGACCGTGAACAACACCGGTACCGCGCCCAGCACGAGCGCGACCCCGATGACGACCATCCGGGCCCGATGGAGGTCGAAGGTCCGCCCGACGGAGGCCAGTACGCCAACGAGGACAAAACCCACGAAGAGGAGTTTGGCCGATTGGTATATTGCGTAGAAGGCGCCGACCGATGCGACCGGTACCAAGATGTAGCTCAGCGCGATCGTCACCAACGCAGCCGACAAGGCCACCCAGGCCCAGGACCAATGAATCAGATATTGGCGGGGTGCCGTCGCCCGGCGGAGCCCAAGCACGAGCGTGGTGAGCAGAAGACAGGCCCCCAACTCGACCAGGATGCCGATCAGGGAGATCTTTGGGTCCGGGGTGGCAGCCAGCATGGGACTGAAATCTGTCCTTGTCGAGGAGGGAATCACATGGCATCTCAGCGCGACCGCCTGGCCAACCTCTGGAGCCGATGCGCCCGCCTCCCCGCCGGGCGGTGGATCTTTTCGAGACTCTTCGGATCGTTCGTGCCATACAGCGGATCGATCGGCGCCGAGGTCCAGGACCTCGAGCCCGGCTATTGCCGAATCACCGTCGCTGACCGGCGGGCCCTCCGAAACCATCTTCGGTCGGTCCACGCCGTGGCCCTGGTCAATGCCGGCGAAATGACGAGCGGACTCGCCATGACCATGGCCCTCCCGCCCGACATCCGAGGCATCGTCACCCGGATTGGCGCCGAGTATCCCAAGAAGGCCCGAGGCCGCCTCACCGCCATCGCGCGAGTCACCGTGCCGCCCGTCGGCGATCTCCCCGTCGACCACCATGTCGAAACGGTCATTACGGACTCCACCGGCGAGCTGGTGTGCCGGGTCACCACCGTTTGGCGGCTGGCCCGCGCGTAGCCGGCCCGCCGGGCAAAAGGGGCAACGTGATGGCTCGGGGTCTCGGCTGGAGGGGTCTCGGCGAATCTACTACCTTAAAGGCATGCCAAAACCTCCGAAGAACCCACCAGTGGACGACCGGAACGTCGCAGCCTTTCGGGCTATTCTCGAGAAGAAAAAAGCGGCAAGGAACGCGGCGCTGCCATCCAACACCGGCGGGATCGCCGCCCAGGCCCAGAAGCCCCGGCCCAAGCCGAAGATGCGCCGCCGCCCCTAACTTCCGGGCCATGCGCCTCGATACCCCGCTGGCCGCCCACGCCCGGATCGCCCTACCGATCATCGGCGGGGCGATGTACCCCTGCAGCAATCCCGAGCTGGTCGCGGCAGTGTCCGAAGCCGGCGGCATCGGGATCGTCCAGCCGATCGCCTTGACCTACGTCCACGGCCATGAGTTCCGCGCCGGCCTCCGGCTCATCAAGCGGCTGACGTCGAAACCGATCGGGATGAACGCCCTGATCGAAGCCAGCTCGAAGACCTACCACGAGCGAATGACGCGATGGGTCGATATCGCCCTCGAAGAAGGGATCCGGTTCTTCGTCACCTCCCTTGGCAACCCGCGCTGGGTGGTCGACGCCGTCACCCCGCATGGCGGGATCGTCTACCATGATGTGACCGAGAAGAAATGGGCTGAGAAGGGGAAGGACGGCGGCATCCACGGCCTGATCGCCGTCAACGCCCGAGCCGGGGGGCACTCGGGGCCCAGAAACCCCGAGCCGTTGCTCGCGGAATTGAACGGCCTTGGTCTCCCGGTAGTCTGCGCCGGCGGAATCGGCAACGCCGCAGAATTCGTCCGCGCCCTCACACTCGGCTACGCCGGAGTCCAACTTGGCACCCGGTTCATTGCCACCCGGGAATGCACCGCGAGCGACGCCTACAAGCAAGCCATCGTCGCGGCGACCGAAGCCGACATCACCCACACCGAGCGGCTAAGCGGCGTGCCCGTGGCAGTCATCAAGACGCCCTACATCGCCCGTATCGGCACCCGGGTCGGTCCGATGGCCCGATGGCTGTTTCAGGGCCGCCGCACCAAGAAGTGGATCCGGGCCTGGTTTGCGCTTCGAGCCATCCGCGACCTCAAGCGGACTTCCATTCAAGGCCAGGCTCGCGCCGACGACCCGGCCAACGCCATCTGGCAGGCCGGGATGAGCGCCGCCACGATCGATGCCATCGAGCCGGTTGCCACGATCATGGCCCGCTTCGAAGCCGCCGCCCGTTCGGCCTGAGACCAAGGCCGTGCCGACCCTGAGCCGCTGGTTCATCCGAACGGCGCTCCTGGCGCTGACCGCCGGCCTCGGGATCGGGCTGGTGACCGCCGTGCAGGGCGGAGCCGGCCTGCTCGCCCCAACCGTGCTTCACCTGTTGGTGGTCGGGTGGCTCTCGCAGATGGTGTTCGGCGTGGCCCACTGGCTCTTTCCCACCCTGTCGTCCGAACCGCCCCGCGGTCGCGAATGGCTTGGGTGGCTCTGCTACCTAACGCTGAACGCGGGATTGGTCCTTCGGGTCTTGGCCGAGCCGGCAACGGCGGGCAGTGCCAGGACGGCAGCCCTCAGCGGATCGGCGGCACTCCAATTGGTCGCGGCCGCCGCCTTTGTCGCCAACACCTGGGCCCGCGTCCGGACCCGCGGCTAAAATGCCCCGAGCCTCTGTCTGGCTGATTCGCCTCTCCATGCTTCATCTGCTGCTCGGAAGCGGCCTCGGCGCATGGCTTCTGTTCGCCAAAGGAACCCTGGCGCCGCCGCCGGGCGCGTTCCTGTCGGCCCATACCGCCATCGCCCTGCTCGGCTGGCTGGTCCAATTCACCTTCGGCGTCGGCTACTGGATATTGCCGAAACACGCCACCGGACCTACCAGGGGACCAACCTGGTCTCCGTGGATCACCCTCGCGGCCCTGAATGGCGGCGTCGCCCTGATCGCCCTCGGCTCCCCAGCCATCGGCCTCGCCACCGCCACCCTCGGCGTGCTCGTCTTCCTCGCCACCACCGCCGCCCCCCGCCTCAAACCCTTCCTCCCCAGTCGCTAGCCCCGAGTGCCGAGCTCAAAAATCCTTCCGTCCGAACCAGCGGAACCCCGCCCCCAGCGGCACCAGCGCACAGACCAGGAGCATCCCGAACGCGGCGGCAATCCCGAGCCCGGTCCCGAAAAACTCCGCAAAGATGGTCCCGGTATACCCCATCAGAATCGCAACGTCGAAGGTCAGCAGCAGAACCACCCGGGCCAGATCGATCGGGTTGAGGAAGGTGAGGATCAGCACCGGCGTTTCGAGCGGATAGTCGCGGAAGGTCGTCAGGATGAGGAGAATGATCCCATCATAGATCACGGTGCAACCGAGCCAGACTAAGAGTGCGGCACCGAACCCGCGGGAACGCTCTTCGACCAAGACCGCGACACAGAGCGCAAAGGCGGTGAAGACCAGCATCAGGCCGACGCCCACGGCCAGGAGCATCACCAGTGGCCCGACGATCGCCGGCTCCCGAAAGGCCTGGACGAGGAGCGGCCCGCCAACGCCGACCGCCAGGGCTGCCGTCTGCGGAATGGCCAGGCCGCCGAAGATCCCGAGGTACACCGCCCCTCGACCCACCGGCTGCGCCAGCAAGAGTTCGATGAACTCCCGGGCGTTGTAGACGTAGAGCGTTCCGAACACGACGCTGACGAGCGGCACGAGCAGTAACACCAGGTTGACGAGACTCAGCAAGGCCCGTTCACCGCTGCCGCCAAACCGAAGCAACAGCGTGGTGGTCCCCAGGAGGAGGATCGTATATCCGACCATCCATCGGCTCCGGATGACGTTGCGGAGCTGGGACGAGAGGACCCGCCGAAACGGCGTCATCATCCCCGCGCCATGAGGGTGGCCACCGCGCGTTCGAGACGAGTAGCCTGAGCCTGTTCGAGCAAGGACGGGATCGGTCCCTGGAAGACCACCCGTCCGTCGATCAGAAACACGATATCCTCCGCCAATTCCTCGATCTCGCTCAGGATGTGCGAGGTAAGCAGCACGGTCGTGCCCGCGGCGGGCGCGCCCCGGACCTTGTCTTTGAAAAACCCGCTCGCAATCGGATCGAGGCCGGCGGTGGGTTCGTCGAGGATGACCAGCGACGGCCGAAACAGGAAGGCAACTGCCGCGTTGAGTTTCTGGCGGGTGCCGCCGGACAGGGTTCGGATCGGCTGGTCGAGCATCGGTTCGAGCTGGAACCGCTCCACCAATTCGAGATCCACTGGAGCACCGGCCCGGCGAAGGCCGCGAACCAGCGCCAGGACTTCCCGAGCGCTCAGGTGATCGGGAAACCGGGCCGCCTGCGGCATATAGCCGATCCGCTCCCGATAGCCCACCTCCCCCTCGATCGGGGCCCCGTCGATCAAGATCCGGCCGTCGCCAGGACGGATCTTCACGAGGCCGATGATCGCCTTGATCAGGGTGCTCTTACCGGCGGCGTTCGGGCCGACAAGAGCCGTCACTCGACCGGCCCCGACCGTGAAGTCGACCCCCCGCAGCACCTCGAAGCGGCCGAACCGCTTCCGGAGTCCTTCAACCCGCACCTCGGACGGCCGAGCCACCGCGGTCATCGCGGCGGCTCCATCAGCGGCGTCGCGTCAACCAGGGTTTCGGGCGTGAGGATCGGAAAAACCCGCTCGGCTTGGTCGAGGAGATCGACGAAGAGGCTCCGGAGCAAGATCAGCGCGGGATCGTTCTGCTCGACGACCAGCGAAAAGAGCCGGACCGGCCGGTGCGGGACGTCGCCTTTCCCGTCGCGGTTGCGGTCGAAGCCCTGGTAGTGATCCCAGAAGTTGCCGGCAAAGGTACTCGAGGCGCTCCGGCTGTTGGTGGCCACGTCGAAGGCGTTGCCGACGAACACGTTGGTTTCGAACCGGTTGTCCACCGAGTTGGCGAGAAGGCGAACAGCCCAGCCATTGGCCTCGAAGCGGTTGCCGGACACCCGAAGTCGATTGGCGCCCTCGAGGTAGAGCCCGGTGCTGTTGCTCCGAAACACGTTACCCCGAATCTCGCCGTCGGAAATGTCCTTGAGCAGGAGGCCATAGGCCGCCGGTCCCCGGTTGTCGAGAAACTCGTTCGCTTCCATGATGACCCGCTTCGTGTACATCACCGCGACCCCCGCCCCGTTCCCGATGAACCGGTTCCGTCGGTAGGTGCAGCCATGGGACGACATGAAATGGAGACCGTAGCGCCGATTGCCGCGGCTCTCGTTGTCCGCCAGCAGACTCTCGGTCACGAACTCGAGATAGATGCCGTCCCGATGTCCGACGACGGTGTTGCCCTGGATGGTCAACCGGGTCGAGTTCCAGAACTGGATCGCGTTGCCGCTCGCCTGTTCCGAGCGGGTTGGCCCGGTGACCCGGTTCCCGACGATCCGGCAATCCTCGACCTTGGCGCCATAGATCCCAAAGTAGGTATCGCGAACCTCGTTGTCCTCGATCCGGCAGCCGGTGGCGCCTTCGAGCAAGATCCCGGCCCGATCCTCGGTGCTGATCGGATTGACGTGCTCGACCACCAATCCGATGACCGTCACCCCGGCCGAGGCGACCACGAGGATGGTGTGGTCGCCGCGACCCAGGATCACCGGACGGCCCCGGCCCAGAATCGTGAGCGGTCGATCGATGCGAATCGAACCCTGTTCCTGGTACCGGCCGGCCATAACGATCACCGTATCCCCCGCGCGGGCGCGGGCCACCGCCAGAGAGAGGAGCCGGATCGGACCAGCCGAAGACACCGTGACGATACCAACCGCGGCGAGCAGGCCGATCACCGGGCACCCGAGTCCCGGGCCCAGGCGACGACCTCCCGCCAGCCCAGCCGGATGCCCGCCAACGCGTGGACGAGGCTGTCGGCGGCGGGCCCCGGCCGGACCGCGACGATGCCGTAGTGCATCGGAGTTCGGATCGAGTCGGTCCGGATGAAGACCATCCGGTCAACCGGTACCAGCGAGTCGGGCTCGAGGAAGTCGGCTACCCACAGCGAGTGGATCCGATTCGAGTCGGCGGCGATGACGCCCATTGCCAAGCAACCGACATCGTCGAACGGGGTGACTCGGCCGGTGGTCGACACCAACTCGGCGCTGAAGCGCCGCTCGACCATCGTCATGTGGCAGTGGTCGCAGACCTCCACCCCTTCCACCAGAGGCCGCGGGGCGGGGTGACCACACGCCGCCCCGCCGATCCCCGCCGCGAGGGCGACGACGATCGCGCCGAGCCGCCTCAGGCCGGGACTCGCCGCGCCCGGCGCCACTCGACCACCGACAGCGCTATCGCCACCATCACGGCTCCGATGGCGAACCATCCCGCCGTCGCGGGCCAGGACGTCGCCTGGAAGTTGAGCAGCTGCTTCGGCCCGATCAATGGGGGTTGATAGCTCATGCCGGGAATCCTGATCGCTGCCTCGGGGTCGAGATTGTGGCCGTAGTCATAGCCCCACCGCCAGAAGTCCGCCAGGCCAACCACCGATCCGACCAACAGGATCACCGTCCACGCATAGAGTCCTGCTCGCCGCCCCCACGCGGCCGCGAGCAGGCCCAACCCCACAAGGCCAGCCACGATCTGCGGCAACAGCCGCAGCTCGGGAATGGCCTCGGGGTGAATCTGCTTCATCCCGATGTAGTGGTTGAGTCCGTTGATGCTCCGGAGCTCACCGGTAATCTTGCTCGACCAGATGTACATGCCCAGCCCCTCCGGATACTGCGGCGCCTTGAGGCCGATGTGCCAGAGCGGTGCGACATATGTTGTCGCGAGGCCCAGGGCCGCAAGCGCCAGCAGCATTCGGCTCCATCGGGGCATCATCGATCATTGTCCCGTGTTGTACGCAATCTTGGTGTTCGATCCCTTCGGCGACACCCGGATATACCCCTGCATTTCCTGGTGCAGCGCCGAGCAGAAATCGGTGCAATAGAACGGGAAAACGCCGGCGCGAGTGGGCTTCCAGGTAATCGTCTGGGTCTGGCCCGGCATCACCAAGAGTTCCGAGGTGTTCGCACCCATGACGGCAAAGCCGTGGGGCACATCCCAGTCCTGTTCCAGATTGGTAAGATGAAAGTAGACCTCATCGCCGACCTGGACCCCTTCGATGTTGTCGGGCATGAAGTGACTGCG
>JAYTTT010000184.1:0-2133 GCA_043744895.1 Gemmatimonadota bacterium | reverse complement strand
GCCCCGGTCATCTTCTCGCACTCCGGGGCCCGGGCGATGTCGAACCACCCCCGCAACGTGCCGGACTCGATTCTCGCCCGGGTGCCGAAAAACGGCGGGGTCGTCATGGTGCCCTTTGTGACGTCGTTCGTCTCCCAACGGCTGTACGACCACGACAAGGCTCGCGCGGCAAAGCGGACGGAGGTGGCCCGTCAGGCTGGGGCCGATCGCGCCGGGCTCGAGCGCGACATGAAGGCATGGGATGTCGCCAACCCGGCCCCCAAGGTGACCCTTGCCGAAGTAGCCAACTCGATCGACTACGTCCGAAAAATGGCCGGCGTCGATCACGTAGGGATCGGCAGCGACTTCGACGGAATCGACGACGTGATCGAAGGCCTCGAGGATGTCGGAACCTTTCCGGCGTTGTTTGCGGAGTTGGCCCGCCGCGGGTGGACCGAATCCGACCTCCGAAAGCTCGCCGGTGAGAACGTCCTTCGAGTCATCGAAACGGCCGAGAAAGTGGCGGCCAGGCTCAAGAAGGAGCGGCCGGCGTCGATCAAGACCATCGGCCAGCTCGACAAGAAGTCCGTGTCCTGACCCCGGGAGAATTCCATGCGGTGTGCATCGTTCGTGGTCGTCGGTCTCCTCGCGGTTTCCTCGCGGGGTTTGGCCCAATCGGAGGAGTCGCTCCGCCGATTCTTCGAGGGCAAATCGGTGGTCGTCAAACTCGAAATGCCGGGAACGGAAGAGGGGATCGATGTCTACCCGGGAACCTCCCAGCCGATCGACTTCCCTCGGGTCGCAAAACGACTGAAACAGTCCGGCACGGCGATCCGCCGGGGCCAGGAAATGCTCATCACGAAGATCCGGGTCAAGAAGGATCTGATCGAGTTCCAGCTGGGCGGTGGCGGCTACGGAACCTTCGGCGATGAAACCGGGAGCTACGTGTCCACCTCGTCGGCGGACAAAAGCGCCCGAGAAAAGAACCTCGAAAAGGAGCTGCCGGGCCTCAGTGATCCCGCGGCGAAGAAGAAAGCCCAGGAAGAGCTCGACGGGCTCCGGAAGGATCGGGCTCGCACCGATGCCGCCAACCGGGCCGCCGTGGCGCAAGCCCAGCAGATGAAGGACGCCAACATCCGCCAACGGCGGAGCGAGAGCGGTTCGCGCTTCAACCTGCGCTTCAAACCGGTCGTCCCGGAGGAGGCGCTGACCCCGGACGGCGTGATGCGGGCCCTCGCGGAGTATGTCGATTTTTCGTTGGTCCTCGCGTCGAAGTCTGACCGTCCCGGCCTTCACGGCGAGGGGAGCCGGCCCTCCGTCGGTGCCGACCCCGCCACCGGCCTGCGCAAGGGGCTCCTGGCCGAAGAGGTCGATGGGTTGTTGGGCCGTCCCGAGTCGATCGCGACCCGGTCCGAGGGAACCCTCAAGGTCAGCAGCTCGGTCTACCTCACCCGGGACCGGCGAATCGAGGTCGAGTTCGTCGAAGGCGTGCTCATCCGCTTCACGGTATCGTCGCGGTAGCCGCGGATGCGCCGCCGCCCGTTGCTTCAAGCGCTCGGGGTCGCCATAATTGGCAGACCAAATCCCCTAGAAGTTAGTCGGAATTCAATATTCCCTGGTCGGAGCCATTCGATGCCGCATACCTTGCCGCCACTGCCCTACGCCTATAACGCCCTGGAACCGACCATCGATGAGCAGACGATGCGGATCCACCACGACAAGCACCACGATGCGTACGTCAACAATCTGAACGCCGCGCTCAAGGACCATCCTGACCTCGACCAACTGCCGATCGAGCAGCTGATCGGGAATTTGGGACAGGTGGCCGAGGCGATTCGTACCACCGTTCGCAACAACGGCGGCGGTCACTACAACCACACCTTGTTCTGGGAGCTGATGACGCCCGGTGGAGCCTCGGCCCCGGCCGGCGACCTGGCCCGGGCCATCGACTCGGCGTTTGGCGGCTTCGACAAGTTCAAGGAACAATTCCAGAAAGCCGGCATGACCCGGTTCGGCAGCGGGTGGGCCTGGCTGACCACCGGTGCCGCCGGCTTGGCGATCGAGAGTTCGCCGAACCAGGATTGTCCGGTCATGGACGGCAAGAAAGTGCTCCTCGGCTGTGACGTGTGGGAGCACGCCTACTACCTCAAATAC
>JAYTTT010000183.1:0-8214 GCA_043744895.1 Gemmatimonadota bacterium | reverse complement strand
GCCTGGAAGACCACCCGCCGGCCATCCGGGGAAACCGCCGGCGCGATCTCCGGGGAAAAACTCCAATGTTCCGGCGGATCGATGGCGAGGCGGATTGGTTCGCCGCCGCCGGCCTTCGGCGTTCGGCCGATCCAGCTCCAGGCCGCCACCAGGACCGCGGTGCCCGCGATGGCCGCCAAGGTCCAATTCATTCGCGGCGGGCTCGACCGGTGGAGGATGGCTCGCCCACCCGTCCCAGCCAAGGCGGCGGCGAAGGCGGCCGCGGTCGGCCATCGGTCGGCCGGGAGTTTGGCGAGCGCCCGGAGGACCGCATAGTCGACGTGCTCCGGGACCGTATCACGCACCACGCTCGGCGGACTCGGCCGTTCGGTCATCACCATGGCGACGATGGCCTGGGCGGTCGGGCCGGTGAAGGGCGGCTCGCCGGTGAGCATCTCGTAGACGACAGCGCCTAACGCGTAGACGTCGGTCCGGGCGTCCATGACTCGCTCGCCCATGGCCTGTTCGGGGCTCATGTAGGTCGGGGTTCCGAGCGACATGCCGGTCTCGGTCATCCGGGCGCCGCCGGTTCGGGCCGCGGCGAGCGCGATCCCGAAGTCGGCCACCAGTGCGTGCCCGTCCTGGAGGAGGATGTTCTCGGGCTTGATGTCGCGGTGGATGACGCCCCGTGTGTGGGCATGGGTCAGCGCATCGGCCACCTCCCGGGCGATGGTGATCGCGTCCTCGAGCGGCAGTTGGGTCTCCCGAGTCAACCGGCTCCGGAGGGTCTCGCCATCGACGAACGGCATCACGTAGAAGACGGTGCCGTTGGCGGTGCCGGAGTCGTGCAGCGGGAGGATGTGGGGGTGCTGGAGGTTGGCGGTGGTTCGAATCTCGGCGAGGAACCGCTCGGCCCCGATGGCGGCGGCAAGTTCGGGGCGGAGGACCTTGAGGGCGACCTGCCGGTCATGCTTGAGGTCGTGGGCGAGGTAGACGGTGGCCATGCCGCCGGCGCCGAGTTCGCGTTCGATCCGGTAGCGGTCGGCGAGGGTGCGGGCGAGATCGTCCGGGGGGTTTGCCATGGTGTCCTCTGAATATACGTGCCAACGGGCTCCGGGCCGCTGGAAGTGGGGCACGTGGTCGGAATGCGCTGGAATGATGGCGCACTGGATAAAATGGTTACGCCGTCCCGCCTCGGGTTGCCGATCTTCGGCGAATGGCTTGCCCAATTCTGGCCGAGGAGGCTAACCTATGGCCATGCCGACTCTGGTACGGCGGTGGACCCGCGACGAGGTGCTTGCGCTTCCCGAAGACGGGATGCGCTACGAACTCATTGATGGCGAGTTGCTGGTGACGCCCTCGCCGCGGAAGGTGCACCAGGGCGCGGTGGCCGCCCTCCTTCTCGAGATCGCCCCCTTTGTCCGCGCCCGAGGGGTCGGCGAGGCGTGCATAGCCCCGGCGGATCTCGAGCTTCGGCCGGGCGAGATCTACCAGCCCGATCTGTTCGTGACCGCACTGGTGGACGGCAAGCCGGGGCGGGATTGGGCCGACCTTCCGATCCCGCTCCTCGTCGTCGAGATCTCGTCACCGAGCACGGCTCGTTACGATCGGGTGGTCAAACGCCCCGCCTTCCAGGCTGCGGGTGTCGCCGAGTTCTGGATCGTCGATCTCGACTCCCGGGTGGTGGAACGATGGCGGCCGGCCGACGATCGGCCCGAGGTCCTGATCGACCGGCTACGTTGGGATCCGGCCGGTGCGGGTGACGGGCTCGAGATCGACCTTCGATCGTTGTTTTCGGCGTTACTCGATTGACCTAGGACCCTTCAGGCGGCGACCCGGCGGCAAAAGGCCCCAATTGTAGTGATTTGCCTATGTCGCGAAGCCGAGGGTAGCTTAGGATGGTGACCGACATTCTCATGGAGTCGGCATGCCGGTCACCGCCAAGCTGTCCCGGAGGTTCTACGATGCCTTCGGAGACGACCTCACCAACGAACTGGTGGAGTGGTTCAACGCCGTGGATCTAACCTATCGGACCGAGCTCCGTGAGCTCAACGAGGTCAACTTTGTCCGCTCGGACGCCAAACTCGCCGAGGGGCTGGCGGGGGTTCGGTCGGAGTTCAAGCAGGGCATCGCGGAACTCCGGTCGGAATTCGCTTCGTTCAGGTCGGGAGTTCGGGAGGACATCGCGGGCGTCCGGATGGCGACCGAGGCGCTGGAGTCCCGGCTTCGGGTTGAGCTGGCGATCCAAAAGGCCGACACGGTGAAGTGGATGTTCCTGTTCTGGCTGGGGACGATCGCGGTCGGCATCGCAAATCGGTTCTTCTGAATGCCGAGGCAGCACTACCGATTGGCCCTGGTACTCGCGGCTCTCCTCCCAGCGACGGCTGCCGGACAAGCCACCACCCGAGCGGTGACGTCGCTCGGCTGGGCGTGGACACGATCGCCCTCGAACGGTTCACGCTGAGCGGCCCCACCCTGTCCGGCGTCACCATGAGCCGGAACGGGACCACGATCCGGCTCGACTACCGGATGACATTCCGGCCGGACGGCTCGGTAGCCGAGGCGGACTGGACGTGGCGCAACCCGTTCGCCGGGTGGTACTGTTGATCATCCCTTGACCAGGCCGGCTATTTGTCAGACCCGATCGGTTCGGCGCGCCGGCACCTCACGCCGGTCCTCGCCCTGCTTCTGGTGGCCGGTCCGACATTGGCCCAGCGCGCCGCCACCCAAGACAGCCTCCGCGCCCTCACCCTCGGCGTGCCTAACGGTTTCACCCTGGCCGCGGTCGGCGATCTGATCCAGACCCACCGGATCGCCCCGGCCACGGCACCCGGCCTGGATAACGCGGTGGCCCCGCTCCAGAGCGCCACGGTCGCGTTCGGGAACTTCGAGTCCACCGTCTTCGATGTCCGGACCTTCACCGGCCACGCCGAGGCCGAGAACGGCGGGCTCTGGCTCCGGACCGAGCCGGACGTGCTGCCCGATCTGCGGCGGATGGGGTTCAATCTCGTGGCCCGGGCCAACAATCACCCCACCGATTGGGGCTCCGAGGGGATGCGGGAAACCGACCGGCGGCTCGACGATGCCGGGATCGTCCACGCCGGCACCGGCGAGACCCGCGCCGCCGCGCGCGCCGCCCGCTATCTCGCCACTCCGCAGGGCCGGGTGGCGATGGTGTCGATGAGCTCGACCTTCACCCCATCGTCCCGGTCGATGGATCCGCTCAATCAGACGGCGGGGCGCCCCGGCGTGAACGCGCTCCGGCTCCACGAGCGGATTCTGGTGTCGCCGGAGATGCTCCGGTCGCTCCGCCGGCTCGCGGCCGCGCAACCGGAAGCCGCCGCCGGGTCGGCCGATTCGACCAGCACCGAACTCGATCTGTTCGGGGCCTCGTACCGCGTCGCCTCGGCGATCAAGGACCGGATGGCGTACAGCTACGGCGTCGATTCCACCGACGTCCGGGAGAACCTGGCGGCGATCCGCCAGGGAAAGCGGAACGCCGATTTCCTGGTGGCGACGATTCATTCCCACGAACCCGGCAACTGGAGTGAGCCGCCGGCCGATTTCCTGCCAGGCCTGGCCCGTGCCGCGATCGACCACGGCGCTGATGCCTTCATCGGCCACGGGCCCCACCGGTTGCGCGGAATCGAGATCTACCGGGGCCGGCCGATCTTCTACAGCCTGGGCAACTTCTTCTTCCAGGTGGAAACCCACGAGCCGATCCCGCAGGACCTGTACGAGCAGTTGAAGATGGACCCGCGGACGACGAGCGATGCCGATGTCCACACCTGGTTCGTCAACAAGTTCTTCAGCGGTGCCGACGGCCCGACGTGGTATCAGAGCGTCGTCGCGGTCTGCCGGTACGACGGCGGCGGGGTCTCGGAAATCCGGCTCTATCCCGTGGAACTCGGCTACGGCGACCGGCCCACCACCCGGGGGGTGCCGCGTCCGGCGTCGCTGGAAGTGGGCCGGCAGATCCTGGCGAGGCTGGCCCGGCTGTCAGCGCCGTACGGGACGACGATCACGGTCGAGGGCGGGGTCGGCTTCATTCGGCCGAGCCGGCGCTGATTGCCGGTGAGCGCCGCCGGTAGTACTGTAGACCATCCCGTTCGAAAGCTGTCGCCATGTCCCGCCAGATGCTGACGGTCACCCTCCTCGTGATAGCCGGGCCGGCGTCGGCCCAGCGATCCCCCGCCACCCGGGACAGCGTTCGCCCGCTGACCCTGGGCGTGCCTAACGGCTTCACCCTGGCCGCGGTGGGCGATTTGATCCAGACCCATTCGGCCCCGGTCGCCAAAACGCCCGGCCTGGCCGAAGCGATCGCCTTGCTTCAGGGCGCCACGGTCGCCTTCGGCAACTTCGAGTCCACCGCGATCGACCTCCGCACTTTCACGGGATACCCTCAGGCCGAGTTCGGCGGCCTCTGGGTCCGGAGCGAACCGGAGGTGGTGCCCGACCTCCGCCGGATGGGCTTCGACGTGGTGGCCCGGGCCAACAACCACTCGACTGACTGGGGACTCGAAGGAATGCGGGAGACCGACCGGCGGTTGGACGACGCCGGGATCGCGCACGCCGGTACCGGGGAGACCCGGGCCGCCGCCCGTGCCGCCCGCTACCTCGCGACGCCCCAGGGCACCGTGGCCGTGGTGTCGATGGCGTCGAGCTTCACGCCGCTTTCCCGGTCGATGAATCCGCTCAATCAGGCCCCGGGGCGCCCGGGCGTCAATGCGTTCCGGCTCAACCGGCGGGTGCTGGTGTCGCCCGAGATGCTCCGCTCGCTCCGCCAGGTTTACGACGCCCAGCCCCGAGGTTCCTTCCAGCCCCCGGCCGATTCGAGTCTGACCGATCTCGAGCTATTCGGGATCCGGTACCGGGCCACGCCCGCGGTCAAGGACCAAGTCGCCTTCAGCTACGATGCTGACTCGGTGGACGTCCGGGAAATCATGGCCGCGATCCGGCAAGGGAAGCGGAACGCCGACTTCATGATCGCCACCATTCACGCCCACGAGCCCGGCAACTGGAGTGACCAGCCGGCCGATTTCCTGCCCGGACTCGCCCACGCGGCGATCGACAACGGGGCCGATGCCTTCATCGGTCACGGCCCCCACCAACTGCGCGGGATCGAGATCTACCGGGGCCGGCCGATCTTCTACAGCCTGGGCAATTTCTTCTTCCAGGTGGGCAGCCTGGAGCCGGTGGCGATGGATCTCTACGAGCAATTCAAACGCGATCCGCGGACCATGACCGACGCCGAGTTTCACGAATGGTGGCTGGCCCGGTCGTTCGGCAAAGACGGCCCGATTTGGTACCGGAGCGTGATCGCCGTGACCAAATACGAGAGCGGGAGCGTGTCGGAGATCCGGCTCTACCCGGTCGAACTGGGCTTCGCCGACCCGGACGCGGGGAAGGGAACCCCTCGGCTCGCGTCGCTGGAAGTGGCTCGGCAGATTCTGGCCACGCTGGGTCGCCTGTCGGAGCCCTATGGGACGGTGATTGCGGTCGAAGGCGCCGTCGGGGTGATCCGGCCCGGGAAGCCGGCGAATCATTAGCCCGGTCGGTATCTTGGTCCTTACCCCTGACAACGCTTAAGGAGTCGACCATGCACCGGTTGGCCGCCTGGTTCCCCGCGATGGTGATGGCGTCGCTCGCTTTGGCCGGATGTGGCCAAGGCCAGGATTTGTCCGACAGCAGTTTCGTCACCATGGCGGACAACACCTTCTCGCCCACGTTGATGAAGGTCCCGGTCGGCGGGCACGTCCATTTCCGGAATCTGGGCGGAATCATCCACAACGCCATCGCCGTCGACACCTCCTGGTCAACTTCGCGCGCCAGCGGCCGGCTGGAGGTTCAGGTCGGTGAATGGGTCGACATCAAGTTCGACAAGCCCGGCGTCTACCACTACTACTGCTCCTTTCACGGCACCGCGGACGGCAGCAAGGGCATGGTGGGGACCGTGGTGGTCGGCGATACCGAGTATCAGGCCCCCGGTGCCAAGGCCGGTCAGCGGGAGGCGGTCGCGACCGCGAGCGGTCGGACCCTGGCCGTGCCGGGTGGCTATCCTACCATCCAGGCCGCGCTCGACGCCGCCGAGCCGGGTGATTTGGTGCTGGTCGACCGGGGCGTCTTCCACGAGGACGTGGTCATCACTACTCCTTCGGTGACCCTCCGCGGCGTCGATCGCAACGGAACCATCCTTGACGGCGAGTTCGTCCGCCCGAACGGGGTCACGGTGTTCGCCAATGCGGTCGCGGTCGAGAACCTCACCGCCAGGAACTACACCCTGAACGGATTCTTCTGGACCGGCGTCAAGGGGTACCGCGGGTCCTACATTTCCGCGATCAACAACGGCGACTACGGGGTCTACGCCTTCGATTCCTACGACGGACTCCTCGACCACTCGCTCGGCGCCGGCTCGCCGGACGCCGGGTTCTACGTCGGCGGCTGTTACCCGTGCCGGACCATTCTCGACAGCGTGATCGGGGAGAACAATCTCGGCGACGGCTACTCGGGCACCAATTCCAGCGGATCGCTCTACATCATCAATTCGATCTGGCGGAACAATCAGGGGCCGGGCATCGCGCCTAACACCTTCGACGTCGAGCCGCATCCGCCGCAGCGCGAGAACGTGATTGTCGGCAATCTGATCCTCGACAATCGGGGGAGCGGCATTGCCGTCACCGGCGGCAGCCGGAATCTGATCGCCCGGAACTACATCCGGGGCAGCGGGGCCAACGGGATTCACCTCTACACCACCAAGGACCGGAACGTCTATCCGTCGATCGACAACGTGGTCCGGGACAACGTGATCGTGGATTCGCGGCGGGCCGATCTGGCCTTGAGTGGGCTGGGCAGCCAGGGCAATTGCTTCAGCGGCAATCGCTACCGGAGCACGGTGCCGTGGGGGCTCGAGCTGCTGCAGTCGTGCGGCGGCCTCCGGTTCCCAGTGGTCGGCGACCCGGTCGCGTACTTCGCGAGCGTGGGGGGCCGGGCCGCGTTCTTCCGGCCTCGAACGAAGTTCGGCGACGAATGGAAGCACTGGGCCAGCCCGGCGCTTCAGCCGCAGATGCCCGGGGGTGCGGCGGCGCCCGTCCGACCGCCAATCGATCCGTTCGCCGGCTATCCGATCAACGCTGATGCGATCCGGGTCCCGGTCCCGCCGGCTGATGTTCTCGCCGCGGCCCCGACCGGGAGGCGATGATGCCGGGCAGCATTCTCTCCCTCGTCACGCCTTGGCGTCTTAACACGGTGCTGTTCGGCGTCTACGACTATCTGGTGCCGATGATGCTCTACTGCGCCTGGTCGACCGTGGCTCTGCTGGACCTCGCTGACCGGGCCGACCAGGAACCCGGCTCCGCGTCGCGGTGGGGCGCGGCCGTGTTGCTGCTGCCGGTCGCCGGCGCGATGGCCTATCTCCTGGCCGGCCGCCCGACCTTGTCACGGGTCGCTCGGCTGGCCACCGTGATCGGCGGCCTGGCCGTCGTCGCCGCGGCGTACGCCCTCACCTTCTATCGGATCCGCTGATCCGGCGGGATGCCCTCATGAGTGAAATTGCTCTGCCATCGGCGCTCTCGATCCTGCTGAGCCTCTACGGATACTTCCTGCCGATCATGCTCTACGCCGCCTGGTCGGCGCTGGCGTTCTCCGACCTCGGCCGCCGTCCGGTCAGCCGGGGCGTTGTGGTCGGCTGGGTGGCAGTGATTCTGCTGGTCCCGTTCTTCGGCGCGCTGGCCTATCACGTGGTGGGTGGGTCGACGATTCCGAAAGCCCTTCGCGGCGTGGTGGTCGGCGGGGGCCTCCTCTGCATCGTGCTGGCGCTGGTGGCGGGGCGGATGGTCGGCGCCGGCTGAGCGGCGGAGGCTGACGCCTAACGGAGCGGAAAGGGGCGGATCTGGCTACCGGTCCCGGACCCGCTGATCTGGCCGGCATCGTGAAACACGCGCTTGTAAGTCACGATAGACCGTAATATACTCAGCTATGCGCCGGTACCTGCACGACCAACTCGAAGCCGACCTCCAAGAGAAAATGGTCTTTCTCGGTGGCCCCCGTCAGGTCGGCAAAACCACCCTCGCCCGGACCCTCCTCACCGCTCCGGCCGGCTACCTGAATTGGGATATCCCGGCTCAGCGCGAGTCCATCCTCCGGCGGGAGTTGCCGGACACCCCCATGTGGGCCTTCGACGAGCTCCACAAATACCGGCGGTGGCGGAACTTCCTGAAGGGCATCTACGATGAATTT